>CAZTWL010000003.1:127366-213584 GCA_964617825.1 uncultured Verrucomicrobiota bacterium
CATGGCCACCGGCCGGTCCGATTATCCCAACCAGATCAACAATGTCCTGGGCTTTCCGTTCCTATTCCGCGGCGCGCTGGATATGCGCGCCCGCACCGTCAACCTGGCCATGAAGAAAGCGGCAGCCGTGGCGCTGGCGGACCTTGCTTGCCGGCCGGTGCCCGAGGAAATGAAAATTGTTTACAAGGATAACGGGCTGACTTTTGGCCCGGGCTACATTGTTCCCAAGCCATTCGATCGCCGTTTATTCACGGAAGTGCCCTTGGCCGTGGCGCGGGCCGCCGTCGAATCCGGCGTGGCGCGCAAGCCGGAGGCTTTGAAAGATTACCCGCAGCAATTGCAGCAACGCCTGAAAACAATGTGGCGGCAGCGGTCGCCGTAGACTGAGCTTTCCGCAGCGTTGTTGGCAAAGTGTTGACGGGACATCCGCGGTTCAATCGCCACGCAACCCAAGGAGCAGGTCATGGGTAAGTCCGCTTTAATTCTGTGGGGTGGCTGGGATGGCCACACGCCCAAAGAAACTGCTGAAATTCTCGCCGACAAACTGAAAGCAAACGGGTTCGAGGTGCTGATCGAGAACACGTTGAAGCCGCTGGAGGATGTTGAGGCTGTAAAAAAGTTCAGCCTGATTGTCCCGATGTGGACAATGGGCGCTATATCTGACGAGCAGTGGAATGGGATGAACCAGGCCATTCATGACGCGGGCGTTGGTATTGCGGGCGTGCATGGCGGCATGGGTGACGCGTTCCGTGGCCGGGTGGAGTATCAGTGGCTGGTCGGCGGCCAGTTCCTTGGGCATCCATACGTGGGTGAGTACACCGTGAAGTTAACATCGCTGGATAGCCCCGTCACCAGGGGCATGCCCAGGAGCTTCAAATACAACTCGGAGAAATACTACATGGGTATTGATCCGGCCATCGATTTGTTGGCCTACACGTCATACGAATTTGAAGGCCGGAAATGCAAGATGCCCGTGATGTGGACCAAGGCCTGGGGTAAAGGACGGGTATTCTACTCTGCGCTGGGCCACAGAGCCGAGGAATTTTGCAAGTATCCGAACGTGCTGGAGATGACCACCCGCGGAATGATCTGGGCGGCGCGGGTATAGTTGTCAGGGAAGGACGCGGCAATGGATAAAGTCAAAGTTGGTATTATCGGTTGCGGCAACATTAGTCATAAATATTTCAAGACGCTGCGCGAGGTCTACAATAATATTATCGAGGTGCAGGCGTGTGCGGATCTGGACCTGGCGCGCGCCAAGGCCAAGGCGGAGGAGTATCCTGGCGTGCAGGCCGTGACGGTTAAGAAGCTTCTGGCCGATCCCGAGCTCAAGATTGTGGTGAACCTGACCATCCCGAAGGCGCATTATAAAGTGGCGATGCAGGCGCTCAAGGCCGGTAAGCACGTATACGGTGAAAAGCCTCTGGCGATTACGCGTACCCAGGGCAAGAAGCTGCTTGCCCTGGCGAAGGAAAAAAATCTGCTGGTGGGCAATGCGCCCGATACGTTCATGGGCGGGGGCATCCAGACGTGCCGCAAACTGATTGATGACGGCGTTATCGGCGAGCCGGTGGCTGCCACAGCATTTATGATGTGCCGCGGTCACGAGGGCTGGCACCCGGATCCGGAGTTCTATTATCAGGCGGGCGGCGGCCCGATGTTTGACATGGGCCCGTATTACTTGACGGCATTGGTTAACCTGCTGGGGCCGGTGAAACGCGTGACTGGTTCGGCGCGCATCAGCTTCCCGACCCGCACGATCACCAGCGCCAAGAAGAACGGCCAGGTGATACCGGTGGAAGTGCCGACGCATGTGACTGGCATCATGGACTTTGCAAATGGCGCGGTAGGCACGATCATAACCAGCTTTGACGTTTGGGCCCACACCCTGCCTGGTATCCAGATTTACGGCAGCAAGGGGTCGCTCGAGGCGCCGGATCCGAACGGATTTGGCGGCGTGGTTAAGCTCCGTAAGTCTGGCGATGCCGGATGGAGCGAGGTTAAGCTGACGCATGTGGCGGACATCGAACGCGGCACTGGTGTGGCCGATATGGCCTACTCGATCCTGCGCCCCGGGCGCCCGCACCGCGCTAACGGCGACTTGGCTTTTCATGTGCTCGATCTCATGCACGCGTTTCATGATGCGTCGGCCAAGGGCAAGCACGTGCTCATGCAGAGCACCTGCGAGCGTCCGCCGGCCGTGCCGGCCGGTCTGGCGAAAGGCGAGTTTGATAAATAATCAACACAAGGAGAGCCAATGAAAAAATTGTTTGGCATCGGCGTTATGAGTTTGTTGCTGGGCACTAATGGCTTTGGGCAGGCGCCGGCATTGACGACGCCGGAAGCGGAAGCAATTTCCACGCCCGATTATATGAGCATGGGTGTCGATGAACTTCAATCCCGTGCCGCCGCCATGCTGCAGAAGGGCGATACGAATGCGGCGATCGATGTGCTGATGTTTTGCACCGAAAAAATTCTCCAGCAAAATGCCGTTGAATTTAATTCGCTGCTCGACAAGCTGATAACGCTTGGCAAGCTGCCGGAAGCCGATTTTGTCTATCGGAATGCCGTTGCGCAGTATGAGCACCTGCCGAACGAGTATTACAACCGCCTCTATCGATACTACGTCAGCCAGAGCAATGCGCCGGCCATGCTGGCATGGACGGCCAGTCTGCAGACCCAGTCTTTGCCTCAGGATCTGCGCGTGAAGGCCTTTGCCTGGTGGTTTGAGGCCGGTCGCTCCGTGGGACCCTTGAGTTGCGTGACGGACCTTGTTCCGGTTTGCATCGCCAAGTTCGATGCGCCGACGGCCTGCGGGCTGCTCAACGGAGTCATTGGCGCCTATGATGGCGCCGGCGACCAGGCATCGGCAAACAAGGTGTTGGATGCGATCGAGCGCGCTGCGGGCCGGCAAGCCGACTTGAATTGGCTGGTAACCGGCCAACGGGTGAATCTCCTTTTTTCTGCGGCGCGCTGGCCGGAAGCCGAAAATCAATTCAAGAAAGCGGCCAAGACCCTGCCGGATGCGGAATTGTCCGGTTGTTTTCAATATGCCCAGGCGTGTATTTTGCGGGCCAATCAGCTTGACTTGCTGGATCGCCTTTGCGCCTGGATTTTAAAGGGGCAGAAGAAAAAGAACGTTACCTGGCAGGCGGCCGCCAATGCTTGGATGGAAAGCGCCAAAATTCGTAAGGCGGCCGCAGATGTTCCCGTCAGGTTGGAGGCGCTGATGCAAATGGGGTGTCCCAGCGCCACCCTTGTTTTGTATTATTATGAATATTGGAATGTGGTTGCCAGGGAAGGCAACCCCGCCGATATCATCGCCCTGGCAAAGTTTGCCGAGCGTTTGTCCGTAAAGCTGACCGACAAGAAGGATAAAGACATTTTCCAGGTATATGCCTTCAATGACTGCATCGTTCTGGAAGACTTTGAGCGGGCGTTGAAAATGCTCGACAAGCCGTTGCCCAACATGAATGCCACTGCGCAACAAGTGGCCATCAATAAAATCAAGGCGCACTTGGCCCTGAAAAAGGGAAATAAGCCCGAAGCTGTCGAGCGTTTCCGAGCTTTCATGCAGACGGTCAAGACCTGGTCCGAGCCGGAATTTGATCCCATCAGCGGTTTGTTGTTCACGAAAGAAATTTGCCTGGGGATGAACGCCAAGCGCATAGGGGATATCTTAAGTTCCATGAACGATGCCAAGGGCGCTCGCGCGGCTTACCTGGAAGCGGATGGCTATTACGCCGTTGCTCAAAAAGAATTCAAGACGAAATCATCGGAAGCCGAATATATTAAGGCCCGTCGGACGGAACTGGCCAATCTGATGCAGCAATGACCGTTGCTATTAGGCCTTTGTCGATGACGGCAGGCCTTTACGGTTGGCAAACCTGCAGTACTTCCTCAACCGTAGTCAGCCCCTGGCTCACTTTGGCCAGGCCGTCAGCGCGCAGGGTGACCAGACCGGAGGCGATTGCATGCCTGCGGAGCTCGTCCAGCCCCGGGTCGCTGTTGATCAATTTGCGCATGGAATCATCGAGCTCCATCAGTTCGTGAACCGCAATCCGGCCCCGGTAACCTGAATGGCCGCATTGCGCGCAACCTTTTCCACGGAGGAATTTTGTCGGTCGGTTGGCGCCCAATATGTCCATGACCCAGGATTCGGGTGTGTATTCTTCCTTGCAATGTTTGCAGATTGCCCGGACCAATCGCTGGGCGACAACCCCTGTGAGCGCGCTGTTTACGAGGAATGGTTCAATCCCGATATCGATTAACCGCCGAATGGCTTCGGGAGCATCATGAGTGTGCAGGGTGGTGAGCACCAAGTGGCCGGTGATGACCGCCTGGATCATGACCTGCGCGGTCTCTAGGTCGCGGATCTCGCCGACCACCATGATGTCCGGGTCCTGGCGTAATTGGGAACGCAGGGACCGTGCGAAGGTCAAGCCGATGTTTTGGTTAATCTGCTGCTGGTTGACGCCGTCAATAATGTATTCCACCGGGTCTTCGACCGTCACAATCTTGACATCCGGCGTATTCAGCTCTTGGATCATGGCGTAAAGCAGGGTGGTTTTGCCCGAGCAGGTCGGCCCTGTGGCTATGATCAGGCCGTTCGGTCGTTTGATCCACGAGCGGAGCTTGCCCAGCGTTTCCGGGGATTCGCAAACGCGATCCAGCTTGAGGGTGACTGTTGCCCGATTCAGGATGCGAATCACCGCCGATTCGCCAAAGACATACGGACTTACCGTAACCCGCAGGTCAATCTCTTTCCCCTCTACGTTCAATTGGATGCGGCCATCCTGGGGCAGGCGGGTTTCCTTCAGATTCAAGCCGCCCATAATCTTAATGCGCTCGATTACCATCTTTTGATTCATTTTTGGGATGGATGTCGCCGCCTCCCGCAGGGTACCATCAATGCGCAGGCGGGCACGCAGGTTACCCTGCACCCATTCCAAATGGATGTCCGAGGCCCTGTTCCGGATAGCCTCCAGAATGATCTGGTCCACGAGTTTTACGATATTTGCCGAGGTTATCTGGTCATCGTCTTCAGGGCCATTGGGGTCCGCAGTGACGCCTGCTTCTGCGAGTTCCAGAAAGGCCGCGTCTAACGTGCCCATGGCTTCAGCGGTCTTGATTTTGGCCAAAACCGGCGCGGAAAAAACGTTCGGGAATTTTCCGGCGCTAATGTGAAATGCGGCGCCGTTGTTTATGTCAGCGATCAGGCCGTTCAGGACTTGATTCAACCTCCGATTCTTTGTTTGCTTGAGCACAATCTGTAAGGAATTTATCACGTTCACGCCTGCATTCATCAGGCTGCCTAATGTGTGCAAAAGCCGATTCAGATCCTGATTGTCTGCTTTATTCATGGGATACCTCCATGGTTGCGAATTTGTTCTGGCGGTTAAAGGCTGCCGGTGATTCAGCGATTATCCTCTGCATTTCGAAGCCTGTTTCCTTGCTTTCAATCCAGGTTTCGATGCTTTTCTTTCGGAAGAGCAGCTTCCCTCCGAGCTCGAAGGAAGGGATTTCATCCAGGTATTGGCCAATGGTCTCCCGTTCCACGCGCAGGTAGTCGGCCAGTTCATCGAAATTCAAAACCGGTCCGTATTCGGTGCGCCGGGGCAGCTGAGCGCGCTGGTGGATGGCCTTGCTGATCTTGAGCAGGCAATCGGCTCCCGGCACATGCCGGGTAAGGTTGGCGGCGGCCGTCGCCATCTGTTCCAGATGCCGGAGCTGGGTGCGGCATTCCGCGCATTTGTCGAGGTGGGTCCTTATTTCCTGCGCTTCTTTCCCGGCGAGTTCGTGGTCGGCATATTCCGAAAGCCGGTCTGTGCATGCTTTACAGTTCATGGCAATATTCCTTCCTGCAGTGATGCAGAACCGTGGCCGGCGGCAGTGATCTGCTCGCGCAGCAAGGCGCGGGCACGGTGATAATTCGTCCGCACCGTGGCGGGATTCATTCGCAGCATTTGTGCGACATCCTCGTGGGCAAAGCCCTCGACGGCATGCAAAACAAACACTTCCTTGTACTCGTCCGGCAGGCTTGCGATGGCCTGCTCCAAAATCTCCCTCAGGTCGACCTGCTTGGAATTGTCCGGGACGCCCAGAGCCATCAGACGGTCATGGGCGGCGGAGTCGGTCGTCTTCTGGGCCAGTTCTTCCAGTGAGTCGGTGTGGCGGCTTTGCCGATAGTTCCGGGACTTGATGCAATTCAGGCAATGATTCCGGGCAATCGTGAAAAGCCAGGTGGAGAATCTGGCCTTGGGTTCGTAATATTCCCTGGCATCATATAATTTCATGAAAATCTCGTTGAGCAGGTCCTCGGCCGCCTCGCGGTTGCCGTTGAGCATACGGTAAATAAAATTGAAGACCGGCACGCGGTATTGTTCGAAGATCAGGCCAAACGCATGGGCGTCGCCCCTTTGGAATTGTGTCACCACATAAGTGTCGGCGTCGGTATTCATAATGTCCTTACCTTGTTAAACAAGATAATACCCGGATTTGTTTCAAAAAGAAAAAAAATAGTCGGAGTCCAAGTGCCGTTGTAGGCGTCCTCGGGCGCCTGCCCTGGGTCGAACTCAACCATACGAGCAACATTGTCAGCCGCTTTGTTTATACCGGGCCCAAGAGCAGCCCGCTCTACATGATTAAACCCGGCGTAGAATACCGTAACGGCTACTGGTCCTTTTCGACGGCCGGCGGAGTCATTCGCTACGATCAAGGTGTTTGGGGCGGACCGGGCTGGGTTCCCGTTAAATAACGCCCGGGCCTGCGCGCCATTCCATAGAGGGCGGGGCTATCAACCTTCGCCGAATCCGGCCGCGCGCAGGCGCTCCCAGGTAATCGGGGAGGGGGCCGATTTCGTCTCCAGGGTGCTGCGGACTTGCTTGCCGATGAGGTCGGTTTCCAGGTTGACGGTGTCGCCGGCTTTCAGTTTGCCGAGGGCGGTGTGTTCGCAGGTGAAGGGAATCAAGGCCACGGCAAAGGCGCGTTCGGTGAGTTCGACAATGGTCAGGCTGACCCCATCGAGGGCGATGGAGCCTTTCAAGACCATGCCGTGCAGGAGTTCGGTTCCGCAAGCCACCCGCAAAATCCAATCCCGGCCTTGGGCCTGACGGCCGCTGACCGTGCCGATGCCGTCCACGTGCCCTGAAACCATGTGGCCCCCCAGGGGATCGCCCATTCGCAGGGCGCGCTCCAGGTTCAGGGCCGCGCCCGGACGTTTTTCTCCAAGTGTGGTGCGGTCGAGTGTTTCCTGCAGGATGTCGCAAACGAAGTTGTTTCCCTGGATTTGCGCGATGGTCAGGCAGGCGCCGTTAACCGCCATGCTTTCGCCCAGAGTTAATGGCGGCGGCCACGGCGCGCCGGCAATGACCAGGCGCATTCCGCCCGCCGCCGTTTCGCGGCGGACAAGCGTGCCAATTTGCTGAATGAGGCCGGTAAACATGTTGAACCTTGAACCTATGCCGCACATCAATTGCCAATAGGCGGATGAAGACCATCCCGAACGGAGCAGGTATCTCGATAAGAGTGCATTTTCAATGCCGTCATTGCTGCGTTTTGAATGACAACAAAGATTTTTTCAACCACTTCGTTGAAAAGTCTTTTCCGCCATACATACTTATGATTATCGGCTAAGCGCTTAATCTATCAAGGTTATTTTTAGATGATAAGAATTGCTGCGGGCCTGCGCGCGATAGTGGAATCGATCCGCGGTTATTTCGGTTTGACGAGGTTGCGGCGGCGCCTCGAAACACAGTCGGAAGATCGTTGGCGGGAGGCGCTGAGGTTGGGCCTATCCGCTTGCCACAGTCCACAGTCTGTTTTCAGACCTCGAACAGCGCCATCTGGCCGGGGTGGTTCTTGCCCTTGCGCAGGCGGTGGACCGCCAGTTTGGGCTGGCCGGCTTCACCGAGTTCGCCATCCTCAAGATTAAGTAGAATTTCCCGGGCGCGATCGACGACTTCCTGGGGCAAACCGGCCAGGCGGGCCACTTGAATTCCGTAGCTCTTGTCCGTGCCCCCGGGCACGATTTTACGTATGAAGACGACGCCGTCGGCCTGTTCGCGGACGAGCACGTTGTAGTTTTTTACGCCGGGCATGGTCAATGCAAGGTCGGTGAGTTCGTGGAAATGCGTGGCAAACAAGGTCTTGGCCTTGACTACCCCGTGCAGGTGCTCGGCCACGGCCCAGGCAATGCTGATGCCGTCGAACGTGCTCGTCCCGCGGCCAATCTCGTCGAGCACAATAAGGCTGTTGGCCGTGGCGTTGTTCAGGATATTGGCGGTTTCCTGCATCTCCACCATGAAGGTGCTGCGCCCGCGGGCCAGGTCGTCGCTGGCGCCTACGCGGGTAAAGACCCGGTCGACAATGCCGATTTCGGCGGAGTGCGCCGGAACAAAAGAGCCCATTTGGGCCATGATCGCGATCAGGGCCACCTGGCGAATATATGTGGATTTACCGGCCATGTTGGGGCCGGTGATGATCATAATCCGATTGCCGTCGCCATCGAGGACGGTGTCGTTGGGCACAAAACGGTCGGCGCCGGACATTTGCTCAACCACCGGGTGGCGGCCATCCCGGATTGTTAGCCCCCGTGTTTGGGTCATAACCGGGCGCACATAACGCAGGGCCAGCGCCCGGTCCGCCAGGGTTGCCAGGACATCCAGTTGCGCCAGGGCCTGGGCTGAGGCCTGGATGGATTCCGTCGCCTGCACGAGGGCGTTGCGAACTTCCAGAAAAATATCGTATTCCAGCGCCATGGCGTGGTCCTGAGCGCCGAAAATCCTTGTCTCGTAGGTTTTCAGTTCGGGAGTGATGAAGCGCTCGGCGTTGACCAGGGTTTGCTTGCGCGTGTAATCGGCCGGCACGTTGGCAGCCTGGCCCTTGGAAACCTCGATGTAGTAGCCGAATATCTTGTTATGCCGGACCTTGAGTGTCTTGATCCCGCTGCGTTCCTGCTCCCGGGCCTGATATTCAGCCAGCCAGTTTCGTCCCTGGGTGGCGGCATCGCGCAGGACATCCAGTTCGGCGTTATAGCCGTGCCGGATCAGGCCCCCTTCCTTGATGCTTATGGGCGGTTCATCGACAATGGCTTTTTCCACCAGTTCTACCAACTCGGGGTGGGGCAGAATCGTTTGGGCCAGGGCCGCCAGCGAGCGAACCGGATGGTCGGCCAGAAGTTCCCGCGCCGTCGGCAGGATTGCCAGGGATTGCGCCAATGCGCGGATATCCCGGGCATTGCCGGCGCCGGCGCCCAGGCGCGCCATGATGCGTTCCATGTCGCGTACTTGCGACAAGGTCTCGCGCAGGTCGTGTAGGAGCGCCCTGGTTTTGCAAAAGGCTTCAATCGCGTCGTGGCGGTCCTTGATGGCGTCGAACTTGGTCAAAGGCCGCAGGATCCATTCCCGCAAGAGGCGCCCGCCCATGGGAGTTTTCGTGTTGTCCAGCACCCCCAGAAGCGTTGTGGCGCTGCCGCCGGTGTGTCCGCCGTCGTCATGGCTCCGGATGTTGGGCGACGACACCGATGGCAGGCTCCGCGAGGCAACCAGGTCCAGGTTGCTGCGCGTGGCTTCGTCCATGATCAGAAAATCGCCGGGGTTCCGGATGGACAGTCGCTGGACATGCGCCAGGTTGCGGCGCAATGCATTGCCGACATAATGCACCATGCCGCCGGCCGCGCCAATGATGGCCGGATGGCCTTCGCCGCCGAAGCATTCCAGGGACTGGACCTTGAAATGGCGCAGGAGCGTGTCGTGGGCCGTCTCGTATTCGAAAGTCCAATCGTCATAGGGGCTGATCATGAGCGCCGGCAGATGATTGAGCAGGGAGCGCAAGGACGAGGCCGGATCGCGGGCAGCCTCGGCGGGCAGGACGCATTCGGTGGGCGCGAGCCGAAGGAGGTTGTCGCGGAGCGTTTCCGGGTCCAAGGTTTCTTCCGCCTGGAAAGCGCCGGTGGAGAGATCCAGGATGGCCAGGCCGAAAAGTCCGCCGGTTTCGTAAAGGCCGGCAAGGTAGTTGTTGCGATTGCGGTCGAGTATTTGATCGTTGAGCACGGCGCCGGGCGTCAGGATTCCGGTAACTTCGCGCCGGACAATTCCCTTGGCGGTGGCGGGATCCTCGACCTGATCGCAGACGGCCACTTTTTTCCCGGCACGGATCAAGCGCGCCAGGTAGACCTCGTAAGTGTGATGCGGCACGCCGCACATGGGCACTTTTTGGCGCTTGGTGAGCGCGATATCGAGAATCCGCGAGGCTTCGACGGCATCCTCGAAAAACATCTCATAGAAATCGCCCAGCCGGAAAAATAGAATCGTGCCCGGCGGCAATTCGGCTTTGATCCGCCGGTACTGGCTCATCATCGGGGTAAGGGCATCGCTCATGGGGGAATACTATAGGGAAAACGCGGCGGAAAAAAAACAAAGAAAACAAATCCCTTGTCAAGTGGGCGGGGGATGGATAAATTGTCCCGATTGCCGCAAACTGCGCCTGTAGCTCAATTGGATAGAGTGTCGGCCTCCGAAGCCGAAGGTTGTGGGTTCGATCCCCGCCAGGCGCACTCCTCTTTTCCCCTGATTTCATGCGGTTTATCCGCATTTAGACCAATAAAATCAAGTGTTTGCTCAATTCTTGCCCTGCTCTTAACGTCTCTTTAGTTATCTTATCGTATTTTCTAAATGGGGGTTGGAACTGGTATACAAAAAGGTAGCAGTCGGGGTCAGGTCGACAGAAGCCGACAGCCGGACGGGTGCAAAAAGGTAGCAAAAAGGTAGCATGAGCGCCCAAGAATGACGATCAAGGGCCTTGAGTGCGGCTGCGGGGAGCTTGGCAAGCGGGCGGGCCTGGGCTTCGTTGGCGGGTTTGTCTACATTTGTAGACAAATTTTTCACCACACCAGCAGAATCAATAAGTTGATATGCACGAGGTCGGCTCATCCCCCACCTCTCCTGGCAGTACTCCTCAAACGTGCCGTAATGCTCCCGGTAGAGCTTGGCCGTCACGGATGGCCGCCAGGATCAACGACGATTGACGATCGTGCGCGTTTTGCGGGGGGCCTGTGTCTTGATATTGATTTGCTTGTCCGGTGTACTACGACGCGCCTGGCGTTAATGGCGGGCGTTCTGGGAGTTGTTTAGGCGCTTAGGGGCATGGATGGCATAGCAGCGGGTATTCCGCAGACTATCCCCGGCCGGCGGATCGGTTGCGGATGGATTTCAGCGCGGCGGCCAGATGTGGGTTGCTCGCGTCAACTGTCTTTTTCGGCGCCAGCACCGGCGGCGGATCAGGCCGGGCGGCCTTGCGCCGGTCATAGGCGGCTTGCCATGTACACGCTTTAGAACAATACCGGCCGGCGCGTGTGGGGCGGTCCGGCTTGTAGGACTTGCCACAGCAGGCGCACACCCGGCAGGCTAATGGTTTCAGGTCAGCAGCGGCAATGAAGACGTGCGGCCCGTCATACGTTGCCTTGATGATCCCAGCGGCCAGCCAGCGGCGGACAGTTTCCGGGCGTTTTCCCAAGACGGCGGCGGCTTCATTTACTGACAGCATGGCCTTCGATGTCATGGTGTGGATTCTTTTCTTTCCCTTCGGGAAAGTCAAGCATTAAATATGACAATAGGTGGTAGACATAACGAATGTTATGCGACATTGCCTCTAAATTGCCCTAAGATGTCCCGGAAAACGAAAGCCCGTTTCATTAGTTGGATCGTGCGCCGATTGCTTGACAGGTGGCGTTTGCCCGTAGGTGTCATGGCCTTCGATGTGCTGTCACCTTCCTTGTTGTTTAGAAAATGGTGCAGCGTTTCTGCTTAAAGATGAATCGGAGTTGTTTGTCCAAGTCATCAATCAACCTTTCCTTTGTGTCGGCATCCATGCTTTTAATGCCCGCCAAATTTCCCATGTTAACTATGACGGCATGGCCGCTTTGCGGCAATTTTCTCAAAATATACTGGCAGACGAACCATTTGAAGACGGCAAGGGCGTCATACATATTTTCGGGCTTTCCATGGCGGCTTTTGCGCTTACTGTTCACGGGTAAGCCTTTCATAACAAGGTTGCGAATCGTCCCGGAGTCGAGCCCGGCTTGCTGTTCAAGTTCCTTTGCGTTGTATAATGTCATAATACGTGTTACCCCTTTTATGTGTGTTGTTGCGTGCGCGGGAAGCTGGACCTGTGCGAACCTGTCTTTAGCTATCATCCCAGGAGGACCCACAATCCCCGTCAATGGGCCATATTCCTGTTTGTAGGCGTGGCCGTCTCATTCTTTGCCCGTATCGTGTCTTTGAACTCATTTCCTATCCGTTTCGGCTGGGGTAGTAGTTCCTCTGAATAATCCGTTCACCTGTTCGACGTGCTGGCGGGCGTAGTACCATGCCCAGCGTTCGACAAGTGCCGCGCCTTCCTCTTGCGTTGCCGCCCATACAACCGGGCAATCATATCGGATCTCAAAGGCGGTCAGGGTGCCCAGGACTGACGACGGCGCAATGGCGCTTCGATAGTGCTTCAGTTCTATTTCAACGCGCTGGCCGACAACCAGCAGGCGCTTAAACCTGTAGCCGCGTAGCCGGTGCAGTTCATGTTCAAAGCGTTCCCGGTTGGAATTAACGCAACAGCCAACCAGGTCATTAATGCTTTTGCGCTCTATGCTGAATCCATTCTCCAGCCCGGCAATCGAATAGTCGCCGGAATACAGCCCGGCCCGGATGACCGGCAGCCGCGTTATCGGCAAGGGGTCCTGTTCCCTGCTATCAATAACCACGGTCGGCAATCTGTCCGCAAGGTCGCCCAGGTGTCGCAAGGCTGGTATGGATGGCAATGGCGCGTTCATGGTTCACTAAAAACAGTTTTCAACTTCATGTTTAAACAAGCTCCTGGCTTATCGCATTCCCCTTGTTTTATCTCCCCATACAACTCCGCAAGGCATCCCCTAAAAAGCCGCCCCGCTCTTTCGGGTCCGTGTTCCTTCCGTGCATCATTCAGGACTTTAACCCAGTATCCCCAGCCCTGCTTTGATCGTTCGCCCGTTATTGTCATCGCTACAAGGATCGGATCGTTTGCCGGATTGTGAATATCCTCATAGACCTGAACTTCCGGAAGCTTTGCCTTCTCATAATCAATTCGATGATCCGGAAGACCGGCAGGCTTTTTCCCCTGACGGTTCATTGACGGTTCAGATTGACTGTTCTCTGAAGATTCGGGTGGCAGTGTGCCCCTACCTTTGAGACTGTGTGCCCCTACCTTGTGTGACTCTCTGCCCCTACCTTCAGGACTCTCCGCCCCTACCTTATCGGGTAAAGGTAGTGACTGTGTGCCCCTACCTTGCGGGGGTTCTATTGTGATTCGATAGCGGTTTGATTCTTGCCTGCCGCCGTGTGTTTCAGCCGCGTGGCCCCGACGCACAATCAGCAGTTCGCCGGTGCGCTGAATTATAGGCAAGCAACGTGAAACGGTGCGTCGGTTTAATCCTGCATCCCTCGCTATGCGCGGCAGAGACGGCCAGCATTCGCCTTTTTTTTCATCTGCCCGGTATGCCAGAACAAGCATGATCGCTTTGTCCGGCCCCTTGGTTTGGGAATGCTCAATAACAAGCTGCATGTGCTTGAACGACATGGGGTCCTCCATCGGCCGCCGGCGGCGTCAGAGTAGATTCATATTCCCGGCGTGAAATGAATGGCTTGCCTTTCCGGCAGGCGCGGCAGACGGCGCACACGTTGCCAATTAGTCCTCCGCGTAGCGGCAGAAAAACGGTTTCCGTTATCCGTCGGCATTGATGACAGAAAGCGGGGGCCGTCATGGCACCCCTTTGCCCTGGATTAGCGCGTCAACATCGGCGGCCAGGAAGCCACTTGCCCGCTTATGGCCTGGTAGGGTGTGCTTATTCAGCAATCCCATTTTGCTGTATTTGTCCACGGTGCGAAGGCTGACAGACATGCGGTCGGCAACTGCTGCCCGGCGAATGATGCGCGGTACGGTGGGGGCGGCGGCAGTCACGGCGGCCGGCTCTGACTTTCCATAATTCCGCATCCATGAAATAATCCGGCTTCGATCAATCGGGGTTACACTCGGATCGGCTTTCAATATCGCCGTCACGGCGTCTTGTGTGGTGGTCAGCATGATTCACCAGCCTTCATGGGCTCGCGGCCGGCGGCAAAGTCCGTCAAAACGCGCTGAACATCGGCCACAGAATACAAAGACCGGGCGGCGCGGTTTTTTCCAATTTTCGATTTACGAACAAGGCCCAGCAAGACCCAGCGCTCAAGTGAGCGGATCGGCACGCCGTGCTTTTCTTTTAGGTCGCGTTTGCTTCCCCATGTATCCATTTTATACCCTCCTAAAAAGGCGTGTCGCTGAATTGCGACATTATGCGCCTCTATATAACAGGGAGAAAATGTCAAGGGGTAAGGCGTGCGGGATTATCTAAGTCGTTAGCCAGCAAGAGAAAATGACAACACGTTTATTTTGATGTCCACAAAAAAAGGGCAGGGAGAAGGCTCCCTGCCCAGAAAGACTTCCCCGGCGGATCAGGCCGGGACGGATATGATTAATGCTCCCTAGTTTTTTCAATAGCCTTGTCGATTTCGTCCAGCCGGAAGCGGATGTTTCGGCCAATGTGGTAACAAGGGATTCTCTTGCTTCCTACAAGGCGTTTTACAGTACTGCGACTGACGCAAAGGTGGGAGGCCACTTGCTGTATTTTGACATAGGCCATGGTTGCTTGTTCTCCGTGTTCCAATCCGGGCGGGGATTGAACCCGCCCGGTTTGAGTTGTTGAGGTGGATTACTACCACTCTTTATTTTTTTCTATGGCCTTATCAACTTCATCCAGCCGGAAACGCACTTGCCTGCCTATCCGATAACACGGCAGTTTTCCCGAAACTACGAGACGCATGACGGTTTGAGGGCTGACTCCCAAGTGTGCTGATACTTTGGACTTGTTGACGTACGCCATGATTACACCTCCTTTTCCCGGTATCGATTTCCGCCGTTCGCTTAACCGTAAGCCACTTTATACATCTTCATGAAGTCGGGCACAAGGCAGACATCGGATTGGACGATTGTCCGCCCTGGGTTTTATGCCACGCTTAAGCTAAATTTTCTTTCGCGTATTCTTCAACAGCTGCCCATGCCGGATGAATCCCCATTGCTTCCTCTTCCGTAGCGTCTGTCAGGACGTGGTGCCAATTATCTTCGTCCTGATAGAGGTTATGCAGGAAAGCCGACTTTGCTACTTCCTCAGGCGTCAGTCGGAAGCGGGCGCATAGTTTACTTATGACGCTATGCTGTTCCTTTGTTACGGTAATGATAATCTTTTTCTTACCGGGCTCGTCGCACATTCCCTTGTAAAAATCAGCCTCGAATTCTTCGGGAATGTATTCGTCTATCAGCCATTTTGCGGCTTGCGCTCGCGTGACGGGCGTCATCTTGTAATTTACCCGCTTCTGCCGCTGCGTCATAGTATCCCAGCCCATTTTTATTAATTTGTCGGGGCAACTCCAAATTCTGAAAGGTAAGGGTTGCCACTTCCCTGCCTTTTTGATTTCCGGCCAGTATGTTCGGATGAATAACTGGTCCTTATCATTTCTGACCAAAGAGAATTCATCCTCATTCAAGCTGAGCGCTTCCATTTTCATGGCGGCGGTCTTGTTGAGCATGAACGAGTGGGCGGCGGACTTGGCGAGCTTGTTGGCGGGCTTACGATTTGATATCTTACTCATAGCTGGGCAATCTCCATTGTAGGTTGCTTGGTTAGGGGTGCCGGTGCGTTAGTAGCGCGCCGGTGCCCCGCTTCTCTAAGCGGTTTCGATCACGGTCAGTTTGTTTTTTCTTTACCCCCTTTCTTGTTCAGGAAGGCCAGTAGTTCTTTCCGCTTGGCTTTCCAGTTTTTATCTTTCATGGCTTTGAGGCCGGCGCGGATCGGCGATGCGTCAACCAGTTCGACGGGTTTCGGCTCCGGAGTATCCTGGATCACGGCCG
The DNA here is from genome assembly GCA_964617825.1 of uncultured Verrucomicrobiota bacterium. GTDB lineage: Bacteria > Verrucomicrobiota > Kiritimatiellia > JAAZAB01 > JAAZAB01 > VSJD01. Next base: position 143,336 of record CAZTWL010000003.1, read on the forward strand.
GCAGGGTGGCCACAGCCCGGCGCAATGCGTCTTCATCCGTGTGCGTATACAGAGCATGAACGTCCGCCGATGAATGGCCGACTATTTCCTGTGACACACTTTGCGCGGCCCCGGCTTGACGTAGAAACGAAACGGCGGAATGTCGCAGGCTATGAAAGCCAGCCGTCACAGATTTTCGGATTCCGGCCCCGTTGCGCTCCGCAGTGGTAGTCAGCCCGCAGGCTTCAAAATGCTCTTGAATCAGGTTTGACACAATGCCTTGATGTCTCTGGTATCGTTCGGCCATGTCGGGCGTCACCGGCCCCTTGCGCTTGTCGGGCGGTGTCTCGCTAAGAACGGCGTAAAGCTCCGGGTGAATGGGTATCAGCAAGGGGTCGGGTTTCTTCCGGGCGGTCTTGCGCGGGGTGTAGCGGATCAAGCGGCGTTCCATATCAACGTTGCCCCAGTCCATGCAGGCGGCGTCACCCAAGCGGCAGCCCAGATACAGCCCGAAGGCCAGCATGATCCGCAATTCCCCTGTAGCGGTCTGGCAGACGTTCCGCAGTTCTTCCACGGTCAGCGGACGACGTCCAATAGAATGTTCATCCCGCTTGGCAATCTTAGCCCAGGGGTTTTCTGTCAGCCGGGCCTTGTCCGCCAGGATGCTAAAGAATGATCGCAGAAAAGCGCGATGTGCATTGAACGTGCGCCCCGTCACTTTCAGCCCGGCCATGTGTTCTTTGTATTTTTCACACACAGGGAAAGTTACGTCACGCAGTAGCTTTACATCGGGGAAGTCTTTAGCCAGCCAGCGGGTGAAGGTTTGCCAGTGGCAATCATAATTCCGCATGGTAACAGGTGAAATTTCCTTGCGGTTCCCGGCCCGTTCGTATGCAAGCCATGCGTGTGCGATAGCCAGCGGCGGGTTGCGTTCGTCTTCAAGCCGGGTTAATTCAGCGGTGCGGCCTTCGATCTTGGCTTTTATGTTTTCAAGGGTAGTGACTTCATCCCCGGCAACGAAAGGTTCCATGATCCGGTGAAGTTCCGTTTCCGCTTCCCGGCGGTCCCGCTTCTTGGTGGTCTGCATGAACTTCTTGCCGGCCACAGTCCAGACGGCATAGAAGACCTTGCCCCGGCGGATCAGGTATCCCGTTCGCTTTCTTCCCGTGGTGCGTTTTTCCATGCCGTGCGCCCTATCGCGTTAAAGTTCTCTTATGGGCGCAATAATTGCAAAACGGGGGCAAGGTGTCAACTACAAAAAGGTAGCAGAATGAAATAAACGCCTATAAACAATAGCGTGTATTCGGCCTCCGAAGCCGAAGGTTGTGGGTTCGATCCCCGCCAGGCGCACCAGCTTTTCCCCTGTATATGCGGCGACGAATACCCGATTGAAACAATTTCAAACAGACGACGCCCCGAAAAAAAGAATTCAACACATGAAAAAAATATTAGTCTTAGGTGCCACAGGCGCAATGGGCGCCTACCTTGTCCCCGAATTACTGGCTATGGGATACGGTGTGGATGCCGTTTCTCTGGACGAGGCGATCTCCGACAATTCCCGCCTTAATTGCATTAAAGCCGATGCCAAGGACAACGATGTGCTGAACAAGCTGCTGAAGAACGAGTATAACGGCATTGTGGATTTCATGATCTACACCGATCCCGAACGCACATTGGGCAGCCGCCTGAACGCCCTTTTGCGCCATACCGACCACTATATTTATCTTTCCTCCTACCGCATATACTCTGACAAGGATGCGACGATCACGGAAAACACACCTCGCCTGCTGGATGTTGCCAAGGACACCGAATTCCTTGCCGAAAAAACGCGGGAATACTCGCTGTACAAGGCGATGGGCGAAAATATGCTCGCCGCCTCCGGCTACAAAAACTGGACGGCGGTGCGCCCCGCCATCACCTATTCCAAGCGCCGTTTCCAATTGACCACCTTGGAAGCCCCCGTGGTGGTACACAGAATGCGGGCGGGAAAAACTGTGCTTCTGCCAAAAGAAGCCATGACGATCGAAGGCACGATGAGTTGGGCGGGCGATGTGGCAAAAATGTTGGCGCGCCTGCTTTTGAATCCTCAAGCATTTAGCCAAGCCTATACGGTTGCCACCGCCGAACATCACCCCTGGATGGAAATTGCCGATTATTACGGCAAAATCGGCGGTTTGCGCTATGAAACCGCGGACACGGAAACCTTTTTGAATGTTTGGGCTCCCGACAGCAAGTTTGCCTCTTGGCAGTTGCGCTATGACCGCTTCTTCAATCGCCGTGTGAACAATCGAAAAATCCTTGATATCACAGGCATGAAGCAATCCGAACTGATGCCCCTAATGGTCGGACTTAAGCTGGAATTAAGCGCCCTGCCCGTCGATTATGTATGGGATCACAGTGATATAAATGACCGCATGGATGCCTATTTTGCCGTCCGCGGAAAAAAATAATTCCCCTGTCGTGAGATATCCCAATAAAAAAACAGGAGAAAGAATCACCTTGAAAGCAATTTTAGTCAACCCCTCCGACAGAAGTTTGTCTTTCGGAGAAGTGCCGAACCCCAGCATTCGTTCCGATGAGGTGCTGGTGCAGACCGCCTATGCCGCCGTCAACCGTGCCGACCTCATGCAAAGCGAGGGCGATTACCCGCCTCCGTAGGGTTGCCCGGAATGGATGGGGCTGGCGATTTCCGGCGAAATTATCGTCATGGGCGAGAAAGCCCGCGCCCGCTTTGCGAGGTTATATGCGGACGTCCCTTTAATACTTATCCAACCACACTGCATCGGGAGTACATATGAGCAAAACGATTCGCGGGACCGCACTGTACTGCGGTCTTGACATTCCTTTGGACGACATGCTGCGCCATCTTGAGGCGGCGGCCCGTTGCGGCATCAACGGTGTATTCACATCGCTGCAACTGCCTGAATCGAAGAAGGAGGCGGTGCTTCACGACCTGCCCATCCTCTCGGCGGCCGCCCATCAATTAGGCATTCAGATGGATGCCGATGTCGGCCCGCGGGCCGCCGAGATGTTTGGGCTGGATTTGCACTCCATCGCTTCATTCAAGCGCCTGGGCATCGATGTGATGCGTCTTGATTACGGTTATACGATTGAAGAAACGGCCAAATTGTCCAACGATAACTCCGGCATGCTGTTGGAATTGAATGCCAGCGAGGCTGATGAAGAATACCTTGACAAACTGGACAAAGCCGGCGCCAACCACGCTGTCATCCGTTTTTGCCATAACTTCTACCCGATGCCATACACCGGAATGAAAGCGGAAAAGATAAAAAACCTTAACGACCTGATCCATCGGCACGGTTTCCAGGTGGGCGGCTTCATCGCGGCGCAGACGCACCATCGCCTACACACTGGCGACGGGCTCCCCACCATCGAGACCATGAGGAACAGGGAGGCCTTCTCGGCCGCGCAGGAGGCCATGATGCTCGGCTTCGACAATATTTTCTTCGGCGACGACATGGCCGAAGAAGGCGAACTGAAACTCCTCGCGGCTGCCCAAAGTGGCCCGGTCACGCTGCGGATGGAGCCGCTGGCCGAGAATGCAATCATCGAGTGGCTGCTGAACCGTGAACTGGAGCAACTGCAGTGCGGGCTGGATGCCTTTGTGCGCTCAGCATCGTTCGGGCGTGGCTATCCCGGCGATTGCAACTTTACGCCATCATTCCCCCGTCATCCCGGCGATGTGACAATTTGCAAATCGGGGTTCAGCCGCTACGCTGGCGAGATTAACCTGGTGCATGTGGAACTTCCCGCCGACCAACGCGTCGGGCTGCTCGGGTGCATCATTCCCGAGGATTTGCCGTTGCTGGAGGCGTTTAGAGGCTCGCAGCACTTCAAACTGATTCGGCCGTTCACTCGGTAATCACTAGTTTCCAAGCGCATCTCATCCCGTCGTTTCCGGCATTCCTGCGTTGGGTGCCATCGCCGCTCGGTGATGTAAACGGCCAATTTCGGCTCGAACAGCAATCGGACTTTGATCAGTTCCTCGCCCCCCATGATGCCAAACGCCTGCCGGACGTAGGCTTCCGGATTGAAATCGGCGGGACGGGTGCAAGTCTGGCCGGCGACCTTGTCCTCCGTAGCTTTTGCGTAGGAGGTTGACCCATCGCGACAGGTCCGGTCTGTCATTATATGGCGCAGAAAAGACGACCAATGCCCTGTTTTGAACGTTCATGATAAAAAACGAACTGTCAAAACATCGTTCCCTGTCCTAGGCATTTCCACCCATAGTTTGCACTCTGTCAAGCATGCAATCGCTTGTTCATACTGGTTCCGTGGGATGTGTGCCGGCGTCGGCTGAAACGCGATTAGCTTGGCAGTTTATTTCTCGTATAGGGAGTCATTTTTGGTAACTTCCGAGCAAAGAATACCCGCAACAGATCTTCCTCTTTGAAAGTGTTGCCTGCGGAAGCATAGTCGCACAAAACTCCGCCATTGGTAACCTGTTTTAAACAGGCAAAGCCATCTTGAGCCGGCAACGCAGTAAACACCGTATCTTCCGGTAGCGGGAAATTGCTCTTGGGCAGTCTGCTGCTTTCCACCAAAACCAGTGGCCCACTCATAAATGCTTCATGCGACGGATCTCCCGGGGCTTCAATGCGACGGACGGCAAGATCAAAGTGCATGGTCACGTTATCGCCTTTTTGCCATTTGCGGTTGATTTGAGCGACTTTTCTCGGTTTGGCAACGACGGTTTTGCCATTTACTTGAAGTGTGCACTTTGCGTTCCACCACTCCGGAATCCGCAACCCAAGTGAAAACTCCCGCGGTTCGGCCAAAACCATTTCAATTTTTACATCCTCATCATAAGGATAGTTGCCGCTGATATTAAAGAGTCCAGCCACACGCATGTTTTCATAAAGGTTGACCAGATATCCTTCGGGGGATTGAACGACGGCGAGATACGCTGCCAAAGCCACTGCTTCGGGGCCTTGTGCGACACAACAATCCTCGCCGAATCCGGGAAGCTGGTCGTGTGCCGGAATTTTCGGCGCAAAGTCGCACAACGGTGTCGGATTGACATGGCAAAACCATGATCCGTCATCCTTTACTGAGCCAATGGCGGCATTGATAAACGCCATTTCCATCGCTTCGGCGGCGGCGATATTGCCGTTGAGCAACAGCATGTGTTCGCAATAATGCAGCCACGTTGCGGTGATACAGGTTTCGCCAAGCGAACCGGAATCGGTACGGCTCTGTTTGAAGCGCCCGTCATAATCGTATTCACCGCAAGAATCTTTCAAGCCGCCGGTACCGGTGATGAAAATTTCGTGGTTACGCATCAGGTAGAAGAAGTTCCGGGGGGCTTCCGGATAAAGCTGCGTTTCAGCAATGGCATTGTATGCCGCCAAGCCCTGAAAACAGGACATCATTTCATAGGCTTTGCCGTTGCCGATCTCTGCCGGCGGGATGAACTCTTCGGCCTGTTCAAAAATATTGTGCCGGAGCGAACAGCCACATTCGATGATTTTACGGGCAAAATCCAGATATTTTAAATTCCCGGAGTACTGATAGAGTTGGACAAACGCTCCCAAGCTTGAACACGCCGCCAATCCGCCGTGCCAACCAAAACTATTCAGCGGACGATCCCCGATCTGAGCGATAAAGTGATCCGCTAAACGGCAGCAGGCTCTTAATACTTCCGCACGCTCTCCGGCATCCCGGTAATAGCGAAGTAATCCGAGCAACACATATTTGCGTCCCCAAATATCCCAACCTTGAAGTTGTTTTTCAACGGGATAAGAACTGATGCAGCCATCGGCACTCTGAGTATTCAAAATGTCGCTGACACTCCGGTCAATAATCTCGCGCAAGTCCGGATTGCCGGTCGTCCGCCATGCCAGAATCGCGGAACGGATGATTTTTCCCCAAAATTCGCAACGCCAGCGATCATCAGTTTCGTTTCTCAAACGGAATGGTGCGACCAGATGGTCCCAATCCATTTTCAGAAAACGATTCTGAATGATTTTATCCAACGTTTTGCCAATGGGCCCACAAAGTTTTACTTTCTGCGGAGCAAGCACTGTATATTTCATTAATATTATCTCCTATGATGATGGTCTACGACTTCGTCTGGTTTGGCGCTTAAAACGGGCTCGAATTCGGTTCGAAAAATGCGGAGGCCATCTTGAGCCGCCTGCGGGCTTCCCGCGCTTGCGCATACACTGGTATTACGCTGCGCGCGGAGTACCACCATTCGCCCCGAACTTGCCTCTTTTTTCCGGTAGCGGGTTCACCCCGCTTTTTAAGCGCGCATCCGATTCGGTCAGAAATCGTATGTCAGGGTAACCCCGCCGTGCAGCAACCGGTCGCCCATGTAAATCCTGCCGGCGTTGCTGCGAATATCTCCGTTCCAAAGCCAGGTATAGGCAATATCGGCGCCGAACTTTACCCCGTTTTTCAGGGCATATTCCAGCTTTGCATACAGGTTGCCGTCAAGCAGCGCGCTGAGGTCCGTGTCAAAAGCGTAGTCGTTAAAACTCTGCGATCCCCATCCGCTGGATACGCCGGGAGTGAGCGTCCATCCCGGCGCCATGGCGGATTTGTGTTCGAGCATGCCGGCCACATAAAAACCGTCGGCTTCCGCGAAATCGTAATAGATTTCCACGCAGGGGGTCAGCCAGGAATTGTCCCAAGTGGCGACGAGAAAAAATTCGCGCGTGGCCGGGTCAGACCCTTCGTTTATTTTGCCGTCGGCCAGAGTTTCGGTGGTGGCACCGGGATATTCGTATTCGATGATGCCGGCGATCAAATTCACCGGCTTTAGCGGGAACTCGTAATTAAGCATCAGGTCGATCTCGGAAAATCCCCGGCGCCCAATCGCGCGATCGGTCAGCTCGTCATTGGCCCAGATGCCGGCATTGAACCCGAATTTGGATATTTCGACCTGCGGCTGAAGCACGGGTTGATCGCTGTTAATTTCGCCGCGCGACACATAGGCCGAGCGCAGCGACACATCCGCCGAAACCGTGCGGTCGGCGCTTGCGGTTTTCGCGATCAGCACGGGATGATTCGTTGCCGAAAGCGCCGCGTCCCCGACCGGGGAACCCGGGGCGGCGCGCCACGGAGCGAACGCCAAGCCCGTGCCCAGCGCCAGGATAAGCAAGGTATGGCTCGGCATGCGCCCCGTTGTTCGTTTGTGCATGTGCCCTTGGCGGGAATTGCAGCTGCTGCGGAAGATGCGCTTCGGATCTTTCGGTCGGGCCGCTGAAACCAAGGCCTACAGATAAGCGCTCAGCTTGGATTTTAAATCGGCTTTACGCGGGGCGCCGACAATCTGTTCCTGGACCACGCCGGCTTTGAAAACGAGCAGAGTGGGGATGGAATGAATATGAAATTTGGCAGCCAAATCCTGGCTTTCTTCGACATTGACCTTGGCAATCTTGATTTTTCCGGAAAATTCGCCCGCCAGTTCATCGAGGACAGGGGCAATCATTTTACAGGGACCGCACCATTCGGCCCAGAAATCCACCAGCACGGTGGTTTTTGAGTTTGTTACTTCCGCATCCCAGTTGGAGGAGGTCACATGGACTGTCAGGTTGGCTGTCATAGCGAGAGTTCCTTTTTGGTTTTAATAAAAAAATCAATGCAACTGCATGGAAGACGGCAAAAGCAGATGGACGCCAAACGCCTGGGCGACCATGATATAAACAAGGGCGGCGATGCAAAGCGTTGCGACGAATGCCACGATTGGGAAAACAATCATTTCAGCCTCGGCCGGTACCGGGGCTTTTACGAGGTGGTCAGCCTTCGGCGCTGCCGCGGGTCCCGCCGTTTCCGGGCGTGGCGCGGGCGCATAGGCATGATCCGTGCGTTTGATCTTGATCGTCTTGCGCTGGGTCATGGGCATCTGGGCGCTCTCCGCGATCGGCAATTCGATCTTGGCGGTTTCGCCCTTCTTGGCCGCTTGCATCGACTGGTCCGCGCCGGCGACCTGGATCGTTTCCTCGACGTCACTCATGGATGAGGGCCGTTTCAGGCGGATGGTTTTGGGCGTCTCAAGCACCGCAGGCGTGGGCGGGGCGATGGGGCTTGTCGCTTTTTTTACGGCGGCGATTGACGCGGCCAGTTCGTCCAGCACGATGCGCGATGTCGGCGCCTTGGGCGCCGCAACATGTTTAATGACCGTCGGCGCTTCGGTGATATCCTGCGGCTGTTCCGTGCGCGGCATCACGCCCGGCTCCGCGGTCTTGGTGATAATCGAAGAGGTGGGCGCGCGCTTGATCGTTGCCGTGGCCGGGCGCTTCAGCCGGATAGTTTGTGGAATCGGCCCGGCATGCATGGGAATGCCCAGAATGGGGCCGGTGGACCGTTTAAAATCCGTGGTTTTAGGCGCCGTTGCGCTGGTCAAGTCGATGCGTGAGGTTTGCCGCTTGACCGTTTCCGGAGATGCGGGCCGGACGGTGGTAGGGGCCTGCACGAGTGCGGTTTCCCCTGGTTTTTTGGCCGGCGGATGATCGATCGGCTGAACGGTAATCGGCGAGGTGGGCGGCCGTTTCAAGCGAATGGTTCGCGGAATTGACCCTGGATATGCCGGCGAATTGGACGCGAGGCCGTTGGATTTCTTCGGTTCGAGCGGCGCTTTAAGCGGCCGGGCGCTTTCCAGGGAAATGCGCGACGTCTGGCTTTTAAGACTGCCGTTAGCGGGCGGCACACCCGCCGGATCATGCGCGGATCCTTTGTCTGTCATGGTATTTCTCCCGATAGGCTTTCGCGTTCCTTTAGCGTCCTGGACAAACGTTTTTTGGATTGTTCTGTCGCTTGCGGAACGCAAGCATGTGACGCGGCCGTCCCGGCCCGCCTTAGAAAGTCATCATTTCTTTTTCCTTGGCTTCCAACGCCATATCCATCTTCTTGATAAAATCGTCCGTATATTTCTGGATTTCTTTCAGGCCGTGATCTCTCTCATCCTCCGTGATGGCGCTGTTTTTAAGCAGGTTTTTGATCTGCTCGTTGGCCTCCTGGCGATTGCTGCGAATCACGACCCGCGCCTTTTCAGTCATTTGTTTGGCCACTTTGGATAGTTCGCGGCGGCGTTCTTCGCTCAGTTCCGGAATCGGAATGCGAATGACGCGCCCGTCGTTGAGCGGCGTGATCCCGAGGTTGGCCGCGCTGACGGCTTTTTCGATGGCCGGCAGGGCGGTGGGGTCATAGGCGTTAATCACGATGAGGCGCATGTCGGGAGTCGAGATGCTGGCGATCTCGCGCAGGCGCACCTGGGCGCCGTAATACAAAACAGTGATGTGGTCCACAAGGCTTGCCGAGGCCTTGCCGGTGCGCAAGCCCGCAAATTGCTGCTGGAGAAATTCCAGGGACTTGGACATCTTGTCTTCGGTTTCCAGCAGGACATCATCCAATGATTCCATAGCGTGCGCTCCGATTAAGGTTGATCCGCCTCCGGCGGTGCTTGCTTGCCTGCAGCGGCATTTTTGACCAGCGTGCCGACACGGCAGCCGGCGAGTACGCGTTCGATGTTTCCGGACTTAAAAAAATCAAAAACTATAATAGGGATATTGTTCTCCATGCACAATGCGAAAGCCGCGGAATCCATAACTTGCAGCGAATCGTTCAATGCCTGGCGGAAGGTAAGCGTCGTGTAGCGCCGGGCCTTCGCGTTTTTAAGCGGATCATCCGTGTAAATTCCATCCACCTTGGTGGCCTTCAGCAGGATGTCGGCATCGATTTCATTCGCCCTCAGGGCCGCGGCGCTGTCGGTGGTAAAATATGGGTTGCCTGTGCCGCCGCCGAAAATGACGACGCGGCCCTTTTCCAGATGCCGGATTGCCCGCCGGCGGATGAACGGCTCGGCAACCTGTTTCATTTCGATGGAAGTTTGGACGCGTGTTGCCACGCCGATTTTTTCGAGGGCATCCTGAAGCGCGAGGGCGTTGATTACCGTGGCCAACATGCCCATGTAATCGCCCGTATTGCGGTCGATCCCGTGGGCCTGTCCGATTCCACCCCGGAAAATGTTTCCGCCGCCGATGACCACCGCAATTTGCGCGCCCATGTTCCGCGCCGTCTTGATTCGCGTGGCTACGGTTTGTACCATGTCAGGATCGATGCTCAGCCGGCTTTGCCGGTTCTGCATGGCCTCGCCGCTGAGTTTTAAAAGCACCCGTTTAAATCTGCTTTTGCCGATAGATTTGCCCGTCATGATGCGATTCCCAGGACAACGTTTTTTGCGGTTTTTACAGCTGGCATCATAATCGAAACGAGGGCCAAAGTCAAAAGCAAATCCGCCGATCAGCCGCCGAGCTGGAGGAATTCAAACTTTAGGGTTAAGCGATCGCAAGGCCTTGATCAAAAACGAAAACGCCAAAAATCCTTCAGCCTGAAGACCTTTCAAACTACGGCCTGGTTATTCCCATCCGCAAAACCGGCAGAATGTCCTTCTCCAGGGTGCGGTTCAGGTCGAAGAGCACAAACCCGCCGGCGCCGGCCTCCCGCAATTGCCGGATCTGCTCGATGACCTGGTCGGCAGGCAACTGGCTTTCCATGGAAGTGACGCCCAGGCCGGGAAATATGCGCCCGTCAGCGCCGGCAAGCGCCAGTTGGCGTCGGACCAGATTTTTGAATGCGCCGTTGCTGACCGTGTAATTCATGGGGCAAACAAAATCGACCAATCCCTCTTTCAGCCAACTGCCCCAGTCCTGGCCGATACTGTTGATGCTGCTGGGATATTCCGGATAGACTGCGGCCGATACCCGGACGCGCTTCGACCGCCCGCCGCCTGACTTTTTAGCCAGATTGTGCACGGAGCGGACGAAGGCCGTGATTTGCTCGCTGCGCCAGGCATTATATTTTCCGCTTAGATTGCCGTTTTGTGCGCTCTTGGGCCAGTTCCGGATTGTCTCGCCCAGGTACCGGCCGAAGCGTTGGCGGCAACCGCTGCAAAAGCAGGCGCTCTCGTCGGGATAGCGCACATAATCCAGATGAATGCCGTCTACCTGATAACGCTGGAGCACTTCCTCGACGGACTTCAGTTCCAGGGCGACATTGTCAGGGTTGGAGGGACAGAGCCAGTCCAGTTCCTGACCGGCATCGTTGACTTGCAGGCGTCCGGCCTTGCGCATATCGGCCGTGAATGATTCCGGCGCATTACTCAGGTTCCAGCAGACTTTCCAAACGTGAACTTCCAGGTTGTTGGCTTGGGCTGCGGCGACGCATTGTTTCAGCTGGTCGCCATAGCGGCGGACGGCATCCGACTGCGGCATGACCTGGCTGTCGTAATGCGCCAGGCCGGGCCAGGCGACATTGACAAAAACGGCATTCATTCCGCTGTCGGCCAGAATCCGGGCGGTTTTGGACCAGTTGCCGGGGTAAAGGCCCAACCCGGTATGGTCCCAGACGCCACTGAATTCCTGCTTTTTAGGCCGTTGAACGCGGGCAAATGCTTCCACCAATTTGGCTTGCAGGCGCCGTCCGGTTTCGACGACTTCAGGATATTTGCGCTTGGCCTGGGCGGCGGCCATGCTTCTATAGTCCTGGCTGCATTGCGCCAGCAGGTTATCCACCAGTTCCGTCATGGCGGTGTCCCGTGCCATCCGGGTAATGCCGGCGGTGGCATCGTTCAAGTTGCCAAACGGTCCGACTTTGCCGGCGCGGACCATAACGCGGGCGGCGGCTTGTTCCCAGATGGAGGGGCTATATGTCCCTAACATGGCCAGGAGCATGCGTTGTTTGTTGGCGGCATCGCTGTCCAGAAGCACATGGGACATCCAAAACCCGTGCGATGACTGCACCCAGGCCGGATCGTCGGATTCTTTTCCGGCGCTGTTTTGCCAGAAGGCAATAACCTGGCTGTCTTTATCCGCTGGGAAGGCCGGAAATATATTGGAGGAGTCCTGATAGACCACCTCGGGCATGTAGGGCGGTGCGTTGCGATTAAAGGCGAATCCGCTCCATTGGCCGGCAAACCTGGCGGCCTGATAACTGCCGAGCTTCAGGCCCATCAATTTGGCCAGATCAGGTTCCGCCGAGTAAAAGACCACAAGTTTTCCGCCTGACTTCACAAAGGAACCCAGCGCGCGCATTTCTTTGCCTGGCGGCAGGGCGTTGTAGGGCAGGATGGCCACTTGCGCCGATTTAAGTCGTCCGTCGACCACGGCCTCGTCATCCACAAGGCTATGGGCAATGCCCTGGTTCTGGAGCCAGTGGCTGATGCGCAAAGCCATGCTGCGGGCATAAATTTTTTCGCCGGCATTGGCCAGCGAAAGCGTGCCCTGCACAACCAACAAATCGCAGGTGCGCGCATAAAGGGCATGGGCCGTGACGGCAGCGATCCGGTTCGCTTCGGGTTCCGCCGCTGTGTCCCGTGTCAGGCTGATGCGCACGGCATCGATGGCGCCCCATCCGCTGGTTTTGCCTTCCACGCCGGCATCCTTGAGCGAAAAAGTCAGGCTCTGCCGGCCGGATTCCTTCAGCGGGGTCAGCCAGACATACCAGCCGTCACCGCTTTTAAGATACAGGCCGAATGTTCGCAAGGCGTCCGGCTGGATGCAGGTCAGGTCCAATTCAAGAAAATCGTAACCGCGCAAGTCCAGGTTGACGGTGCGATCCCAGTAAACGCGGTCGCTTTTGGTTCCAAACAAGCCGGGAAACCGCAGGCCGGCTGGCGCTCCCGATTCGTAGGCTGCGGCCGGCGATCCATTGCAGGCTTGCCAGACCTGCAGGGCATCGGCGGCCTTCCGAAAGGTGAAGATATCGAATGTGGTTTCGCGATTGGCGGCGGCCGTGCCGGGGAGCGTGAAACAAAGGCTTAAGCCCAACAAACAGATTCCGGCGCGAGTTTGGGAAAAATGTGCCATGAACCATTCTCCATTAAAGCTGTTCCAGCAAAGTTGCCAAGCTGTTGAATTTGCTCTATTATTCACTTTTTGGATATGCTGAAAAGGAAATAAGCTGCCGGTTTGGTTGGAAAATCAATAACGGCCATATGTTTTCATGCGCCGGCAACGTCATGGCGGTAATGGAAGTCCACACCCGCACCGGGAGCGGCCGGGCGCCATTGCTTGTGCGGCTGCGTGAAGGGGAATTCGCATGCATCGATCCAACCGTTGTGTTTTTTTCGACCGTGACGGCATTGTGAATACTTCGCCGGGCGCGGGTCTCTATGTGACGCGTTGGGAGGATTTTCATCTCCTGCCTGAATTTGTGGAAGCTTTGCGTATTGTGCGCGCGCATGGATATCAGGCGGCAATTGTCACCAACCAGCGGGCGGTGGCCCGGGGTCTGGTAAGCGCGGACGTGGTGGAATCGATGCACCGGCGGCTGCGGGATCTGCTGCGGCAGAATTATCGGCTGGATCTCCTCGATATTCGATATTGTCCCCATGATGTCGGCCAGTGCGATTGCCGCAAGCCTTTGCCTGGAATGCTGACGGCCGTGGCCGCCCGGCACGGTCTCGACCTTGCGGCATCCTGGATGGTTGGCGACGCGGAGACGGACATTGAGGCCGGCCGGCGCGCAGGGTGCCATACGATTCTGGTGAATGGCGGCGCAGCCGAATCCAAAGCCGATTGGCGGGTGCCCGTGATCGAGGATTTGCCGGGGCTGCTGGAACGGGTGCTTGCCTGACCGGATGGATTGCGTGCGGTCGGCAAGGAAAACAATCGGGAACCCAAACATCATGCAGGCAAATCCTTTGGATGCGGTAAAAATCGCGTATGCGCCCGGGGCCCGGCATATGACGCCGGGGCGCGGGTATCAGGGAATTCCAGGAATTGAGCGGGCGCCTGGCGGCAGGCTGTGGGCGACATGGTATAGCGGCGGCAAGACGGAGGGGCCGGAAAATTTTGTGCTGCTTGTGACCAGCGCCGACAACGGCGCAACCTGGAGCGAGCCGGTTGCGGTTATCGATCCCCCGGGTAATGTTCGCGCATACGACCCTGTTCTCTGGCGTGATCCTTTGGGGCGTTTGTGGTGGTTTTGGGCCCAAAGTTACAGTCCGGGAGACAACCTGATTCACGATGGGCGCGCCGGCGTGTGGGGGGTCTATACGGAAGATCCCTCCGCCGAACATCCTGTTTTTTCGGCGCCGGTCAGGATCGCCAATGGCGTGATGATGAATAAGCCCATCGCGCTTTCTTCCGGAGAATGGGCTTTGCCCACAGCCGTATGGGAGTGTGTCGATCCCAAACTTGACGAACTGAAAAGCGAGCGCTTTTCCAATATGACCATTTCGGCGGATAACGGGCAATCGTTCGGCCTGCAAGGCTCCGCCGACATTCCGCAGAGATGCTTCGACGAGCATATTATTGTTGAACTCAAGGACGGCCGCCTCTGGATGCTGGTGAGAACGAATTACGGCATCGGGCAGAGTTTTTCCGCCGACCAGGGCAAAACATGGAGTCCGGGCGCAGATTCGAAGCTCGGCGGCCCGAATTCGCGGTTCTTCATCCGCCGGCTGCTTTCCGGCAAGCTCCTGCTCGTCAATCATGGCGATATCACTCCTGCTGAAGCGCTGAAACTTTGTAATGCGGGAAAAACATGGCGGAACCGCTCGTGCCTGACCGCTTATCTTTCGGATGACGACGGCCGGACATGGAAGGGCGGCCTGCTGCTTGACGAAAGAGACGGCGTATCGTATCCGGATGGGACTCAAGACCAGAGCGGCGTTATCAAAATAATTTATGACCATGAACGTTATAAAAGGGGAGATATCCTGATGGCATCCTTTACCGAAGAGGATGTCATGGCCGGAAAGTGCGTGTCCCCAGACGCGCGCTTGAAAGTATTGATCAACACAACCGGGGGGCTTAAAGCGTGATCCATCTGTTCGCCGATGAATTGAAAGCAAAAATTAACGCGTGTGGCATTATTGCGGTGCTGGTGGTGGATAAAGCCGATGACGCCGTGCCGCTGGCGCGCGCCCTGCTTGCCGGTGGCGTTGCGATCATGGAACTGACCCTGCGGACGCCGGACGCCCTGGAGGCCTTGAAACGCATCAAAGCCGAAGTTCCGGAAATGATGGCTGGAATCGGGACAATCATTACGCCGGCCCAAGTGTTGGCGGCCAAGGCGGCCGGGGCGGTTTTTGGCGTTGCTCCCGGGATGAATCCGCGGGTCGTCGCCCAAGCCAAAGAGGCCGGCCTTCCTTTTGCGCCGGGCATTGCGACTCCTTCGGATATCGAAGCCGCGCTTGAATTCGGTTGCCGGATACTGAAGTTTTTTCCCGCCGAATCCTGCGGCGGCATCCGGCATCTGAAATCAATTTATGCGCCCTATGCCCATCTGGGGTTGAAGTTCATCCCGCTCGGGGGATTGACCCATGAAAATTTCGGCGCTTACCTTGAATTGCCGGCTGTTACCGCAGTCGGCGGTTCCTGGTTGGCTCCCCGCGATGCCATCCGCAAGAACGATTGGCAAACCATAACCAGGAACGCAACCACGGCGGTTGCCGCGATTGCGACTATCAGGAGAAAAGTCCAGTGAAAAAAATCGTTACGTTTGGCGAAGTCATGGGGCGTTTGGCCCCGGAAGGTTTTCTGCGCCTGGCGCAGGCCATGCCCGGCCGGCTGGATTTTACGTTTGGCGGGGCCGAGTCCAACGTGGCCGGCTCGGTGGCCCTGCTGGGCGGCCGCGCGGCGTTTGTCACCGCGCTGCCGGATAATGTCCTGGGCGATGCCTGTGTGATGTTTTTGCGCGGGTTGGGTGTGGAGACCGACGGGATCATCCGTACCGCGCAAGGCCGGCTGGGCCTTTACTTCCTGGAGACCGGCGCCAATCAGCGTCCCAGCGGGGTAATTTATGACCGCGCCCAGTCGGCGGTGGCGCTGACACCGGCAGCGGCCTACCGTTGGGACGAACTTTTCCGCGATGCGGGCTGGTTTCACGTGAGCGGTATTACCCCTGCCATTTCGCAGGTCGCGGCCGAGGCCGTTCTGGCGGCGACGCAGGCTGCCAAGCGTCTGGGCATTAAGGTTTCCTGTGATTTGAATTTCCGCAAAAAACTCTGGCGCTGGGATGCGTCCAAAAATCCGCGGGACCTGGCGGAGCAGACTATGCGCAGGATTTTGCCGCAGGTGGATGTGGTCATTGCCAATGAAGAGGATGCGGCGGATGTGCTTGGCATCCGGGCGGACAATACCGATGTCAATTCCGGCCAGCTTGCGATTGACAGTTATCCTGCTGTGGCCCGGGCCATCAAACGGCAGTTTGGCAATGTTGCCCAGGTGGCCATTACATTACGGCAAAGCATTTCCGCCAGTCATAACAACTGGGGTGGCATGCTCTATGACGCAGCCTCGGGCACTGCCTTCTTTGCGCCGCAGAAGAAGGGGTCCTATCAGCCTTATCCGATCACGCACCTGGTGGATCGCGTGGGCGGAGGGGATTCGTTTGCGGCCGGACTGATTTTTGCGCTGACCACCGCCGGACTGGCTGCTCCGCAGACCGCGATAGAGTTTGCCGTAGCCGCCTCCTGCCTGGCGCAGTCGGTGAAAGGCGACATCAATTACGTAAATCGCAAGGAAGTCGAGGCCCTGATGCAAGGCTCCGGCTCGGGCCGGGTCGTACGCTAAACGGGGCATCAGCAAAAAGAAGAGCCGGCGATATTTTGCTGGATGTCAACCTTTGCGATTCAAGATGACGATTCCTGTAATTTAAGTTCCCAGGGCCTTGGCCTTCAATTCCAGATATCTTGCGCTGAACCAGATGCCCATCTGGGCTTCGCGGTGGTCGAAGCCGAATGCCCGGCGTTTGACGGCCAGGATCGGCGGGGCTTGAATGCGCTTGGCCACGCCCATGCCGTTGTATTGCCGCCACCAGCGTTCGAGGTCGGCGATGAATTCCCGGGTCGAAGGAAAAATATCCGCCAGTCTGCCCGTGTAACCGATTTTCTGTTCCAGCGTGCCGTCCAGATACCATTCCAATATTTCTTCGGGCGTTGTGCGCTGCCAGGTTTCCACCCAGCTGGCGAACAGGCGGTCGTGATAGGGATAGATCAGCGGATCGCCCAGGTCCTTATCCACATCCTGAGCCGGACTCAGTTCGGCCGAGGGCTTCAGGTCGAAGCATTTCGCCGGAATCGCCTCCCTCTGGAATACGCTGGCGTTCAGGTAGCGTCCCAGGGCGTACACTTCGCCTTTCCATAAATCCGCCAGCGGGGCCAGGTAGCCGGCCAGGTCGCCGTAGAGCGTGGAGTAGCCGACGGTCGTTTCCGCCTTGTTGGCGTTGCAGGTGAAGACGCCGCCGAAGGCCGCGGCCAGCGCGGCCAGCAGTCGCGCCGACCGGTCGCGCGCCTGCACGTTTTCGATCATGAAGTCGCTCAATGCCAGCCGGGCGCGCAGACTGCTGTCCTGACCGGCCTGTGCCGGCCCGGCAATCGCCAGGCCGTTGACTTGGGATGTCGTCAGGCGGACGCTTTCATCGATCGGCAACTCGGCGTAATAACAGCCAAGGTTGGCGGCCAGTTCGCGCGCCAGGTTGACGGTGGTCGGCGAGTTGAAGCGGCTTGGCAGGTTGACGAGGAGCAGGTCGGCGGGATTGAGAATCCGGCTATAGAGGGCGGCGGTCACGGCCGAATCGATGCCGCCGGAAACGCCCACAACCACCCGGGAAATTCCGAGCATCTGCATGAATTCCCGGATACCGAACACCAGGGCCTGGCAAATATCGGCCATGCCGTCTTCGTGCGCGACAATGGGCTGGGCGAATGCAGACCGATCCAGTGGAATCTCGGCTGTCAGAAGACCGGCTACGAAGCGCGTGGGGAGGCTCTGCTGTTGGGCGTGGGCATCGTAAATGCAGGAAGAACCGTCGAAAGTATAGACGGTTTTGCCGTTATTCTGGATGCCGACGCTGTTGACATAAAGGAGCGGAGTTTTCAGCCGCTTGGCGTGCGCGGCAAACATCCGGTTGCGCTTGGCATTCTTGTTCTGCGTGAAGGGCGAGCAACTGCAATTGATGAACAGATCCACGCCCTGCCGCTGCAGCAGATCCAGGGGGGAAATGCCGTAATCCGCGTCCCAGGCATCCTCGCAGAGGATGCATCCCAGCGCCAAGTGCGCGGTGATTACCGGGGTCAGGGCCTGTTCCAGCGACTTGCCTTCCTCGGCGGCCAGGCGGCGTAGGTCATAAAAGTAGCGGCTGTCGTCGAACTCGCGGTAATTGGGCAGCAAAGTCTTGACTACGAAATCATAAGTGCCGTTGCGGGGCCCGACAAATCGTCCGTTCTCCGCCGCGAAGAGGGCGTTGTATTTGCGCACCCGCCCATCCTCGTTGCGGCGGCGCCAATCGAGTCCAACGTTGCCGAACACGACTACGATGCCCTGGGAGGCTTCGCGAATCCGCTGTCCACAGGCTTCGCACTCGCGTAGAAAAGCGTCCCTTTCCCAGGCGTCGCCCAGCAGGTAGCCCGGAATGGACATCTCCGGGAACACGACCAGTTCGGCGGCCTGATCCCGGGCCGAGGCGATGGCCTTGAGCATGGTTGCCGTATTGGTTGCCGGCTGGCCCGGGGAAACGTGGATTTGTGCCAGGCAGGCTTTCACCCGCCGGGCGTTCGTTCTATTCTTGGTTACAGGTTTCATGTTTTCCTCGGTTCCGCTCCTCCGCAGCGCGAACACCGCACACTGACCACTGGCTTTAGCCCTCTTCCGCCCTGGTTACGACGGCGCGATCACGCCGCGGTGGTTCAGGGCGTCCATGAACAGCGTCATGGGATGGATGCTGCGGACATGCCGCACGCCGTCTTCCTCGAAGGCGATCGGCATTTGTTCCAGGCGCTCCCATCGCACAAAATTTTCGTTGTCGGGCTGGATGATCGAAAAATAGCCGATGCCCGTGGCGGCCAGGTTATGGAAGAAATGCGCTCCCTGGGAAAGGTCGATGCGTTTGCCCTGGGATATCGTTTCGATGATGACTGCGGCGCCGGCCACCTGCTGCCAGTTGACCGGGACACCGAGCGTCGGCACGCGCGTGCCCCAGCGCCCGGGGCCGATCAGGATATAGCGGCGATGCTCGTTCAAGAGAGTCTGGTTCAGGCGCCCGATGATCGCGGCCGCCTGGCGTGTCCGGGAGAAATCGAATCGGTCCGGGTGACAATAAATGATGTCGAAGACGTCTTCCACCAGGCCGTTGCCCATGATTTTGCGGGAGATGCACAGGGCCTGGTCAAGGTGCTGCGAATTGATTTTCAGCGTCAGGCGTTCGCGGGACGTGACCATCGGCCGGATTTGCAGGAGATAGAATTCCGGTTGCGTATCGGGGAGAAAGTCAGTGTTGACCGCGAATTCGATTTCCACGTCGGAGCCGATGCTGGCCTTGCCGATTTTGAGCAGCTCGTTAAGAATGTCGCATAAAGGGAAGCTGTTGCGCTTGAGGATGGGCGCAAAAGTCACGACCCGCCGGCCGGCCACGCCGAGATCGTCAACGAGGCAATCGTCTTCTTGTGAAATAACGCTGGCGATCGGGTGCAGGGTCTGATCCTGTTCCGCGCGCTGGAGGCCGAAGAGTTGCAGGTCCGAGCCCTTGCCGGAAGCGAAATCGATGGGAGTGTTGCCCAGGCTCAAAGCATAGAACTGTTTTTGGGAAACCTGGAGCATTTCCTGGGTCGTGGCGGCCTGCGGCAAAATCGTGGGATGGCGGGGACAGAAGCGCAGGGTCTCGCCGCCTTCCACGACCATTTTGCCGAAGCCCAGAGACACGGAAGCGACGCCATCTTCGGATTCCATCCGCGCAAAAGGATAATAATTAAACGACTGGGCGACCCCCGAAATCGCGGGATAAAACAAGTCGCCATACTGCCGACCCACCAGTTGCTGGACAATGACCGCCATCTTTTCCTCTTCCGTGTTGAGCTTGAGCGTCTGGAAGTAACGTTTGACGGACGTCTTGAAGACCGAGGCATAAACCAGTTTGATGGCCTGGCAGAGCTGGTTCAAGCGGACCGTGGCATCCGGGTTGTTGTTGGCAATCATGCAGGTCTGGTAAAGTCCGGCAAACGGCTGGTTGGAGGAGTCTTCCATGTGACTGGAGGAGCGCACCGCCAGCGGGACGTGGACATGCGCGATATAAGCGCCCAGTTGATGCATGAGGCCCTCCGGCAGGCGGGCTTCCAGGAAACGTTTGCGCATCAGCGCGTCGGACTGGCACTCCGCGGCGAAAGTTTCCAGCTCGTTGATGGCCATGAACTCGTCGAACGCATCGGTCGTGATGCAGAGCGTGTGGGGAAACTTGATTTCCATGCCGCCCAGGCGGCCGTCGGGAAAATTGCGCGCAAACAGGTTGAACATGAACGCCAGTCCGCGGGCCTTGCCGCCCAGGCTGCCGCGCCCCGTCATCAAAAAGGCGTAGTCGGGCTCGAAGTCGTCGGCCCGGAAATCGGCGATGATTCCCCGGTGTTTTTCGCGCCGGGCCAGGCAGATGGCCGTGCACATGAATTCGCGCAGCTCAGCCAGCGATTTGAAATCCGCAGCCTGCAAGGGCCGGATAAGTTCCGCCAGCGCATCCTCGCCCTGGGCCAGCAGCCAGTGCGAAAACTGGTTGCGCCGGGTGTGAAATTCGATGGACTCTTCCGGGACGGTATGGAGGGCATCTTCGAATGCGCGCAGGTTGCCGGCGCGTTGGATCTCGCGGCCGTGGCGGTCGCGAAAGACGAAGTCGCCGAATCCCAGGCTGCCCATGCAGAAATCTTCCAGCTGCCGGACGCAGCGCGGCGAATTTTTATCCACAAACCCGATGCCCAGCGAACTCGCCACGTCCGCCGCGGTTTCGTCCGCCGACATTAGCAGGATCGGCAGGCCAGGAATCGAATCCAGCAACTGGCGCAGAAAGGCGGTGCCGGTCTCATGGTCTTTTTTGCCTTCCACGGCCACCTGGAAGTCGGAAATCACGCCGTGCAGAAAAGGTTTGTAGCGTTCGGCGAACGATCCGGCTTCCGCAAAGTTCCGCGCCAGCACGACTTTGGGGCGCGTACGTGTATGGAGCTGGCGTTCGTTTTCGTCGATGCCGTAGGGCACACGCGCGAAAGCCTGTTTCATGAGCAGGGCATAGAGATGGGGAAGGAAGAAGGAATACTGTTTGATCGAGTCCTCGATGACCATGATCACCCCGATGCGGCAGATTTGGATGTCCCGGTCTATGTTCAGGGCGTCTTCGACCAATTTGATGATCGAAAGCAGGACCTTGGCATTGCCCTGCCATGAAAACACATAGTCCACGCCGGGATAGGCGTTAATGGGCATAGCCGGCAGACCGCCCAAGGCGAAGATCAACACGACCACCGGCAGACCCGGCACGGCGGCCTTTACCGCCTGGCCAAATTCGGCAATCGTCATGTCCGCAAGGTTCGAGGATACCAGGACTAGATCGTATTTTTCGCGAGGGAGTGTTGCCAGGGCTTCCTGGCCGGAGGTCACCGTTGTAATTTGCGGCACATTCTGCAGGTGCAGGAGCGAATAGGTCCCGTAAATGTCTTCGGCCAAGCTGCCGTCCCAGGACAGGCTGAATGCCTCGTATTGGGTCGATACCATCAGGATGGTTTTAACCCGGCGGGCCATCAATGCGTGAAAGCGCCGGTTGTCCGGATGGTTGGACTGCGCCAGTTTTTGTTTAAGTTCTTCCAGTTGCATGGTGTTACCCGGCAATCAAACTTCGGAAACCAGAATTCAAGTTGAGACGCGTCCTGCGGCGCTTGTGCCATTTTCAACTTGAACTCGATATAATCACATGCTATGAAATCTGTGAAGTAATATAAATAAGAAAAGAAAGGTAGTTTATCATGGCTAATGTCTTGGAGAATGCTCTTAGTTTGGTGGAGAAAACGGGCGACATCCTGAACTTCAACAAGCGCTTTCAAGGACAGGAAATCATGGAGCGCCTGCGCATTCCGGACAAGGTGATTATGTTCCGCGCCTCGGTCCAGCTCGACCGCGGCGGAATGAAGGTTTTTAATTGCTATCGCATCCAGCATAACGATGTGCTGGGCTGTTACAAGGGCGGCATCCGGTTTCATCCCGATGTGGACCTGGATGAAGTCAAGGCGTTGGCCCTGTGGATGACCCTGAAAACATCCCTGGTCGGCATTCCTTATGGCGGGGCCAAGGGTGGAATTACGGTGGATCCCAAGACCCTTTCGGTCACGGAACTGGAGCGGCTGGTGCGCAAGTATACTTCCCGCCTGGTGAACGATATCGGGCCCAACATCGATATTCCCGCGCCTGACATGGGTACGAGCACCCGGGAAATGGCTTGGATTTACGACGAATATCGCAAATATCGCGACGTTGCCCGTGGCGTAGTCACCGGCAAGCCGATTTCCCTGGGCGGCTCGCTGGGCCGCAAGGAAGCTACCGGCCGCGGCGTGGTCTGCACCATGCTGGAAGCGGTCAAGGATGCCGGCCTGGCCAACTACACCGTTGCGGTGCAGGGATTCGGCAACGTGGGTTCGCATGCGGCGCTGGACTGTTTCGAGCGCGGGCTCAAGGTCGTGGCCATTCAGGACGTAACCGGCGGAGTCTGCAATCCCGAAGGTCTCAACGTGCGCGAACTGATTAAGCATCGCGACCAGACTGGCGCCATCGAAGGTTTTACCGGCGGTAAACCGATGACCGAAAATGTCGTTTCCTATCCTTGCGATGTGCTTCTGCCCTGCGCCAAGGAAAATATGATAACGGAGGAGAATGCCGCGAGCGTCAAGGCCAAGCTGATCGTCGAAGGCGCCAACGGGCCGACGACTCCGGAAGCCGACAAAATTTTGAATGCCCATAAGATCCTGGTGGTGCCCGACATTCTGGCCAATGCCGGCGGCGTGATCGTCTCCTACTTCGAGTGGGTGCAAAACCGCGAAGGATTTTATTGGGAGGAAGAAGACGTCAATACCCGCCTCTTCAACCGGTTGCGTAAAGCCTATGCCGGGGTCAGGGAAATGGCCGCAGCTAAAAAAGTGTCGTTCCGCCAGGCGGCCTATTGCATCGCCCTTGAAAAGATCGTCCTGGCCATGACGGCCCGCGGCGTGCAATAAGACGGATGCCGGACGCCTGCTATCCGGTTCCCGGCCATCATTCCTTGCGTTCCAGCCTGAGGTCGCAAAGGGATGCGGCGCCTTTGAAGCGCCCGCGGATTTGAACGCGGATTGCCTCGGCGCGGACCGGAATCTCGAAAGTCTGCTTGACCATCGACCAGCCATCGGTCCGGACGCGGGTGGGTTCTTTGACCACGAAGCGTTCCAATACCTCCGTGCTTCCCGAAGGCGCCGGTCCGGATGCGACGCGGCGCACGAGGGAGATGACGACGGAGAGGGATCCGTTGAAATCGTTGCTTTTCCAGACGCGGCCTTGCAGGGTGAATTTCATATCCGGTGTCACGGAAATCAAGGGCGAGGCGATCCACAGTTCGTTTTCCCTGCCAGAGTGCAAATTCCATCCTGGGCGGCCATCCACCAGTTCCCAGGCCACCCTCTGGCGGTAGCGGTTGCCTAGGTGAATTTGCCAGCCCGGAACGGGCTGATTGGCGGCCGTGAATATTTCCGGAAAAGCCAGGAAATTGTTGCCGGTCGCCGGATCAAGCATGCGCACGGCGGGCAGGGGTGGGCCGATGAGGTCCGCTTGGCGGTGCGCATATCGCCAAGCCAGGATGCCGGCGGCGGCCAGGAGCATGACCAGTATGGTCAACGCTCCCGCGGCCAGCAGTTGCCAACGCCGCATCCGCCGGCGCAAGGCGTCAACCCGTCGCACCTCGACGGTGTTTTTGACGGCTTGTTCCGGACGGTCGGGCGGGTGGAACGGAATCAGTTCCCGCAGCGGCGCCCGGTCCTTGCGCGGATCGGACTCGATCAGCGCCGTGGCCTCGACCGGCAATCCGGCGCCAGCCATCGCGGCGCGGTAGGCGTCCAGATCGAAAGGAATACGCCGCCAGTAGACCGCGCCTTCCTCCGTGTCGTAAACGCAATAACTGGCGCGCGGGTCGCCATCGCGCGAATAGCCGACGGACCCGACATTAACCAGGTAGCGCTTGCCCTGCTCGAGCACAAAATCCTGCGGTTCCAGCGCGTGGGGGGTCAGACTGGCGCCGATGACATGCATGCCGGGGCGGTGCGTGTGCCCGATGAACAGCAGGGGTTCCGGCACGGCTTTCCAGCTCGGTTCGCTGTCGGCGGGTTCGAAGACGTAGTTGAAGTATTCGGGATTGCCGAATTCGCCGTGCGCGCAGCGGAAGTTCGGGCCGGCCAGCATCAGCGGCCAAGTGTTAAACTCTTGAATCGCGCGGGGCCCAAGCTGGTTAGCCGTCCAGCCGATCAATTCGCGAGCCATATGACTGAACAGCACCGGGTCCATTTTACCGCAAACGGCGGCGTCATGATTGCCGAGGACAAAATAGTTCACCGAGGTATAAAGCGCTTCGAGCACCTCGGCCGGGTTCGGGCCGTAGCCAATGGCATCGCCCAGGCTGATCACCTGGTCCACGGACATACTGCGGATATCCAGCCAGACGGCATTCCAGGCCTGTAGATTGGCGTGAATATCAGAGACGATGGCAATGCGCATAATTTCCGCTTTCCGGATCGATGCAATTAGAGCAAAATTGTTTGCTGGAAGTGTAGGAAGTTCGTTCCTCCGGCACAAGACCGGAAGTGCAATTCCGGCGGGATCGACAACCGGCATTGATCGGCCGGCAAATTAAGGTTAAACTTAAACAAATGAGGTTGCATGGCGGTCGATAGCGGGGATATTCGATCTTTGTAGCCGCGGCCTTTGGCCGCCTGGTTCGAATGCAAACCGGACAAGCAAATCCTGGTGAAAGCAGTTGCCGGCAATGAAGCCCATGCTGAATGCATTCATGGATATCATCTTTCCGCGGGTCTGCGCCGGGTGCGGGCGCGAGGTTGGCGGGTCTTGCGGGTATTTGTGTTGGGACTGTATGTTGCGTTTGGAGTGGATCCGCCCGCCCTTTTGCCGGATTTGCGGAGACCCGCTGGAAGGCGATGTGGCGCTTCCGTTTGTTTGCGCGGGGTGTGCTGCCCGCCCGCCGGCTTTTGAGCGGGCCCGCTCGGTGGCGCGGTTTCGCGGCGCTTTGCGGACCATCTTGCATGCATTCAAGTACCGGGGGGCAACCTGGCTGAGCGCCGACTTGACGGATCTCCTGCGGGCCTGTTATGCAATCTACTTTGCCAGGGCCGGCTTGGATACCGTGACCTATGTGCCGCTTTATCCGGCGCGTGAGCGGGAGCGCTCCTATAATCAGGCATTCTTGCTGGCCCAGGGACTGGCCGCGACTTGCCCGCCATTGGTCCTGCGCGGATGCTTGCGCCGCGTCCGGCCGACGCCATCGCAAACTAATTTGACAGCCGGGGAGCGAATTGCTAACGTTAAATCCATGTTTTCGATCCAAGCGCCTCAAGATACTGTGGGGCGGCGAATTCTCTTGGTGGATGACGTCATGACTACCGGGGCAACGGTGAATGAATGCGCCCGGACGCTTAAACAGGCCGGAGCGGCCCTGGTTGGGGTGCTGACGGTGGGGCGCGGGTAACTTTCACGAAACCCGGAGTCTGAATCCGGAAAACAGACATTCGAAATCGGACCAGCCATGCGCTTATTCGATCGTAAAAAGTATACCTCGATCAGGGTTCAGAAGAAGGATTTGCCCAGCGGTTTGTGGGTCAAATGTCCGGACTGCAAGGAGATTATCTATAAACACGAGATCGACGAAAGCAAAGGTGTTTGTCCGAAGTGTTCGTTTCATTTCCAAATTTCCGCGCACGAGCGGCTGGCGCTGTTAATTAATGCGGGCACTTTCCAGGAATGGGATGCCGACTTGGTCAGCGTGGATCCGCTGCAGTTTACCGGACAGGTTTCCTATAAGGACAAACTGATCGAAAACCGGAAGAAGAGCGCCCTCAAAGACGCGGTGCTGTGCGGCCAGGGCCAGATGGGGCCGTTTACGGTGGCTTTGGGGATAATGAATTTTAATTTCTTGGGCGGCAGCATGGGGTCGGTTGTCGGCGAAAAAATTACCCGGCTGTTCGAACGGGCGCTGGCCTCCCGCTGGCCGGTCATCGTCGTCTGTGCCACAGGCGGAGCCCGGATGTACGAGGGGCTTTTCAGCCTGATGCAGATGGCCAAAACCAGCGCCGCCGTGGCGCGCCATGGGCAGGCGGGCTTGCCTTTCATTTCGGTCTTGACCCATCCTTCCACGGCCGGGGTCATGGCGAGCTTTGCCACGCTGGGCGATATCATCATGGCCGAGCCGAAGGCTTTGATCGGATTTGCGGGGCCGCGGGTCATCAAGGAAACGACGCGGGAAGATATTCCCAAGGGATTTCAACGTTCTGAGTTCGTGATCAAGCATGGCCTGATCGATATGATTGTGCAACGTAAGGATATGGCCGGCACACTGGTCAGCCTCTTGGGTTATATGACTCCAGATTCGCGCGCGGGTGCGCGGATCGTAAATGACTGAGTTTTTTATCATGCCCTCCACTGTTGCCGAATCGCTCTCGCGTCTGTACCGTCTGCATGCCGCCGGCATCAAATTCGGCCTGGAAACCGAAGTGGCCTTGCTCGAACGCTTGGGTCATCCGGAGCGGAATCTGGCGATCATCCACGTGGCGGGCACCAACGGCAAGGGTTCGGTCTGTAGCATGCTGGAGTCGGTCTTGCGCCGTGCCGGCCTGAAAACCGGTCTTTATACCTCGCCGCATCTGATCCGGTTTAACGAAAGGATCCGGGTTAACGGGCAATGCATTAAGGACGAAACCCTGGCGACGCTCATTCCCCTGGTGGATGAGCAGGCCAAGCTGACCGCGGCCCGGCCGGGCGGTCAGGAAGTCACCTTTTTTGAGTTTACGACGGCGCTGGCCTTTGAACATTTCAAACGGGAACATGTCGATATCGTCGTGCTGGAAACCGGCATGGGGGGGCGGCTCGATGCCACGAATGTGATTGTTCCGCTGATATCCGTGATTACCGGCATCAGCCTGGAACATACCCATTGCCTGGGCAAGGACCTGGCAAGCATTGCGGCCGAGAAGGGCGGCATCATCAAGCCGGGGCGGCCGGTGGTCGTTGGTCCCCTGGATGACGAATCCCTGGCGGTAATCCAGCGTTTGGCGCAGGAGCGCCAGGCGCGCCTTATCCAAGCCGGCGATGCCGTTGCGGTTAGGCGCAAGTCCCAAAATTTGGATGGCCAGCAGGTCAGCATCGATTCGGAGAGTGTTTCGTATGGAAGCTTCCGTTGTCCCTTGATCGGGCGGCATCAGCTCGAGAATATGGGAGTTGCCGTGGCCGTCCTGGAAGTCCTGCGGGATGAATGCGGCGTGGCGGTGACGCTGCAGGCCGTTAAAGAAGGTTTGGAGCGTGTCCGCTGGCCGGGCCGCTGCCAGGTGCTGTCGAAAGAACCGGTAACGATCCTGGATGGCGCCCATAATCCCGAAGGGGCGCAGGTATTGAGCCAGGTGCTGCAGGAATTGGTCAAGGGCCAGCCGGTGGGGCTGGTGACGGGCATGTGTGCGGACAAGGACCTCGATGGGTTCTTGCAGGCCTTGGCAGGCAAGGTGCGGCGGCTTTGGGCCGTGCCGCTAAGGACCGAGCGCAGCCGCCCGCTCGATGTCATGGCGGCCAAATCGCAGTTTTTTGGGTGCCCGGTGACGACTGCGTCCGTGCCGGATGCCTTGCGCGAAGCGGCCGCCTGGGCCGTGGCCAATCGCGGGGTTGTGTGCATTGCCGGATCGCTTTATCTGGCCGGCGAGGTGCTGGAGTTGAGCGGAAAGACGGATAGCCTTTTCGATTAACGGTTGTTCGCCTTTCTGCCGCGCGGATGCAATAATTTCTTTGTTGATTTTTTTCTTTATAAAACCGCTGCGCGCGATTATCTTACCCCTTCGACAACTGAAGCCGGGGTGGCGAAATGGCAGACGCACTGGACTCAAAATCCAGCGATGGCAACATCATGAGGGTTCAACTCCCTCCCCCGGCACCAGTTCGATTGCGGACTGGCGATTGTCGATTTCTGATCGATGGCGTTTTTCGCCAGACCGGGTTTTGCCGGAGCGCTCCCTCCAGGCGAGAGCGGCGTTGAGCAGTGGGAAGTTTTGGCGAAGAGGGATCCTGTGTTTTAACCCGGAACTGTTAACCTCCATATTGAAGGATATATGAATAACCCCTATCAGCAGTTTGTGGCGACCTATGCGCGGTTGGTTGGCGAACAATACCCCTTGGGCACCGCCAGTCCCTGCCCGCGCGTCATTATCCCGCGGGAAGCGCCTTGCGTCCTGCTCTTTTCGCCTCATCCGGATGACGAGTGCATTACCGGCGCTTTGCCCCTGCGGCTGATGCGCGAACGCAAGATGAACGTGATCGATGTTGCCATAACCCAGGGCAGCCGCAAGGACCGGCAGGATGAGCGCCTGGCGGAATTGCGCCATGCCTGCGATTACCTCGGCTGGGGCGTGCTCCAGACGGCGGAGCGCGGCCTGGAAAAAATCAATCTGGCCGCCCGCGAACAAAATCCGGAAGCTTGGGCGATGAACGTGAACGTGATTGCCGGGATCCTTAAGAAAAAACAGCCGCGCCTGATTTTTGTGCCGCACGAAAAGGACTTCAACAGTTCCCATATCGGCACGCATTTCCTGGTCAACGATGCGCTCAAAACCATGGATGAAAGTTTCTGCTGCGGCGTGTGCGAGACGGAATTCTGGGCGCCGATGGCCAATCCCAATCTGATGATCGAGTCCAGCGTGGCCGATGTGACCGATCTGGTCACGGCCTTGTCGTTCCATGTGGGCGAGGTCAACCGCAATCCGTACCATGTGCGTCTGCCGGCCTGGATGCAGGACAACGTCCGCCGGGGCGGGGAACTGGTCGGCGGGCAGGGGGGGCATGCGCCCAATTTTGCGTTTGCCACGCTCTACCGGTTCCGGTCCTGGGTCCACGGGAAATACAAGAAATCCGATACCGAGGGCAAGTTTGTGTCATGCAACGATAATTTGGAAAACATTCTTGGCTGAGAAAGGAGCGATCGATGCAGGCAGGTTTTGCTCGAATTGACATAACGCCGCGTGGTCCGATTCGCATGGAAGGTATGCTGCGGGCGCACGATTCGACCGGTGTGCACGACCCGATTTTTGCGAAAGCTTTTGTGCTTTCCAATGGGACGAAACCGGCCGATGCGTTTGCCCTCGTGGCCTTGGATATCTGCGGGGTGTCGGCGAAGTTTAGCCGCACGGTCCGAACCCTGATCGAAAAAAAATCAGGAATTCCCGTTGACCGGATTGTTGTGGCGGCCAAGCACAACCACTCCGGGCCGGCCACCCAGGAAGCCAAGAACAAGAATGAAGATGAATATATCCAGGAGTTGATCAATAAAGTTGTCACTGTGGTCGAAGATGCGGTGCGCCGTTTGGAGCCGGCGTCCATCGGCTGCGCCTCGGGCCGCGAGGATACAATCAGCCATTATCGGCGCCTGTTGGCCGATGACGGCCACGTAGTCATGAACTGGGAGCCCTGGCCGGCGGAACGCATTGTCCGTCCGCTGGGTGTGATCGATCCTGAGCTTGGCGTTTTTAAAGTCGTGTCGGCGGACGGCAAGAACCGTCTGCTGGGGGTGCTGTTCAACCATGCCGGGCATCCGAATGTGATGTCGGGCGATAATTACCTGATATGTCCGGATTATCCCGGGCGGGCAGAGGTTCTCCTGGAAAAGAAATTTGGCGGGGTGGCGATATTTTTCAACGGCGCGCAGGGCACCATGGATATCGACGGGTTGCGCGACCGCGATTGGGCGGGGGTTGACCGCGTGGGCGGAGCGCTGGCGGAGGCCGTGACCGGCATCCTGCCGGCGATTGCGCCGCAGGCGACTGTCCGCCTGCGCAGCGGCGTATGCCGTTATACCATTCCCGCGCGCAAGATTTCCGCTGCGGAAAAAGCCTGGGCGGAAGCGATCGTCAAGCAAACGGGCGGGGCAGTTAAGCCCGTTGCCGACGGGGTGGGTGACGATTTTAAGGCCAACCTGTTCCTGAAACTATGGAAGGTGCAGGACCGGGCGATCGACATGGAGCAGACCTGCCTGGCGGTGGATGATACCGTCCTGCTCAGCTTCCCGGGCGAGTTGTTCACGGAAATCGGCCAGCGGATCAAAATGGCCAGCCCGTTCCGTCACACCTATATTCTTGGCCTGGCCAACAGTAGTGTCGGTTATGTGCCAACCCGCGAGGCGATCCCGCAGGGCGGCTATGAGCCGTTGACGCGCAGAATGGATGATAATGCGGCCGAAATCATCGTGGATCAAAGCCTGGCGCTGCTGCGCAGCGTCAAAGCCATGGCGTAATGCCGCGCGGATTACGCCGCTTTGCCCGGGCCCCGGGCGGCCTTACTGCCCCTCGTCTGTCACCACGGCCGGGCGATTGATCCGGTCGGTGATTTCTTCTCGGTCGCTAAAGTTATCGCCATCGGTATCCGTGCGCAGCGGATCGGTCTTCCAGGTGTGGATCTCGTCGAAATCGGAAATACCGTCGCCATCCGCATCGTGGGCCACATAGACGCGCACTTTCAATTCGCCGTTCATCCCGGAAACAAGGGAAAAATTATTGCGGAACTTCAATTCCCCGGAACCGCCCGCAACCACATTGGTTTCCTTGCCGATGAAATAGACCAAGTTTGTCGAGTTGCCGATCCGCATCAGCAACCCGCTGGCCGGCGCCCGGACGCCCAAATGGGTTTTAATCGTATCCGGGTTGCCGCTCGCTTCGTATTTTGCGTAGGAATCGCTCCAGTGGCCGACAGAGACGCAATGAATGATGTTGCTTTTGGAGGCGAATATTCCGCTGGGTTGCCATAATTGGTTGGCTTGCACCGTGATCAGGTGTTCCTCGGGCCGGTCCGGATTAACCTGCGGGGTTGCACAACCGGCAATGGCCAGCCCCAGCGCCATCAGCGCGCCGGGGACGGCGCATCGCCGGAATGGTGAATCGCTGAATCGATTGTCATCCATTAGCCATTCTTCCGCGCAAATTCCTTCATGAACGTCGCAAGGGCTTCGACGCCTTCCACAGGGCAGGCGTTGTAAACCGAGGCGCGGATGCCGCCCACGGAACGATGACCTTTCAGGCCTTTGAGTCCCTGCTTGGACGCTTCCTTGACGAACGTTTCTTCCAGCGCCTCGTTGGGCAGGCGGAAGGTGATGTTCATGTCGGAGCGGCATTCGCGCCGGGCCGTGCCCTTGTAAAACCCGGCATCGATTTGGGCATAGATCAGGCCCGCTTTGGCCGCGTTCTGGCGGTACAAGTTGGCCAAGCCTTGTTTCAGGATCCAGCGCGAAACCAGCATCATGATGTAAATACTAAAGCAGGGCGGCGTGTTGTAAAGCGAGTTTTCCTCGATAAACGTCTTGTAGCGCATGATGGTTGGCACGTTGGCGGCAGCCCGTTCGGCCAAATCCTTGCGGATTACAACCAGGGCGATGCCCGAAGGTCCCAAATTCTTCTGGGCGCCGGCATAAACCAGGCCGAATTGGTTGATGTCGAAGGGCCGCGAGAGGATATCCGACGACATGTCCGCCACCAGCGGCGCCTCGGTCTTTGGAAATGTCTTCCATTGGGCGCCGGAAATCGTCTCGTTCGATGTCAGGTGAACATAAGCGGCGCCGGAGGTCAGTTTGAATTCGTCCGGGGTGGGGACGCGTGTGGGAATTTCCTTGCCGCAATCGGCGGCGACGTTGACCTTGCCGATATGGGCGGCTTCCTTGATGGCCTTGCCGGCCCAGGCGCCGGAATTGAGATAGTCGGCCGTCTGGCCTGCGCCCAGCAAATTCATGGGGACCATGGCAAACTGCATGCTGGCGCCGCCGGCCACGAAGAGCACGGCATAGTCGTCGGAACAGCCCAGCAATTGCTTGTAATTGGCCACTGCTTCGGTATGCACCGCGTCATATTCCTTGGCGCGGTGACTGCTCTCCAAGATTGACATGCCCGAGCCCTTGAAGTCCAACAATTCACGCTGGGCTTCCTGCAGGACTTCTGACGGGAGAACGGCGGGGCCGGCATTGAAATTGTAAATGCGTGACATGGTGACCTCCTTGGGCGGGCACGGACCCGCATATTAATATTTAAGATTACAAATTTATTATGCGCCTTGATCTTCGATCACTGCGGCCCAATTATGTTTAGAAGCGGCTGGAATGCAAGCGGCATTTTCCTACAGCCGGAAAACGGCGCCCAGTCGTTGGCCCAGGAGGCGATTGGTCAAAATCAGGGTAATGCCAAGGAACAACATGGACCAGACCCCAAGCGCCGCTGCCAGATAAGGTCCGTTGCCCAGCACCTGGAACAGCTCGAAGAGCGCCTTGGTGATCGGGTAGTAGGCCTGTTTCTGGGCCAGCATCAGCGAATCGGAAACCTCCAGCATGGCGAAGCTGAATGCCAACAGGCCGCCGGCCATCAGGTTGGCGCTGATCAAGGGGAGCGTGATGCGGGTGACGGTTCGAACCGGCGGGCAACCCAGATTTTCGGCCGCCTCTTCCAAGGTCACCGAAATCTGCTGCAGCCCGGCCACCGCGGCGCGCACCACATAAGGCAACCGGCGCACCGCGTAGGCGATGATCAGCAGGAAGGTCGGATTTTCGGTCGGATTCAGGGCGGCAAAAAGCCGGCCAGGCTGGCTCATGGCGATATAGCCGAAGGCCAGGACGATGCCGGGAACCGCCAGCGGGAGCATAATCAGGGTGTCCAGCGCGCCGCGCCAGCGCAACGAACTGCGCACGATAATTACGGCCGCGGCGACGCCCAGGATCAGGTCGACGCCCATGGCCAGCAGGGAGTAAAAACAACTGTTGCGGATACTGGGCAGGGTAAGGCCGTGGCCGAGCGCCTGACGATACCAGTCGAGGGTCAATTGCGCGGGCGCCACGGATCGGTACCAAGCTTGGCTGAAGCTGGTGAGGATTACGCCGATATGCGGTAGGATCGCCAGCAGGAAGATGATCGCAAACAGGGCAAAGGCCGCTTCGGAACGCCAGCCGCGCAGCGGCTGCGCGCTTCCGGAGGCGCTGCCCTTGGCCATCATCGCGTAACTGGCGCGGCCGAATACCAGCTTGCCAAGCGCATAAAATCCGGCCGAAGCCGCCAGCATGACCACGACCAGCGCATACGGCAGCGGGCTGGCGCCGATATCCTGGATGCCGTTATAAATCTGCACGGCGGTTACCCGCGTATAGTCGAACATGAGCGGCGCCCCCAACTCGGTGAACGACCAGATGAAAACCAAGGTGCCTCCGGCAAACAGGCCGGGCATGATTAAGGGCAAAGTGATCCGCCGGAAACGTTGCCAGCCGGCGCAACCCATGTTTTCCGCGGCTTCTTCCATCGTCGGGTCCACATTGGCGATGGCCGCCACGGCGTTGAGATAAAAGATGGGATATAGGTGCAGGGCCTCGGTGACGGCTACCGCCCAGAAACGCCCCCGGCCCAGCCAGTCGACGGCCTGGGACCAGTCGATCAGATGCAGGTTGACCAGGGCGGCGTTGATGACGCCGTAGGGCCCCAGGATCTGGCGAATGCCGATGGCGCCCACAAACGGCGGCAGGATCATGGGCAGCAGGATCAGCCCGGTCAGCCAGGCTTTGCCCCGGAAATCGAACCGCGCCGCCAGCAGCGCCAGCGGCAGAGCCAGACAAACGACAAGGGCCGTGGTGACGATGGCCAGGGCCAGGCTGTTGAGCAGACCTTCGATATAGAGCGGGTTTTGCGCGAGCTCTTGGAAAATGGCCACTGTCCAGCGGCCATTGAACACGAAGGCGGTTTTAACCGTCAAGGCCAGCGGCCAGAAAAAAAACAGACCCAGCAAGCTGAAGATGGCTGCGGCAATCAGTATGGCGCCGGTGTTTTTCATGGCTTTAAAGTATAAGGTTATCGACTGCGGATGACGCGGAGCGTACGACAGCAACTCCTGATATAAAAAGTCTTCGCTTTTGCGTTCATTTGCGTCCGGTTGCGGTCAATGTTTTTTACTCGCGCTTTCCGGCTTTAATTCCGCCAGGGCGCGGGCCTGCCGGTACTGGCTGCGAAAGAAAAGAATCCATTCCCGAGTCAAGCGCGCTTCGACTAACTTGTCGTCCAGTTGCCGGGCGGTGCTTTTCAGGGCCTGGGCATATTCCGCGTTGGGCGGCAGAGCTGTGAAGGCTTGCATCGCTTCCGGGCAGGCGGCGGGGCCGCCGTGGCGGTTGATGGCTGCCCAAGCGGCGGCCAACTCCTCGTGCGTATCGATGCACTGGGCGCGAATCAAGGCGCGGATGAGCGAAAAGAGCGCGCCGGTCCAGGCGGGCTGATACGCGAAATCGCCGCTTTGCGCATACGGCAGGGCGGCCGGGTCTGACATTGTCTGCAGATAAGCCGGGGCATACATGTCTTTGCGGATCGGGAGCCGGCGCAGGGCATAACGCTCCGGCCCGCCGCGCTCGCCCACCTTTGTGTTCCAGAGCTGCTGTCCTTCCGGACTAAGGCAGAAATCGATGAACCTTTCCGCCAATTTGCGATGCGGAGCGCCGCGTAAAAGACTGATCGGATCCACCGATACGGAGGAGCCGCCGGTGGGGGTGATATAAATCATGCGATCCGAATGCTCGTTGCGGGCAATCATTTCGCTTTCGAATCGGCCGTAAAAATCGATGCACATGCCGGCGGCTGCCGCGCCCTGGGCGACATCGAGCGGCACTTTGCTGGCGGAGTCGGTAAAGTAGCGGGCATTGGCGCCGATTTGGCGGATGACTGCGAAAGCGCGCCGCCACCCGGCGCCCAGATCTTCCGCCGGCGCGGCCTTGGCCGCCGCTGCGTCCGGGCGGCCGCGCGCAATCAATTCGGCCCGCATTTGCTCCTGGATCAGCATTTCGAAAGCTTTGTTGATTGAGCCGCTTTTGGTGGGATCGGCCAGCGCCACCAGGCGATAGTAGCTGAAATCGGCCAGGTCGGTCCATTTTTGCGGAGCGCGGCGGATGCCACGATTGGCGAGGACATCCTGGTTAAAGCA
Organism: uncultured Verrucomicrobiota bacterium; assembly: GCA_964617825.1. Classification (GTDB taxonomy): domain Bacteria; phylum Verrucomicrobiota; class Kiritimatiellia; order JAAZAB01; family JAAZAB01; genus VSJD01. The sequence continues at coordinate 178,294 of CAZTWL010000003.1, forward strand.
GATGCCGAAACTGCTGAGGCAGCATCCGTACCAGCGGTCGTCCGGATCGTAAAACTGTTCGCCGGAAAACTGGGCCGGAATGATGGCATCGGTCAGCCACTCGGGATGGCGCTGGCGCAGGCCGCAGGGATCCGTGTGCCCCTTGCGGGCCTGGCGGGCATGGTCATATTGACCGCCGCCAAAAAAAAGATCGACGCCGATGCCGCCAAGGCCCGCGCGCTCGGCGGCGGCATATTCGCTGTCGAGGTAGCGGACAATTTCACTGGTGCCGCCGATGTTACGCCAGTCGATGACCACTGTTTCTCCAAAACGCACGCGATGCCATTCGCGAAAGACCCGTTCGAACTCGTGCCGCACGGCCTCGTTATGCGGACTCAGAATGATGATCTCCTGCGCGCCGGAGGGAAAAGCTTCGCGCTTGGGCTGGAGCAGGAACGGCGCCAGAAGCACGCCGACCAGCGCCAGGAATAATAAAAGGAGGGAAATGTTGGGACGGTTCATGGCAACAAAACGAAATTAGTTCAAAAGAGTCCGGGACGGAGCGCCGCACTCCTGCGGGAGCAACTGCAGGATCGCGTTTCCTGGGACGTTGTCAGGCATCTGTAGTCGCTCTTCCATCGTCACTCCGCCGCCAGCATGATCACATCGCCCGGATCAACCTGGAATCGGGTTTCGACGGCCGCCGGTCCGCCGGTGTTGGATGGCCCGGCTTCGCGGGCGGGTCCGCATTCCAGCGCTTTCATGATAAAACCATCGGCCATCCGGATCCAGGATTCCGTGGCTTCACCCAGGTAAATGGTTTCTGTCAGGCGTCCGGCAAAAAGGTTGAGGCTTGTGCCGGAAGGTGGCTGCAGACGCAGGGACTCGGGGCGGATGGCCAGGATTACATCCTTGTTTTTTGGAAATCTGCCATGCAGGTCACGTGCGGTCCATTCGCCGAAATTCGTGGCGATGGTGGCCATGCTGTCGGCAACGGCGCAAACCTTGCCCGTAACCAGGTTGGCGCCGCCGATGAAGTCGGCAACGAAGCGGTTGGCCGGACGCGCATACAGGTCGCGCGGCGAACCGATTTGTTCCACGCGACCCTGGCGCAAGATTGCGCAGCGGTCCGCCATGCTGAGGGCTTCCTTCTGGTCGTGGGTGACATAGATTGTGGTAATGCCCAGCTGTTTGACGATGCGCCGGATTTCGATGCGCATTTCCAGGCGCAGCTTGGCATCGAGGTTGGAAAGCGGCTCGTCCAAAAGCAGGCAGGCCGGGTCGATTACCAACGCCCGCGCCAGCGCGACCCGCTGCTGTTGGCCGCCGGAGAGCTTGTTGGGTTTGCGCTGGGCCAGGTCCTGCATGTGCATGGCCTCCAGGATGCGCCCGACGCGTTCACGCCGTTCCGGCGCGGGGATATTGCGCCCCGGCACCGTCAGGCCAAAGGCGACGTTGTCGAACACCGTCAAATGCGGCCAGAGGGCGTAGTTCTGGAAAACCAGGGGAGTGTTGCGGCGGTGCGGCGGAAGATCGTTGACGGGACGTCCATCGAAAAGGATGCATCCCTCGTCGGGGGCGCCGAAGCCTGCAATCATGCGCAGGAGCGTCGTTTTGCCGCAGCCGGAAGGGCCCAGCAAAAAAAAACATTCGCCGTCGCTTATTTCCAGGGAAACGCCATCCACGGCCGTTACCGCACCGAAGCGCTTGATCAGATTAGCTAGCGTAATTTTCATAAAATTGCCAAACCGAATGACCAGTGCAGTCTATCGCTTGATCTCGCCAGGGTCAATGATGCAGTGGGCCGGGTTGATTTACGGTTAAGGAAATTCAAAAAGTACGGCGGCAGAGCGCCCCGGCTGCAAATTTGGATGGTATGCTCGTTTTGTAGCCGCCCCGCTTGGTCGGGGCGTGCGATAACAATGCGGCCATGGCCATCAAATTCATTCCATCTCGACGCCATTTGTGGTAAATTTCCTATTTTGCTAGCTGTTTCACAACATTCAAGTGACAAAGGCAACGCTCATTTTCCTCCGCAGGAAAAAGAAAAGGAGTTTGCGGAATGGACGCTTTCGAAGCAAGGTTCACGTTCTTCTGGTATAACGATCAGGAGATATTTCAAGATACCCAGGCGGACATGGATGCAAAGCTGAAAAAACTGGCCGACCAGGGCATTACCCACATCATGACCTTCTCCTGCACGCATTTCCGGTGGGCCTTCCGCCCCTGGTGGGACAAGCTTAATGACTGCCTGGCGAAGATCGTTATTGCCGCGCACAAATGCGATATCAAAGTGATCGAACACCATTCCTCCGAACTGGTATGGTATCCGAACACGCCCAAACGCCTGGCCCGCCTCGAAACACAAATGCGCGGTCACCATTCCGCCATGGAATCATGGCCCGGTATTGTTGAGTATCTGACCGGCCCGGATTCGCCGGCAATTCATTCCGTCCAGATCAACGAAAAAACAAGGTTGCCGCACGTATCCGGCTATGATGCGACCAGCAAGTGCTATAACGATCCCGAATACCGCAGGGAATATCTGAAATATCTGGAAAGCGTCTATGCCACGGGCGTTGACGGCATTATGACCGACGATGTCCAGTATTACTGCAGTTGCTGCTGCGAACACTGCCGGAGACTTTTCAAGGAGCAAAGCGGCTACGAACTTCCGGCGCCCGAAAAATGGGACGCCTGGCATGGAAACATGCGCGATCCGTCATTCGTTGCCTGGCTGCGTTTTCGCTTCGATTCGACGCATGCTTTCCATGCGCTTGTCAAGGCGCATTACGACAAGCTTGGCCTCAAACTGCTGCGCCCGAACTATACTTCGCTGGCCATCACGCGCGACTGGACCGCGGCTAATGTCGAAAGCGTGCCGCAGCTGGACTGGTATTTCCAGGAAGTCGCGCACTCATGCGTTATCCGCTATACGTGGCCGAAATCGCTTGCCGAACAGAAGCACCGCGCCATGGTCGCCGGTCTCCGGGATATTCCGCACGGTCTGCTTTATTATGCCTACGACAACGACAATCTTGTCTTCTCGTGGGGCTCGACAATGCTTGCGGGTGGTTTCTACGTCAATACGCCCGAAGGCGCCTCCGTCGAAGTGAATGAGACGGCCATTCGTGCATTCGAAAAGAAGTATGCCAGGCAGCTTTTCCATGCCGACCTCATGGCGTCAGTCGGCTTTATCGATTCGCGTGAAAATCGCTATTTTGCGCCGGGCTATGAAATGTCGCGCATGGAGTTCTGGATCGAAGCTTGTATTTTCAATCGCATTCCCTGCCGCATGGTCAGCGTCGAGCATCCGGAAACTTGGAGCAGCTGCAGGGTCCTCAGCATCAACGAGGTGCATCTCCTTGCCGACAGGCAGATGGCGGCAATGCGCGCGTTTGCGGAAAACGGAGGCATTCTTCTCATCTCCGGTATTCCGGGCTGCGAAGCTGAGAATTGCCGTATCCGCACCGCCGCGGAATGCGAAAAGATCTGGGGCTTCTCGCTGCGGCCTAAGGATGCGCACGGCTATGAAATCTATGCCCTTGGCAAAGGCAAGGTCTGTGTCGTCGGGGCGATGTTCGGGTATCCCGGCGCTGACGAGGGCAAAGCCGCCATGTTCCTGGCCGATCACATGGATTTCCCGTTCGGCAAGATGCCGTACGAGCATATCAAGTCGATCGGGTTCATCTGTGCCGGCCGCGTCTTGGGCAAGAACGTCCGCGTGGAAAACAAGATCGGCGCGCTTTATGCCGGATTCGCCGTCGAAGGCGCCAAGGTCGGCAAACTTATCGCGGATCTTGTCGGCAGCGAACTCAAATTCAAGGCCGAGCTGCCCGAACTTGTGCTTGCCGAGCCGTTCGTTGCGCGCGACGGAAAAAGCATTACGATCCGATTGCTCAACGCGGCGGGAACGCTTACACCTCCGGGCGACGGCAAGACGATCGCGCACGACGATCCGATCCCGTTTCTGCCGTGGTCCGGGCCGGACGGAAAGCTTACGGTCTCGCTTCCCGCGAGCATGGCTGGCGCGGAATGTGCGGAATTGGTTGCGCTTGCCGGGGCGCCGCGCAAGCTTCAGACGGCTAGAAACGGAAATGAGCTGACCGTAACGTTGCCGGCTGGCGCGCTGAAAGATTTTGCGATGATACTTGTCAAGTAACGGCGCAAATCCTACAGTTTACCAGATGATTTGCCGGCAACGGCGCGATTTGAAATAAGGAAGGAAACGCGCTGGGCGTCTGTGCGCCGCAAGTACGGTTTTGCCCTCATGTTCGGCGCGGACTTAAGTCGCCAGTAAAACGAAGTAAGCATGCGTTATTGAGGAGTTTTGCCATGAACAAAAAAATTTCTGCCGGCCTGCGCTGTCTGATGGCCGTTGCGCTGCTGGCCCTGATTGCGGCCTGTGCCACCACCTACCAGGTCTATCACGCGGACAAATCCGGTTTTCTCGGCGACTATTCGCAGCTTCGCAAGGGGCATGGCGAGGAAGCGCTTTGGGTTTATATCAACACCAATGCCAGCATCCTTTCCTATAATAAAATCATGATCGATCCGGCCACGCTCTATCTTTCCAAGGACAGCGGGATGCATACCTTGCCCAAGGCGGATGTGCAAGCCATTGTGAATTATTTCGATGCTGCGTTGCGCGCGCAGCTCGGGAAGGATTACCCGCTGGTGGACCAGTCGGGACCGGGTGTTCTTCGCTTCCGGGTGGCGATGACCGACATGAAGGCATCCAAAGTGGTCCTCGACACGATTTCCAGCGTTGTTCCCATCGGAATGGCCATCAGCGCCTTGGAGCGTGTGGTCATAGGCCGGACCCTGACCTCGGGCGAGGCGCGCATGGAATTGGAAGTGGTCGATGCCTATACCGGGATCCGCCTGGCCGCCATGGTGGACGAGAGGGCCGGATCCAAAGTCACCGGCAAACTCGACAAGTGGAGCAAATGGCAGGATGTGCGCGATTCCTGCGATTATTGGGCTAACCGGGCCGCCACCCGCCTGGCCGAGTTTCGCGCCCGCAGAAACATGCCCGCTCCAAAGACCGGGGTCGTTTCCTCGGTCCGCCCGCTGTGAGGGCAAATTTAATTTTACGGAGGCTTATGAAATCAGGGGCCGCTTCATTAGCGTTTATAGACGCCAATGAGCGGTTGCTTCTGAAGTGCTCGTCGGCAGCATTCAAACCTTTGTTGTGCTTTTGCGCTGTCTCAAACCCTGGCAGGTCATCTGGAATACCGGTTCCGTCGCTTTCACGTCGTTGTTCAACAAAATGCGCGCCTTAGCAATTCCATGTTGCCGATGTATGAAAACGGGGAGTTTTTCAACAGTTTCAGCAGCCCTGACCCCAATAATATGAAAATGAACGCGCACAGGGATAAAGGCGGCTTGACCGTATACTTCGTCCGACATGGGCAGCCCGCCCTGCGCGGGTTGAATTGTCCGGAGGAGATCCGGAAATCCTTCATCACTACCGGATTGTCGCCCGTCGGACGGGCACAGGCGCGACAGGTCGGGCAATTTTTCAAGAAACAAGGATTTCAGGGCAGTGTTTTCGCTTCGCCACTGGAACGCGCCGCCGAGACGGCAAACATCATATGCGGCGAACTTGGGACAACCTATTATCTTGAGGCTTCCCTTCGCGAAGCCAGCAATCCCATCAGGGAGACGGAAAAGGCGCTGAAAGCCAAATTCGAGCGGATTGATTCAGCCTCCCGCTTGAACATCACCCCCGAGATCGTCTCCGGCATCAAGGAGCCCACACAAGCGGATATCGGAAACCTCGGGATCAATTTTCTGAAAAACCTGCTGAAGGCTCGGGACAGGAGCGATGTCATCCTGGTTACCCATGGATGCCGGACATATTGCACGGTGCAGGAATCCCTGAAAGCCGTACTCGGCAAAAAAAACAACCTGAGAGACATCCATGGACCCTGGAACTGCGGTTGCGTCAAGCTACATGTCGCCGAAGACGGCACGATCACCCTGCTGCGCCCGAACATGCCGGAAATGCTTCCACCGGAACTTGTCACGGACAACATCTCGTTTTATCTGGCGAATCCGTATCATCACAACATGCGGATTTACGGAGAACAGCGGAAGGAGACGCTCCCGGTCATTGATGTCAATTCCGAATTCCGGAAACTCCTTGCTGGAGAGATTTCCTCCTGGACACAGGAAAGCAGATATGCACCCGCGTGTTTCATGATGAAAAACGGCCGTCTTTATTTTGATCCGGCGAAGCCGGACCGCATGATTCAGTCCGTCATCTTTCCCGTAAAGCCGGAAACCGCCGTAAAAGTCAAGGTCCGTGCCTCCGGAGAGGGTGGCGTCCTGACGATCGGGTTCAAGGCATTCCTCAAAACCTTCTGGTACGATGAAAATTCGTTGATCCACGGGGAGCTCCACGGCGAAAGCAAAAGCGCCGAATACAAGCTGTCCAGGAAAACGGAGACAAAACTATTCGAAGCGAAGACCGGCCCGCGGACCCGTTTCATCAACCTGTACCTGCTTGCGGAAGGCAATGCCGGGATATCGGTCAGCGGCCTTGAATTTTCCAGTAATAACGAGTAACGGAAAAAACGGAGCCTCGGGGTCAGGGATGGATCCTCCCCCCGGCTGCGCCCGGGATGGCAACTCTCGCGGCATCGTTATTTGGCCAGCCAGGGGTCGTTCGCTTGCACCTTGATTCCGTCTTGCTTGCCGCCTGCGGGGAGATTAGGCCGCTTTCTTCAATGCCGCCCGTTTTTTCTGGATCAACTGCTGGGCGATCATGATGACCGTGTTGGTCGACCAATACAGGACCAGGGCGGAAGGCATCGAATAAAACATGACCAGCATCATGCCCGGCATCAGGAACAAAAGCATTTTCTGCTGGGCTTGATCGGTGGCCGGGGTCATCGATTGCTGCCAAGCCTGGGTGGCCGCCATGAAAATAGGCAGAATGTTGAGCGCATCCCAGCCCAGCAGCGGAATGGTGAAGCCGAATGGGACCAGGCGCTCCGGTTCGCTGAGATCCTTGATCCACAGGAAGTCGGCAAAGCGCAGCTCGACGGCGCTGCGCAGGACAACGAAGAGGGCGATGAATACGGGAATCTGGACGAGCATGGGCAGGCACCCGCTCACCGGGTTGACCTTGTGCTGCTTGTACATGGCCATGGTCTCTTCCTGCAACTTGCGCGGGTTATCTTTATGTTTTTTGCGCAATTCCGCAATGAGCGGCTGAAGCTCCTGCATTTTCTTCATGCTTTCGGTGCTCTTGTGGGTCAGCGGCCAGAAAAGAATGCGAATGAAGACCGTGAGCAGAATGATGGCAATCCCGTAATTGGGAATGACGCTATAGGTGGCATTCAACACGATGAGCAGAAACTTGCACAACGGCGACCACATGCCGAATTCCATGACGTCTTCCTGGTGCAGGCCCAGTTTCCGCAGGATTGAATACTTTTTCGGCCCGACGTAAAGTTTGAGCGTCTGGGTAACGGATTCGCCCGGATTAAGCGTCCGTTCCGGGATAAAGGCTTGTGCGCCCACGGCCCGGATGTCGGCGCTCTTGGGAGCCAGGCTTGGATCCTGGGCTTCGCCGGGCGCCAGGGCGCGTTCCGCCATCAAGCTATAACCCATGGTGCCGCCTTCGGGCGCCAGGATCTGCACGAAGAACTTGCTCTTCACGGCCACCCAGTCTGCCGGAGTATTCGTTTGCAGGGTGATGGTCCGTGGCAGACGCTTGTCGTCTTCGGCCTGCTTTTTGAAAAGCTTGGGCAAATCGTCGGCCCAGTATTTGACGCCTTCCCCGCCGCTCGAATTGAGCACATCGATGCCCATCGCTTCCACGCCGGTGGTTTTGGATTCATCCTTGCCGATCCGCATGGAACCGAGTTGAACGCCGCATTCGGGCAATTTAGCCGTCTGGCGGCCTTCGTTGCGGTAGGTATCCTTGACGGTAATTTGATAATCGGCGCCGAAAGAAATCGAACGCGTAAAGTGCAGGCCGGCCGATGTCGTTTTATCGATGCGGAGTTCGCCGTTGGCGTCATCCTGCGCAAGCGTAAAGTCATCGGCGGCGGAAAGTTCCGGGAAGCCGGTATATGTAAGCGCGGGAGCATTGGAAAAATCGAGAACCATCGGCCCGCTTTGTTTTTTCACCGTTTGCCGGTATTGGGGAAATTCGGCGGCTACCAGTCCGCCGCCCCAGGACGAAAACGTGAGGACCATACTGGCGTTGGTCAGCGTTAGACGCTGTTCCGGCTGGCGGGTTTTGGCGATACTCGTTTCGAGAGCAGCCGGCGCCGGTGCATTCGAGGTTGCCGGGGTCGCGGCGAGTGCTTTGGCGTTCGCGGATGCCGTATCCGGCGACCGGCTTGCCGCCTGATTGGTTAAGGACGGCGCGAGCGCCGCTCCCGTGGCTGCGGCCGGTTTGGCCGGTGGCGGCGTTGGCTGGAAGAACCTGGTATAAACCATCGGCCAGGCCATCATAAGCATAAATAACACAACGACAATGATCAGATCTTGTTTTTTCATGATGGTCTATAAATGGCAGCCGCCAACAGGCGGTTGTTTGTTCCCTGATTCTCCATTACGCTGGCGTTCGTCGGTTACCTTAGGGCACATGATCCACTCCGCCTGGATGGAATGGATGGCATTTGCCCAACCGAATAAGTCCCAAAACGAGTCCCTTAAAACACCCGTGTTTTTGAATGGCTTCGCTGCAATAAGCGGAGCACGACGGATAAAACCGGCAACAATCGCCCAGCAACGGCGAGATTGTCAGCTGGTATAGCCGCAATAGTATGATCAAGAGCCGACGCATGATCTGATGTTAATGATTTTCATTTGCCGGAGGCGCTGTTGCCTGCGGCGCATAAACCCGCCTGGGCGGCAAGCCGGTTCAGCTCCTGAACCAAGTCGTTCCACCCGGCCTTGATGACCGCCGGCCGCGCCACCAGGACAACATCCGCGCGCCCCTGAAAGCCATGACGATTCAAGCGGAAGGCTTCCCTTAATCGTCGCTTAGCCCGGTTGCGCATGACTGCCGGTCCAACCCTCCGGCTGGCCACCACGCCCAGGCGCAGGGCGGCATCATTGCCCGTGTAACGCCATAATACCATGAAACGTCCGACAAACCGCTGCTGCTGCGCATACGTGCGTTCGAACTGCAATTTACCTGTCAGGCGCCGGCGCCTGGGTAACCGGCAATCGGGCGCCGACGGAGCGCCAGGCCCTGACGAGAGCGGCCGTGCCAGAAATTTGGCGTTTCCGTCTTCGCCAAGACTGTGGCGGCGAGGCCGCCCGGGCAATTCAGGTTGCCGCGTCCCGGTGGTCATGGATGCTGCCCCTGTTAAGGATAGCGCTCTGCCCCATTGCAGGCATGGCAGCGGCGCTGTGCCTAATCGACGGTCAGACGGCGGCGGCCCTTTTGACGGCGTTGAGCCAAAACCTTGCGGCCATCCGCCGTGCGCATGCGGGCGCGAAATCCATGCTTGCGTTGCCGCTTTTTAACGGATGGATGATAGGTTGTATTCATTAATTTTCCCCGATATATATGGATCAGTTTTTCGCCACCGGCCTTCAACTGGAAGGCCATAGATCGGCAATGCAACCGCTAATAATCCATTTCCTTGTGCGATTGTCAAGCTCGCGCTCGATTTCGCTTGAGTTGGCCGTGAGCCTTATGGTATTTACGCCGCTCACATAGGGCGGACATCCGTTTGCTCGAATCGATCCGGGTGTATCAAGACCGCCGGCCAAAAAAGGAGTCATTTTATGGAAATGATCAAGCAGTTTATCGACTATTTCCTGCATCTGGACCGTTATTTGGGGCAAATCATCGCAGCTTACGGTTTGTGGACCTATGGATTGCTCTTTACCATCGTTTTCTGTGAAACCGGTTTGGTGGTTTTGCCGTTTCTGCCGGGCGATTCCCTGCTGTTTGCCTCCGGGGCATTGAGCGCCACTACGGCGCTTCAGATCGGCTGGCTGCTGATTTTGCTCATTGCCGCCGCGATTCTTGGCGATGCCGTCAACTATATGATTGGCTATTATGCCGGCGAGAAATTAATCCGGACCCGCCTGATTAAGAAGGAGCATCTGGACCGGACCCACGAGTTCTTCCAAAAGCACGGGAAAATGACGATTGTCCTGGCGCGCTTCGTCCCGATTGTGCGCACGTTTGCGCCGTTTGTGGCGGGAATGGGCAAGATGGGCTACTTTGAGTTCGCCTGCTATAACGTTACGGGTGGAGTTTTATGGGTCAGTTTGTTTGTTACGGCAGGACGTCTGTTCGGCAACCTCCCGGTGGTTAAAAAATATTTTTCCCTGGTGATTGCCGCAATTATTGTGCTTTCCGTGGTGCCGATCGGCTACGAGGTGTGGCGTCAGTGGCGCGAAGGAAAACGGAATGGTGCGTCCGCCGCATCCGTATAAAACAAAAGGCGCCCCGATCGCGCCGGCTGTCGGGCGCAGATCGGGACGCCTTGCTGATTTTTATACTGGCAGATCGGGTTAGAAATAGCAGCGCACACCGGCCCTGAGGCCCGTGTCGTAATTCTTTTCTTCCTCATCCTGAATGTAGGCCTTCTCGCTGGCCAGATCGAAATACAGTTCTGTGTAAATTGCCACGCTTTCCGACAGGAAGAATTTCAAGCCGGCGGCGGGTTCCCACAGAATGTAATTATGCTCTGCGATCTCACGATAATACTGGCCGAAACAATATTCCAGGCGCATAGCGAAGTAGGGCATTATGAAAGAATCCAGATCCAGGTTGGCTTCGCCGAAGCCACCCAGTCCCAGGCCCATGTCGTTGCCGTTATAGGCCCAGTCCACTATTCCGCCGAATTCGATGTTGTCGAACACGAAATAGCCCAAACCGCTTTCGACCTGCCAATCCACATTGCCCCGCTCGTTGCTGAAGTCCATGTTGCCGGCCAGCCGCAGCTCCAAGGTGTCCAACGGTATCGTGGCGCCATACCCGGTTGCCGCTGCCGCCAGTAATGCCATAAATGCAAGTTTCTTCATGATGACTTGTTTTCCTTGTCAGGATATAATGAATTCAAATCGGGTTCGTTTGCCTTCTGCTTTTCCGCTAAATTTTGAAAATCATCACCTCCCGTAAGTGTTTCAAGTTGATTGCGTGATTTGGGTTAGCCTGACGGCAGGCGGCCCTGTGTTGGCTGTCGCAAACCATTTCAGAGTTACTTGTATTATTATGCAATGTCATGGGAGGTCAAGTTAAAATCTGCAAGTAGTTCAAATCTGCACGCGGGCTTGCTTGACCTTGAAAATTAATGCGTGTAAAGTCTTTATCGGTCACGCGCCAATAATTCGGTTCGTTTGCGTGGCGATCTGATCGCTGCCGGGACGAAAAGCTTGGTGCGCGACTTTTGCATCTGCAAAACAAGCAATCGCCAGTCGCCTGTGCACCGAGCCAACGGTCGTTAACAGAGAGGAAATACTCCATGCTATCTCGCCGCGAAACCAAGATACTTGCAACTCTCGGCACGGCTTCCGCGACCCCCGATACGATGCGCACCATGATCCGCGAGGGGGTGGATGGATTCAGGATCAATATGAGCCATATGCATGCCGAGGAGCTGGATGCTTGGGTTCGCGGAGCGCGCGCGGCGGCCGCTGCCGAAGGCGCTTCCGTGGCCGTGGTGGTGGACTTGGGCGGTCCGAAGCTTCGGGTGGGTTCGTTGCCCGGGGGGAAGATGACCCTGACAGATAAGGCGGTCCTGGTTCTGGGCAGGGACCTGCCGGTCTCCCATCCCGAGATCTTGGAGGATATCCGGCCGGGTCAGCGTATTCTCCTCGATGACGGCAATCTGGAATTGGAAGGCCTCGGCGCTGATGGCGGCGGTTTCCAGGTGCGGGTCAAGGTGGGGGGGCTGTTGCTGCAGGGCAAGGGCATCAATTTACCGGATACCGACCTGCGCCTGCCGGCGGTGACCGAGAAGGATCTGCTCGATCTGGCCGCGGCGGTCAAGGCGCAGGTCGATTATGTGTCGCTCTCGTTTGTCCAGCGCGCCGAAGATATGCAGCTCGCCCGCCGGGCGGCCAAGGCAAGCGGCGTTTGCCCGCGGCTGATTGCCAAGATTGAAAAGCCTTCGGCGGTGGAGCGGTACGAGGAAATCCTGGCGGCGGCCGATGGCATCATGGTGGCGCGCGGCGATCTGGGCGTGGAGGTGCCGCCCGCGCGCGTGCCGGTCCTGCAGAAGCAATTCATCAGGCGGGCCAATGCCGAGGGCAAGATGATCATTACGGCAACCCAGATGCTGGAGTCCATGATCAACAACCCGCGGCCGACGCGTGCGGAAGCCTCGGATGTAGCCAATGCCGTTTGGGACGGAACGGACACGGTAATGCTTTCCGGCGAGACGGCGATTGGGAAATACCCGGTGGAAACCGTGCGCATGATGCACGAAATTATTATGGAAGCCGAAAAGGAGGCCACTCCGCGCCGGGAAGCCTATAGCGGAAAAACCCGGATCCATGCCCTTGCGGTGGCCGCAGTGGATGCCGCCGAGGAACTGAACGCGGCCGCCATCGTTGCCATTACGGTGTCGGGGTACACGGCGCAGATGGTGGCCCAGCGCCGTCCGCGGGTGCCGCTGATTGCCGCCGTGCCCGATGAGCATACGCGCAGTTGTTCCAGCCTGGTATGGGGCGTAACGCCTGTAACGGTGCCGTGGAAAGGCAATTCAGCGGAATTTCTCGGCGCCTTGGAAATGGTGCTGCTTAAATCCGGGGCGTTGCAAAAAGGAGATACGGTCGTGCTGATCAGCGGTTCAACCAAACTGCGCGGGGCCGATTATATCATGAAAATCCACGATTTTGGGAAGTAAAAGATGAGTGGATCAGCCGGGAAACAGGGGCGGCGGCCGGGTTCGCTGCGGTAAAAAATTCGTTTTTATTCCGATTCCGGTCTTTTGCTCTCCGACTGCTGACCGCTGGCCGCTTCGGCAAGGTTCGTAATAACGCTCGCTTCGTTCAGACGAATCAGTGTTCGATGTTCTCCCGGCCAACGGCGGATATCCAAATCCTTGATCATCCAGTTGTCCCCGATTTTTTTAAAGCTGCGTACGCCGATGCGCCGCTGCAGGACCCTCTGGGCGTCGTATTCCTCGACCTTCATCAGCACGAGCCGGGCTTCGTCGATCCAGATGCGGGTCAACTGCGGGGCTTGTGGCGGCATGAATTCCAGGACAAGGCACTCGCGCTCCAGAAAAAGTTCACGGCCGGTAATGACCCCGTTGGTCCACCAGAGGAAGGCCAGACTGAGATCGTTCCAGGTTACGTCGCTGCTGCCGATGAGACTGGCGCCTGCCGGGGCCGGGGCGCTTTTCAATGGGCGTCCCTGCGCGTAGTCCCGCTGGCACTTGCCATTCGATTGGTGGGTAATCGTCAGCTGTTCGGTGGCATCGCCGAATCCGTCGCGCAGGGTATAACAGGCCTTGGCCGGAGACTGGCCCAGTTGGATCTTGGCGTCGAGATAGAAGGCGCGGTCCAGTTTGCCGCGCCGCGCGCCGCAGAGCAGTTCCCCGCGGATCTCGACAGCTTCGACCGGCAGGTTGGCCCGCACCCTTTCCAGCACGTCAGATGTCTGGGTGAAGGTTGAGGGGGAAGTTTCGGAAGGCGCCCGAGGAGCCGGGTTGGCGCCCGAGGCCAGCACTGCGCTGCACGCGAAAAGCGCCAGGCCAAGCAAATGCCAAGCATACGATTGTCTATGCATGTTAATTCCTGTTTTTAACCGCTCCCGTGAGGGCGCGAATCCGAACGGCAAACATGGTGTCACTTCCGCGGCTGCAGGAAACAGTTGCCCGTCAGCTGAGCGAGCAAGTTTAGTCATGTCGGCGACGGGCGGTCCACGAGCACAAAAGAAATTTTGGCTTCCGCCGCCAAGTGCTGGCCAATCGAAATGAAGCCATGCGCTTTGCCGACGCGCGGACGCGACACCGTCTGGTGGACGTCAATCAGGAGTTGGTCTCCCGGCCGGACTGGCCGGCGGAACCGGGCCATGTCCACAGTCATGAAAAAGGCGAGTTTGCCTTTGTTTTCCGGCTTGCCGAGAATGAAAACCGCGCCGGCCTGGGCAAGGGCTTCCACCATGAGTGTGCCCGGCATTATCGGGTTTTTGGGAAAATGGCCGCTAAAAAAGGACTCGTTACCCGTAACGTTTTTGAGCGCAACGATCCGGTTTTCGCCCGAGTGATAGATCGAATCCACCAGGATGAATGGATAGCGGTGGGGAATGATGCCCATGATCCCGTTGATATTGTTGATGGGCGCGGTCTGGATGGGGGTGTTGTCCAGAATCATGGGCGGAGCGAAGTCGAGATTCTGGATAGGCTCGGCCACGTTGGCGCGTAACCCCACGGTAAACTCGGCCTGGCAGACCTGCTGGTCGCGCACTGTGGCGGTGGCGCGAAATTTCACGATGCCCTTGCGGAACCGCTCCAGAACGACATCCGCGATCAGGCGGTCGCCCGGCAAAACGGGTTTGCGGAACTTTACGTTGTCCAGCGTGTGCAGAAAGGCGACGTCATTTTTAATATTCAGGAATTGGCGGATGGCGGCGCCGCTGGTCTGTACCATGGTTTCCAGGATCAATACCCCCGGCAGAACCGGGTTGCCCGGGAAATGTCCCAGGAAATGGGGCTCGTTGATCGTCACATTCTTGAGTCCGATCGCGCGATTTTCGGCGGGAATCAGCCGGACACGGTCGAGCATCAGCAGGGGCGGCCGGTGCGGAAGCAACGATTGCAACTGGTCGTAATCCATGATGATATCCGTTCGGGCCGGCGCGATGCTTGCTTCAGGATCTGTACTCATAAACACCTCGATTGTCGCTGCTCATGTGATCGATGTTTGGTTTGTGGCGCCTTATCCTCTCCGGCAGTCTTTGTCCGATTATGGCCTGGCAGGGGTGGACTTGGTTTGTATGGCTTGCAGGCGCGCATGGGCGGCGCCGCTGACCTCCCGATCCGGATCGGATGTTGCGATGGCCGTTAACGTCTCGGTATCCTCCAGTTTTTGGATGGCCGCTTTACGAACGGATGGGTCGCTGTCTTCGCGCGCGACTAGTTTGATCGTGGCGGCTGTATCCACCAGGTCCAGGGCCGCCTTGCGCACGGCGGGAAACGGATCGTTGCGGGCGATATCGTTCACAATCTGTTGGTTGGAAAGCTTGGCCACGGCCAAAAGACGGACATTGGGATTGGCGCTGCGCGCGAGCTCCTCCAGGATCGCTTGATTTGTTATGTGTTCGACGGCGGCCTGGCGTACCAGGCGATGCGAATCGAACAAGGCAATGTTCTTCAGCGATATCTGGTTAACCATTTTGGCAACAGCCGCGGCGCGCACCTCCGGGCGGACATCGTTCCGGGCGATGGTTTCGAGGACGGCCTGGTCCGTGAGCCTGGCTATGGCTGCCAGGCGAACGGCGCCATCCGGGTCCAACTGGGCAACGGCGGCGATCAACTCGCGATTGTTAATCCGGGTTACCGCGGTCTGGCGGACTTCGGCTGCGTCGTCGGTCAGGACCGCTTCTTTCAACACTTCGGGATCACTGACGTTCCGGATGGCTGCCAGGCGCGCAACGGGCGACGGGTCGCTCGCCAGCACCATGACCAGCGCAGGTCCCTTGAGGTGTTGAATGGCCGCGGTGCGCACGGTGGCATCGGGGTCGAACTCGGCAATGGAGCTCAATACTTCCTCGTCGGCAACCTGTTCCGTTGCCGTTTTGCGGACCAACGCATCGGTATCGGTAACGGCGATGCGTTGGAGTAGTTTCGGGTTGTTTAGCTTGCGTACGGCGAGGTAGCGGATAACGGGGTCGCTGCTGCCGGCGGCCAGCTTTTCGAGCACATCCGCGCGCGTAATCAGGGCGACGGCGGCTTTACGGATATCGCTGTCCGGGTCCTGGGTGACCATGTCGATCAGGACGGACTGGTCGGTAACGTCGCGCATGGCGGAGCGGCGCACCAGCGGATCCGAATTTGTCCGTGCAATTGCGATCAGCCGTTTCTGGTCGGTGACCCGGCTGGCGGCGGAAATGCGGACGAACGAATCCGAATTGGTCATGGCTATCGAAAAGAGCAGGCTGTTCTTGGTGATCCGTTCCAAAGCCGCCTTGCGGATCATGGTGTCGCTGTTGGTCATGGCGATTTCGAACAGCGCCGCCTGATCCCGGATCAGCTCCAGCGCGGCCAGGCGCGCCATGGGTTCGGTATTGGTGGCGATCAGGCGCATCAGTGTATCCTTGTCGCGCAAGCAGGAGGCGGCAACCATGCGCACTTTCCGGTCGGGGTCCGTGTTGGCGATGGCGACCAAGTCGGCGGACGCCCTGACAAGTCGGGCGGCTTCGGCGCGCACCGCGGCGTCGGGATCGTTGCGGGCGATCTGGAGGATGCTTGGCTGGTCGCTTGCGGTGATCTTAATATGGCGTTCCTTGTCATCGACCCGGATATTGCCCGTGATGCGGACGCCGCCGGAATCGCGCAGAACCGGAGCGCAGCCGGCCAGAAGCGCGATCATCGAAAGGCTCAAGAGCGAAAAAGCGCAGGCGTTCAGGGAAGGCCTGAATTGACAGCTTGAAATTAGATGGATTGTCTTCACGCTGTGGTGCTGTTAAGGAATGGTTTATGGTCGAATATGGAACCAGCCGTCGAACGAAAATCCCGCTTGCCCGCTTTCAGGTTTCGAATTTCAAGCCGCGCACGGCTTATAACCTCAGCCTTTTTTCCCGATCCGGTGATACAACATGATCTTGGTTGCCAGGCGCGCTGCGGTATATTCGCAGGCGGGTGTGCCCGGCACGGGAGCCACTTCCACCAAGTCGGCGGCCACCACCTGGCGTAAGGCGCACACGCGCCGCAGGAGCCTGCAAACCGGATACCAGCCCAAACCGCCCGGCTCCGGCGTACCGGTTCCCGGCATTACGGATGGATCCAGACAGTCAATGTCGAATGAAATATATACTTTTTTACCCAGGAGCGCGAGAACGTCCTTGATCCAGTTTTCCGACCGGGCCTGAACGATATTGCGGGCCCAAAATACAGGCAACTTGTGCCGCTTGACAAGCTGATATTCCTCGGCGCATACGCTGCGGATGCCGACCGATACGATGGGTGCGCCCAGTTCCATGATCCGCCGCATGACGCAGCCGTGCGAAAGGCGTGTGCCGGTATAGATATCGCGCAGGTCCAGATGAGCGTCGAAATGCAACACGGTCAGGTTGCCATGCCGGGCCTTTGCCGCGGCCACGAGGGGGGCCGTGATCGTGTGTTCGCCGCCCAGCGTCAGCAGGAATTGACCCCGTTGCATGGCGGTGGCGGCAGCGCGCCGGATGGCTTCCAAAGCCTGGAGATCGGTCCCACGCCGGCAGTCGGCGTCCGGCAGTGTCTGAACACCCAGGTCCAGCGGTTGGAAAAGCTCCTCGTCAAATGGCTCAATGTGCGTGCTGGCCTCGATAATGGCGTCCGGCGCGCACGCCGTGCCCCGCCCAAAACTTACCGTGCGTTCGTAAGGCGCCGGCAGAACGACATAAGGCGCGCGCGGGTTGTGGGAGTAAATGGGATCGTATTCCAGGAAGTGCGGCAAATTACGCTTTGCGCTTTGCGCGCTGCGCTTGCCGCCGGCCGCCTTGCCTTGGTGAAGCGCTCCGGCAGGACACGATGGCGGAGTTCGCGGTCCGTGTTTGGCTGTGTTCATCCGTGGTAAAATCCAAGTTTTGTTGGCTAGCTTTCGAAATAAGTGTATCCGCGCATGCCGGTCTCGTAGGCCGACATGATTTCACGACGCTCCACCGCCGTGATGCGATTGTCGCGGACGGCCTGTTCCGCCATGATCCGCACGCGGTTGATCATGTCGCGGGGATCGTACTCCACATAGGAGAGCACGTCGGCGACCGTATCGCCCGCGATTTCGTTGGTGTATTCCACAGTGCCATCCTTGCCGACGCGGACATGGAGCACATTCGTGTCGCCAAGCAGGTTGTGCAGGTCGCCCAGGGTTTCCTGGTAGGCGCCCACCAGGAACACGCCGAGGTAATAATCTTCGTCGCGCAATTCATGCAGCGGGAGCGTGTTCTTGACATCGTGCAGGTCGATGAAACGGTCGATCTTGCCGTCGGAGTCGCAGGTTATGTCGGCCAGGATCGCCTGGCGCGTCGGCATTTCCTGGAGGCGATGAATGGGCATGACGGGGAAGAGCTGGTCGATGGCCCAGGAATCGGGCAGCGATTGAAAAACGCTGAAGTTGCAGTAGTAGAGATCGGCCAGCGCCACTTCCAGCCCCTGCAGTTCCTCGGGGACATATTTGCGCTCCTTGGTTTCGGCGGCGATCCGGCAAATGATATCCCAAAACAGGGTTTCCGCGAATGCCCGCTCCCTCAGGCTCAGCTGGCCATGAGTGAAAAGCGCGCGGATTTCGTCGCGGTAATACACGGCATCGTGGTAGCATTCCTGGGGGTTTTTCGTGGAAAGCGCCTGGCGGACTTCCTTAAGGTTGTTCAGCATTTCGTTGTAATGGGCCGGGATTTCCTCGTTGGTGGCCGAGGTCGACGGCTCGAACCGGCTGACGTCGAGGACGTTGAAGACCAGGACGGAATGGTGGGCAACTGTGGCGCGGCCCGATTCGCTGACAATCGTGGGGTGGGGAATGCCTTCTTCCTTGACGGCGCTCAAGATGGCTTCCACGACATCGGCGGCGTATTCCTGCTCGGTGTAATTGCGGCTGCTGGCGAAGTTCGTGTGCGAACCGTCATAATCCACCGCCAGACCCCCGCCGATGTTGATCAAACCCATGGCGGCGCCTTCGCGCGCCATTTCCACATACAATCGGCAAGCCTCGCGCAGGGCCGAACGGATATTGCGGATGTTGGAAACCTGCGAGCCCAGGTGATAATGCAGCATTTGCAGGCAATCCAGCATGTTTTCCTTGCGCAACAGGTCGATGATCTCGATGGCCTGCGAGGCATTAACGCCGAACATGCTGCGATCGCCGCCGGATCCATCCCAATGGCCGCCGGCGCGGCTGGAAAGCTTGACCCGTACGCCGAGCCGGGGCTTGACGCCCATCTGGACGGCCCGGTTCAGGATCATGGAGAGCTCGTCCGGCTTCTCCAAAACGAGAATTGTTTGGATGCCCATTTTGAGCGCGTAAAGCGCCAGGTCAATGAATTCCTCGTCCTTATAGCCGTTGCAGACGATCAGCGCTTCGGGATCTTCGGTATAGGCAATGGCGGCCATCAACTCCGCCTTGCTTCCGGCTTCCAGCCCGTGATGATACGGCCGGCCGAATTCCATGATCTCGGCCACAACCTGCTTCTGCTGGTTGACCTTGATCGGGTAAACGCCGCGGTACACGCCCTGGTAGCCGTAATCGCGGATGGCCATGTTGAAGTTCTCGTACAACTGCTTGATGCGCGAGGAGAGAATATCGGCAAAACGCAGAAGGATCGGCATATTCAGCCCGCGCGCCTTGAGTCCGGCAATGAGATCCATGATGCTGATGCTTGTTGCGCTGCCCGGTCCGAACGGCTTGACCACAATATCGCCGCTGGCGGAGACGTCGAAATAGCCGACGCCCCAGTTCCGGATGCCGTACAACTCCGCAGCGTTGTCGCAGGTCCATCGTTCAAGCACTTCAGCTTTCATACACTCTCCTTCTCGCGGGCAACAATGTGTCCGTTATTCTTTATACACGCGCCGCGCACCGCGGCAAGTTATTTTTTTATGAATCATCGAGCTTGCGTCGCCTTCGATTCTGCCTATTATCTCCGCCTCATGATCCTGGGATATAAAAGCCGCCGTTATCAGCTTGTGGCCCTGCTGGCGTTTCTCGGACTTATCGGCGCCGGCTTGATTTGCGGCCTGTATTTCCGCGCCATGAAGTCGGGAACGCAGATCGAAGAGCCGGAGGCGCCGGACTTGGTTCTGCCGCCTGAGAACCGCCAGCCAACCAACCAGTTCCGGCGCCTTGTTTTTCCCACGGAGCGGGTGCTCGATCGTAATGACCTCAAGGTGTTTCAGTCGACGGCTTCGGGGCGGCCCGAATCCGGGATGTTCGGCTCGGTGCGCACGGCCAAGTATGGCAAGGGTTTGGCGGCGCACTTTCATGAAGGTGTGGATATTGCCGCCTGCCGGCGGGATAGCGCCGGCAGACCTCAGGATGCCGTGCATGCGGTGGCGAATGGCAACGTGGCTTATGTAAATACCGTGGCCGGGAATTCGAATTACGGCAAATACGTGGTGTTGACCCATGCTTGTCCCTCCGGGGTGGTCTATACGCTTTATGCCCATCTGGCGGCCATCTCGCCCGGAGTGAGCCGGGGCCGCCCGGTCGAAGCCGGAGATGTGCTGGGCGTTGTCGGTCATACGGCCAACCCGCCGTTCCCGCTGTCCCAGGCGCATCTTCATTTTGAAGTTGGATTGATCCTGAACGCGCGATTCAGCCAATGGTATCGCGCGCAAAAATACAAAAACGGGCATGACAATTTTAACGGGTGGAACCTGATGGGCGTGGATCCCCTGGCGGTGTTCGAACGTCAGCGCCAACTCCCGGATTTCGATTTTTTCCAATTCCTGGCCACGCTGCCGGCAGCCTTCGAAATTGTGTTACCGGCGCGGGGGCGCCCGGATTTTTTCAAGCGCAATCCGAGCCTTTGGGAAGGCGCGCCTTATTTGGGCGCCGGATTGCAGATGTCCGTTGCGGAAAACGGGTTGCCGCTCAAGGGACGTAATGCCACGCAAGCGGAGCGCGCGCTGCTGGGCGCAAGGAAGAGCGCGGTTCTGCGCGTGGATTCGGCGGTACTTGGCCGCAACGGCTGCCACTTGGTCGTTTGTCAGAAAGGCCTGTGGCGCCTGGGCCGTGCCGGCGAGAAGTGGCTGGATATCTTGACGTATTGATCCCGGCGGGCAGCGCCGGGATTGGCGAAATTAATGCCCAAAAAAATCAGGACGGCTGGAGTGCAGAACAGCCGCGTGCGCGCCGGCTTGGCCGGATTTTTTTACTTTGCGGTTCCGCCGCCTAATTACCCTTGGGTCCCTGCGTCCTTCGGCAATGCATATGGCCGCGGCTGGCGGCGGCGGTATTGGACGGCATGGGTGTAGCCGACCGAACGGGCCAGGGCCAGCGCAGCGTCAAACTGGATTCCCACTTCGTTCGGAGAATGCGCATCGGAGCCGAAGCAGATGGGAATATTCCGTTCTCTTGCAAGCGACAGGAGCAGTGTGGATGGGTAGATTTCATGCACCGGGCGGCGCAGGCCGGACGTGTTGATTTCAATGGCCATGCCGGCGGCGGCGATACGATCCAGGGCGGGCTGGGCGATTTCCTTCAAATCCCGGTCAGTGGGCCTGTGCCCGAATTTTTTAGGCAGGTCAATGTGCCCGATGACGTCCGCCACGCGGCTGTCCGCCAGCCTGCCGATAAGTTTAAAATAGGTTTGCCAGGTATTCCTGATGTCCACGGAGTCCCACACGTGGCGTTCTTCCGGGTTGTCGAATCCCCAGTTGTTGATGTAATGCACCGAGCCGAGCACCAGGTCGAACTCCTGGCGCGGGATCCATTCGTTTAAAAAGCGTTCGCAACCTTCGTAATAGTCGGCCTCGATGCCGAACAAGACCGTCGGTTTGCTTGCTCCTGCCGGCGCCGCTGGCGACTCGGGCCGGCTTGTCCGCGCCACCTCGGCAATCATTTCCCGGTACAGAGGAAACTGATCGAGTTGCATGCGGTTGACAGAGTCGTAGCTGTCCGGGCTGGGCACATGATCGGTGAAACACATTTCCGGCAGCCCCAGTTCCACGGCCCGCGCGTAATAGGCGGCGGCTTCGCCCTGGGCGTGGTGACAGAGCTTGGTATGCATATGGTAATCGGCAAGCATAGTAATCTCCAATAATAACGGACAACGATCGACGGTTAATTAACGGAATAATATCGGCGCGGAATGGGGCGGGAGCTGGCAAACGGGAGAAGCATTCCTTGGCAACCATTGCCGGCAACCAGCAAGCGCTTTTTGCATCAGTCAAAGTGCCACGAGCCATTCAAGCCGTAGATCTTTTCATGATCGTGGCCCTTGCCTCCTTTGCGGGCCAGGAGGCGGGCCATGTCGTGTTGACCATAGGCCTCGGCCCAGGTTAAAGGTGTGTTGCCGGTATTGTCGCAGGCATTGATGTCAGCGCCGGCGCTCAGCAGGCATTTAACGCTTTCGATATGACCCCAAAAAGCCGCCCAATGCAAGGGGGTCAGACCCTGGGTATAGGTTCGCGATTCGAGTTCGGCGCCGCTATCGATCAGGATTTTCATGGCCGCCACGTGCCCATATTGCGTGGCGCAGTGCAGGGGCGTCAGGCCGAATACGTCCTTGCTCTTGACGTTGGCCTTGTTGACCAGGAGCAGCGTGACCATGTCGGTATGTCCGGCCAGCGCGGCCACGTGCAAAGGGGTGAGGCCGACATTGTTGGCGATGTTGATATCGGCGCCCTTTTCCAGCAGAAGCTTGACTTTTTCCGCCTGGTTGAACTGGGCGGCTTCGTGCAATGCGGTCGAACCGTCATTGGCGATGGGCGCATTGACATCGGGCGGCGCGATGACCACGCCATCCGCATTGGTGATCGTGCCCCCGGCTGTTTCGGGGACGGCGAGGTTGGTGGACGCCGTCTCGGCAGTCCGGCTTTCCGGCAGGTCGGGAGCGCCGGAACCCGTAACGGCAAGACTGCCAATCCCAAGCATCGCAATCCATAGAATGGTTTTCATGGTAACCTCCCGAAACGACATGACACTCTTTAATATGGCATTTATACCACGAACGAAGCCTGGGTATCAAGCGAATCAATTGCCCGACTCGCGTTTTGCATCCATGCAGGGATGCGCGCGCCGGCGTATTCCATCAGTGTATCTTCTCGGCCTCGTCGAGGCTGATGGGCAGCGGCTTAATCTGCCAGATGTCATGCGCGTATTCCTGAATAGTGCGGTCGCTGGAAAAGCGGCCCATGCGCGCCACATTGAGAATGGCTTTGTGCGCCCAAAGGCGGCGGTGGCGATACAAGGCGGATACCTTGTCCTGGGCGTTGACATAGGGACGATAATCGGCCAGCAGGAAATAATGATCGCCCCTCTCGACGATTGCGGCATAAAGGTCGGCAAACAGGTTGGCGGAATCGGGTGAAAACTGGTTGTCGCGGATGGCATCCATCGCCAGCTTCAATTCCGGATCGGTCTGATAGTACTCGTGCGGATCGTAGATTGGTCTAAGCTGGGCCAGTTGCCGGGTGCGATAACCGAAAACGAAAAAGTTTTCAAGTCCCACGGCTTGGGCAATCTCAATATTAGCCCCGTCCCAAGTGCCGATCGTCAAAGCCCCGTTGAGCGCCAATTTCATGTTGCCGGTTCCGGAAGCCTCCGTGCCGGCCGTGGAAATCTGCTCGGAGAGATCCGCTGCGGGGATGATGCGTTCCGCGAGCGACACTTCATAATCGGGCAGGAAGATGACTTTCAGGCGGTCGCGGACCTCCGGATCGTTATTGATCCTGTCGCCCAGGCTGGTGATCAGCTTGATGATGTACTTGGCCGCCGTATAGCTTGGCGCCGCCTTGGCGCCGAAGAGGAAGGTGCGCGGTACCATGTTCATGCCGGGATTGGCCTTGATCCGCTGATAAAGCGTGATGATCTGCAGGGCGTTCAGGAGCTGGCGCTTGTATTCATGCAGCCGTTTGACCTGCACGTCGAACAGCGAGTCGGGGTCCACCGTCTCGCCGGTAGTCTTGCGGATAATTTTGGCCAGGCGCACCTTGTTTTGCCGCTTGGCTTCCATAAAGGCTTTCTGAAACCCAGCGTCGTCGGCATAAGGTTCCAGGCGCTTGAGATCATCGAGGTTTTTGACCCAGGCATCGCCGATCGTGTCCGTGATCAAGCGCGCCAAGGGCGTATTGCAGACCAGGAGCCAGCGGCGTTGGGTGATGCCGTTGGTCTTATTGTTGAAGCGGCCGGGAAACATGGCGGTGAAATCAGGAAACACCTTGTTTTTGAGCAAGTCCGTGTGCAAGGCGGAGACGCCATTCACCGAGTGGCAGCCGATGATCGCCAGGTTGGCCATGCGCGCCTGCTTGGGCGCGCTTTCCTCGATGAGCGACATGGTGCGCATGCGATCCATGTCGCCGGGATAGCGGACTTCGACCCGCTGAAGGAAACGCTGGTTGATTTCATAAATGATCTGCAGATGCCGGGGCAGAACCTTTTCCAAAAGCGGCACAGGCCATTTCTCCAAGGCTTCCGGCATGATGGTGTGGTTGGTATAGGCCATGCTGCGCGAGGTGAGATCCCAGGCCGTATCCCACGGCAGGGCAATCTCGTCATGGAAGAACCGCATTAACTCGGTAATCGCCAGGGCCGGATGCGTATCGTTCAGCTGAATGGCATTCTTGCGGGGGAAATCGTGCCACTCGCGGTGGTTTTTCTGATATCGCCGGATCAGGTCGCGGATCGAACAGGTGACCAGGAAATATTCCTGAATCAGCCGCAAGGTCTTGCCGGCCGAGGTGTTGTCGGAAGGATAAAGGACTTTGGTGACAACTTCCGCCCAGTTCTTCTGCTGGGTGGCATTCACATAGTCGCCCTGATTGAAGACATCCAACCGGAATCCCTCACTGG
The DNA here is from genome assembly GCA_964617825.1 of uncultured Verrucomicrobiota bacterium. Lineage (GTDB taxonomy): Bacteria > Verrucomicrobiota > Kiritimatiellia > JAAZAB01 > JAAZAB01 > VSJD01. The sequence continues at coordinate 202,918 of CAZTWL010000003.1, forward strand.
CGCGCGAGCTCCACAGGCGCAGGAAATTGACGGTATTGACCTGGTAGCCGATAATCGGGATGTCGTACGGCACGCCTTCGAACAATTGCCAGTCGACCCAGACGGGATTGATTGCGCCATGCGTGCCGCGCACATTTTCGACGTGGCCGTAGACCAGCACCGGGATCGTGTACTCCGGCCGGATCATTTCCCAGGGATAGCCGTATTTCAGCCAATCGTCCGGGCGTTCGCGCTGCCAGCCATTTTCCAGTTCCTGGCGGAACATGCCGTGTTCATAGCGCAAGCCGTAGCCGTAGGCCGGCAGTTCCAAAGTGGCCATGGAATCGAGAAAACAGGCGGCCAGGCGGCCGAGGCCGCCGTTGCCCAAACCGGCATCGGTTTCGCTTCGGCAGATGGCCTCGAAATCGAGGCTCAACTCCTTGAGCGCTTGCCCGGTGGCGGCGTTTGCGCTCAAGGCGGTAATATTGTTGGCCAGCAGGCGTCCCATGAGGAATTCCATGGAAAGGTAGTAGACCCGCTTGACATCCTGGACCTGATAGGTTCCCTGCGTGGCAATCATCTTGTCAACCGCCAGGTCGCGGATGGCATAAGCCAGGCTGAGGTACTTGTCAAAATCGGTGGCCGAACCCCAGTTCTTACACCGGGTATATTTAATGTGATGTTGAATGCTTTGCAACACGCGTTGCATTCCGACATCGCCGGGCGGCGGTCCGGATGGTTCGTTGCTGCTGTCGCTTGCGGGTTTTTTTTCGCTGGCTGAAGGCATGGTAATCTTTCTTACCAACTCACCTTACCAACTCACACGCCAGCGACCGGTGGATTGCTGGTACGACTGGCCGCGGAACGAAAAATTGGTTTCCGTTGTCCGCTTTACTTCCCAAACGATGAAATCGTTGTTTGCGGTTATGTGAACCTGAGCCCAGTCGTTCGAACGGTCATGATCATAATAGCCCGGAATGGCCACCGTGCCGCCCGAACCGAAACTCACGCTTTGCTCGAAACCGGTTCGCGATTCCTGCCAGCGCCACTGGTTGGCGCCGACGTCATAGACGCCCAAATCCGTGGTGCCATCCGCATCGAAATCGCCTGTTGTCGGCAACACGCCCGCGCCTCCTCCGAAAACCTGTTCCACGATGCTGCCATTTCCCAGCCGCAGCGTCCAGATACCGTCGTCGTAAACTCCCAAATCGGTTATGCCGTCGCCATCCCAGTCGCCCGGCACCGGGTCGCCCCAGATGGGTGCAAACGGTTCCATCACCTGTATGGCTCCCCGGGTAGAGTAGAGGATGGCCCAGTAACCCATGTAATATAATCCCAAATCCGAGGCGCCATCGCCGTCGTAATCCGCGACCACGGGTGTTGCCGCAGCCTCTTCCGGCGTTCCGCCGAACATTGTTCCGTAGGCATAGCCGCCGCGCGGTAAATAGCAAACATGCCACATGCCATGCGCCGCATCGTAAACGCCCAGATCCTCGTTGCCGTCGCCATCGAAATCGCCCGGGGTGGCAATCATGTTCAGTCCGCCGGGAAAGATCGCGTTGGCGTTGTTGTTTTCGCCAAAACTCGCGTACCAGGTTCCGGTGAACAAATCAAAAAACCACAGGTCGGTAATGCCATCGCTGTTGAAATCCCCCGGCAGGGCCTTGACCTTGGCGGCATTGACCCAAGCGGAATTGGCGGTTGCGCTCAAGGGGTAAGGCTCGGTATCCGTAGCCGTTACGTCCACCCGCAGGTATTTGCCGCGATCCGCCGCCGTGATCACATATGTGGATCCCACCGCTCCGCTCAAGATCTCGCGGTTGTCTCCGTTTTTGCTCGATGCCCGTTCCCACTGGTAGGCATACGTCAGCCGCGGCTGGTTCTGCCATAGTCCCACGTTGGCCGCCACGGTCTGGCCGATATACATTGTCCCCACCACCGAGGGCCGTTCCATGTTCACGGGCCCCCGGACGGTCACCGTCAAAGTCAAGGGAATGACAATCGGCGCTCCCGCCGCCCGCGTTCCATTCTGCTCATCGAAGGCGTCCAGCAGCAGGTTGCCCGTATACGTTCCCGCCGGCAAGCTCGCCGTGCCCCATGTCACCTGGATGCTGCCCGTATCGTTGGTCACAATCCCCGTGCTCGGGCTTGCGCTCGCCCAAGCCACGTCCGGGGTTACGGTATAGCGCATGCCGCCGCGCGGCTGGCGGCCTTCGTTCCATAACTGGAAGCTGCTTGTCCCGGTGTGATTTTCAAGGACCGTTTGGCTTAAGCTTGTGACATCCGCTTTCAACGTCGGTATGCCATTGATCGTCAGTTGCAGCCCGACATAAATTGGCCCGTTGGTCGTCGCCTCCCCGGTGGCCGGGTCCACGCCCGAAAATCTCAATTGGGCGGTATAGATGCCGGAAAGCAATCCGGCGGTTGTGTAAGTTACCGTTGCCGTCTGCTGATTTCCCGTGCTGGTCCCGCTGGCCGGGCTTACGCTTACCCAGCCGAATGGATCGTTAAGCACGGATATCGTATAATTCATCCGGGCAGACGGCGTTCCGCTGGCGTTCCAGACGGTGACGGTTGTCGCGGGCAGAGTGTTCCCGGCCGTGATGATGTTGGTCCATACCTTGGTTCCCGCATCCCAGGCCAATCCCGGTTTCTGGTTGACGCGCATGGTCACTTCCACCGTCTGCGATCCCACACCTTCACCCAGCGCGGCCACAGTCACTCTCCCGGTGTACCAACCGGCAGCCAATCCCGTTGTGTCGTACGATATATTAATGGTGTTCGTGACATCGCCAAACGTAGTGCCGTTCGTCGGACTAACGCTTAGCCATGATTCGGTCTTGGTCACGTTGTATTGCATCACGTTGCGCGGCGCCGCTCCCGTGTTCGCAACCTGGAACACATCCCCGCCGATCGCCTGGCCCTCGGTCAATTCCTTCGAAAAATTAGTCGGCGCCACCCACAGTCTCGCCGAGTTCAGGACTTGCAACGTCACGACCATGATTTGGGGACTGTTGGTCGCATCCGGCGCCGTGAAAGTGTTGGTCGCGTAATGCATGCCTTCGTTCAGGCCGATGATGTTGACGCTCCCGGTCACGGTCAGCGCCCCGGATGCCGCGATAAGGCCGGACGTCACCGACGGCGTGAACCAGGCGACGGCGTCGCCCGCGCCGTAAGTGACCGTATTGGTGAAGGTAAAGTCAACCAAACCTTCGTTGGTTACGACAAAGGTTTGCGCATCGGGATTGCTGCCGCCATCGGTGGCGGTATAGGTCAAGGTGGCGGGAATGACGCCAAGCGCCGGGAGATCCGATGCCCACAACAACGTTGTCAGCAAAGCCACCGGGGTAAGCCACAGCAGCTTTTTTCGCCGGGAAATTGGGTTTGCAGGATATTGCACAGATACCGCGGGGTGCTTAATTATTTTTGTCACGCCTGCTCCTTATCGAATGTCAGGCCAAGTTGATCGGATTGAAACTATCGTGCCCACAACCACCGGACAAACAGGATGATGGCTAAAACGACCGGCAAAGTCAATACACATTTTGACTGGAAAATTCAAACCTCAAGCTGTGTTGCCCGTCGCGGACGGCGCCTTCCCCGCCGGCCAGGGCTTCACCCGGGTTGCGCACAACGCTTAGCTGTGGCGCGCCCCGCAACTGCCTGGCAGAGTCGCCTTTTAACCTGATTGGCTAGGCGCGGCGACGTTTTACTTTACCTGTAAAACCGTGATGGTCTCGTTGACTTCTTCCTGGAGAACCCGTTCGATGCCCTGTTTGAGTGTCTGCGCGGCATGGGGGCAGCAGCCGCAGGCGCCTTTCAGGCGCAGGCTCACGTGCGTGTCCTCGATGCTAACGATATCCATGTCGCCGCCGTCGGCCTTTAACATGTTGCGCAGTTCTTCCAGTTTGGCCCTGATTTTTGTTTCCATTAATGGTCCTTTCTTTCATGAAATCGAATTCGCAGTTGAGTATGGCAAAGAATGCCTTGAGCTGTAAAGAAAATATGCGGCAAAAAGATGCGCGGCAAAGTTCTGCCGCGGCGCGCAAGCGGGATTGCGATTGACAAGCACGGGCGAAGATCGGATTATGCTCCAATGAAATCCATTCGCAAAATAGATTTGCCGGCTAATGACCGTAAACTGACCGCCAAGCTTAATCGTTTGCGCGCCCATTTGCGGAGAATGCGCCGGGTGGTAGTCGCGTTTTCAGGCGGGGTTGACAGCGCCATGCTTGCGGCCGTGGCCCATCAGGAACTGGGCGACGGCGTCCTGCTGGTGACGGCGCTCTCGCCGACATACCCGGAAAGAGAACGGGACTCGGCCACAGCCTTGGCCCGGCAGCTTGGCGCCCGGCACATGTCGATCAGATCCAATGAGCTCAGAATACCCCGGTTTGCGGCAAATCCGGTCAATCGTTGTTATTACTGCAAGCAGGAGCTTTTCCGGCGTTTGCGGCGGGTGGCCGACCGGCATGCGTTCGAATGGATTCTTGACGGCACCAATGCGGATGATATGCGCGATGTCCGTCCGGGCCGGCGCGCTGCCGCCGAATTTGGCGTGATCAGTCCTTTGTTGAAAGCCGGACTGACCAAGGCGGACATTCGCCAAGTGTCGCGCCAGATGGGATTGCCGACGGCCGAGAAGCCGGCCATGGCCTGCCTGGCCTCGCGCTTTCCTTACGGATCGCGGATTACGCCTGCGGGGCTTAAAGCGGTTGATCGGGTTGAAGAAGCCTTGCGGCGGTTAGGATTCCGGCAGGTGCGGGTGCGGCATCATGGGGACGTGGCGCGCATTGAAGTGGATGCGGCTGATATCCCCAGGTTGTGGGAACCGTCAGTCCGTCGCCGCATCACAAAGCTAGCAAAACAACAGGGCTTTTTATATATTGCCGCGGACTTGGAAGGCTACCGAACGGGGAGTATGAATGAAGCCAGACTTAAGCGGACGAAGGATGCCGGACGATAAAAAGAGGAGATCGATAATGAAGCGAATGCTGAAGAAGGAATGCGCCGTGGCGGTAATTGCCGGGATGTTGGCGTGGACGGCGGGGGCGCAAGCGATTTATTCCGCTTGTGAACTGGGCCAGGTCGATCAGGTGAAAACCTTTCTCGACAAGGACCCGGCGCTGGCCAACGGCAAGGACAGCAACGGGTTTGCGCCCCTGCATTGGGCGGCGGGCGGCGGCAGCCGCGACGTGGCGGCAATCCTGCTGGCCAAGGGCGCGGATGTCAACGCGCGCAACGATTCCGGGGCGACGCCCCTGCATCTGGCCGCTTTCATGGGGCGCGATGACGTGGTGGACCTCCTGTTGTCCAAGGGCGCGGATGTCAACGCGCGCAATCTTAAGAAGCGCACGCCGCTCCATAACGCAGCCGGGATGGGCCACAAGGCGGCGGTCAAGACCTTGCTCAACAAGGGCGCGGATGTCAATGCGACGGACGATTCGGGCTTGACGCCCCTGCATACGGCGGCCCTTTATGGCTGGCTGGAAATCGTCGAACTCCTGGCGGACAAGGGCGCCAATCTCAATGCCCGGGATCAGTCGTCCGGCACGCCGCTCGTCATGGCGATCAAGTACGATCATGTCGATGTGGTCAAGGCCCTGGTTGCCAGGGGCGCGGATGTGAATATCAAGGATAATCTCGGACTGGCGCCGTTGCATCATGCGGCGATCAAGGGGACGGTCGACGTGGTGGTCCTGTTGTTGGCCAAGGGCGCCGACCTGAATGCCGTGGACAATTATCAGCAAACCGCGCTCCAATGGGCGGCCGTGAAGGGTCAGCGTTCGGTGGAGGCCGTGCTGAAAAATGCCGGCGCGAAAAAAACAGAATAATTTCAAAGCGCGCGGCGCCGGAACTCCGTGGTTACAAGAGCCGGATATATATGAGCGTTAAATTCAAAGACTATTATGAAGTCCTGGGCGTGGAACGTACGGCCTCTGCCGATGACGTGCGCAAGGCCTATCGCAAGCTGGCCCGGAAATATCACCCGGATGTCAACAAACGCCCGGATGCCGAAACCCGGTTCAAGGAAATTGGTGAGGCCTACGAAGTGCTGGGCGATGCGGAGAAACGCAAGCGTTATGACCAGCTCGGCGCCAACTATCACGCGGGCCAGGATTTTGCGCCGCCGCCCGGCTGGGAAAACAGGCAGTATGGGTTTGGCTCCCGCCCGGGTTCGTCCGGCGGCTACACGGCGGAAGAACAGGGCGACTTCAGCGACTTCTTCGAGGCGATCTTTGGCGGCGGCTTCCGTCCCGGCCAGGCGTCCGGCGGGCCTTTTCAAAACTTTCGCAAAAGGCGCGGCGAAGATCACGAAGCCACAATCACCATTTCGTTGGCAGAAGCTTTCCATGGCGTCAAGAAGCCCGTTCATCTGCAGGTCTCCAGCCTGGACGAGAATGGGCGGGTCCAGCGCGAATCGAAACAGTACACCGTGCAGATTCCTCCCGGCACAGCCGATGGCGCGCGCATCCGTCTTGCGGGGCAGGGTGGGCCGGGTGTCGGGTCTGGGCCGGCGGGCGATTTGTATCTGCGGGTGCAGGTTGCCCCGCATCCGGTATTCCGTCTGGTTGGCGCCGACCTGGAAGTTACCTTGCCGGTGACGCCGTGGGAGGCTGCCTTGGGCGTCAAGGTCCCCGTGCCGACCATGACCGGCAACGCGATGCTGTCCTTGCCGGCGGGGACGCAGAGCGGCCAGCGTCTGCGAATGCGCGGCAAAGGATTGGTAGGCACGCGGCACCACGGCGATCTGATCGTGATTATCCAGGTTGCCGTGCCCCATCGCCTGAGCGAAAAGGAAAAAGCGCTGTTTGCCGAGTTGGCGCGGGTGTCGACTTTCAATCCCAGGGCCTGAAATTCAAGCTGCCCGCATACCGGCGTTTTCACTTTGCTATGGGTTGATCCTGCGCACCGCCGCAAATATTCCCGGAGGAACTTCCTTCCACCAGGCTTCATACCATTCTGCTTTGGCTAAGAAACCCGGATCGTGCACAAAGTATTTGCGCCGTTTTGCGATGAAGCTGAGGAGGAAAGCCCTGGATGCTTGCTCGGGCCGAAAGGGGAAAACAGAAATCAGGAACAGGATTCCGGCTCAAAGACAGGCAGAACGAAAAAAACATCCGGTGATCAATTGGTGAGCAGCAGGCAGTCTTCGCTTTGCGGCAGGTGTTCCAGGCCCGATCCGTATGCGCATTAGCATCTCAACATGGGAAACAGTCATAAGCAACAAGCATCTTGCCGCGGATTTCATGGGTTGCGCTGCGGTGGAATGACATAACCCGTGTGACGTTTGCCTTGCCGTCCGTGTTGTCGGTGATCCGGGGTCGATTGCTTGAAATTGTAGGTTGCGCCCACGTTAGCCGAAATATTGCCGGTTGATGCGCCAGCCGATATAGACGCCAATCATGCTGCCGACGCCGCTCATTATGTAGCCGGTCACAAAGCCGATTTTGCTGCCCAGCCACCAGCCGATCCAGCCGAAGATCAGCATGCCGATAAAAATAAGCAGTTTGTTCATTGTTCTGCCCAACCCATGGAGAACTGATATTATGCCCGGCCGGCTCTTTTGAATATAGTCGGCGTCTCGCCATTGGCAAGATCAATAATTGTAGATGCTCGACTACGGATATGTGCTCCTTGCTGCTATTTACGGTGCGATGAGCTTTTGGTGTGGGGTTCTTATAATTTTGTTTCGTCGCTCACAAAAACGTGCAATGACCGGCTTTCGATTAATTCGCATCGGTTCGTTACCGATAATCGTTTGCGGTGCCAGATGAAGAACATTCGGAACCCGCGATAATCCGGACGACATTTTTTGTTGCCACCGTCTGCCTGGCACAAACAAACCTTTCCTTCGCGATAGTCATAGTGTAGCATGCTGCCATGAATGAACATGAGGAATGTTTTGAGGACAAGACTTGCGGAAATGCCCATATCTAAGGGAAAAGTGGTGTGTTGGGCATAGCGAAACCTGAAAACATGGCGCATAATCGGCGCCGTTATGGTGGCGTGGGTGATGAACGGGAAGGGAGTGTTTTACATTGGTGCCGTTGGCACATAACCAGACGAAGGAGGTATCGATGAAACAAAGACAGATTTTCATTACGGCAATGGATAAGAAGCGACTTGATGAGCTGATTACGGTTGCCCGAGAGTTCGATGGGCACGCCCGAAAGGATCTTAATGACCTTGCCGCAGAGTTGGATCGGGCAAGCGTGGTTGAGTCCAAGAAGGTTCCCGCGAGTGTCGTCACGATGAACTCCAAGGTTATTCTTCATGACCTTGACACTTCGGAGGACGAGACCTACGATTTGGTGTTTCCTAACGAAGCGGATGCCAACGCCGGCGCAATTTCAGTGCTTGCGCCCATTGGAACAGCCATTCTTGGTTATCGGGAGGGCGACGTTGTCGAATGGCCTGTTCCTTCTGGATTAAGACGGCTTCGAATCGAAAAGGTTCTTTACCAACCCGAGGCTGCGGGTGATTTCCACCGATAGCGACGCCAACCAGAGCGTGGGCCGCTGCGTTTCACCCGGCGCCGGGTGAAACGAGAAACACGCCTGATTATAGGCATACGAAAAAAAGACGTTATGACAAGCAGGTATTCAACCGTGAACGCCCCGGCGCCCCGTGGACCGCTACCTTCGGCCCGGCAATTGATCTGGCATCGGCGAGAGTTCTATGGTTTTCTTCACTTCACGACGAACACTTTTACGGACAAGGAGTGGGGATACGGCGATGAGGCGCCCGCGGTGTTCGCCCCAACCGCCTTCGATGCCGACCAGATTGTGGGCGCGGCCGCCGAGGCCGGTATGACCGGCCTGATTCTAACCTGCAAACATCACGATGGTTTCTGCCTTTGGCCTTCGAAGTACACTGAGCACTCGGTCAAGAACAGTCCGTGGCGCAAGGGCGAGGGCAATGTGGTGCGGGACATATCAGATGCCTGCAGATCGCATCGGATAGGCTTCGGCATTTACCTGTCTCCTTGGGATCGGAACCACAGCGAGTATGGCCAGCCAGCCTATATCCGTTATTTTCGCAACCAGTTGGAGGAACTTACGAGCGAGTATGGCGAGCTCTTCGAAGTCTGGTTCGACGGAGCGAATGGCGGCGACGGTTACTACGGCGGCGCGAAGGAAGTTCGTAGCATCGACAGGCGGACTTACTACGATTGGGAGAATACTCGCTCCATCGTGCGTCGGAATCAACCGAATGCGATCATGTTCAGCGATGGGGGGCCGGATGTGCGCTGGGTCGGTAATGAAAAGGGCTTTGCGGGCGACCCGTGCTGGTCCACGATCAACGCCAACCTGCTCTTCCCGGGTATTGACCGCGCCTCATTTAAGACCCGCCTCAACGCCGATATGGTGGCGGCGTGGGACTCTCCAGCCGAAATGCTTAATGTTGGAGATCGGCAGGGAGACACCTGGATGCCAGCGGAATGCGATGTTTCCATTCGTCCGGGCTGGTTTTACCATGCCGCCCAAGATGAAAAGGTGCGGAGCCCTGAGAATTTAACGGACCTGTATTTTAAGTCCGTTGGGCGCGGCGCCTCCCTGCTTCTCAATCTGCCGCCGGATCGGCGCGGCATGATTCACGAGAACGATATTCGATCTTTGCGAAGCTTTCGCCAGCGCTTGAACCAGATCTTTGGCCACAACCTCGCGCAGGGCGCGCGCTGTCGGGCGAGCAACACGCGGGGCGGGTTACAAGCATTCGCTTCGTCCAATGTGATTGATGGAGACCTGGGCACTTACTGGGCAACCGATGACAATGCCGCCGCTCCCGAACTTGTTCTCGAATTTGCCAATGCGGTCACGTTCAATGTCGTGAGTCTCAGGGAGTTCCTCCCGTTGGGACAACGTATTGACCGTTTCGCCGTCGATTTCGACAGTAACGGTACCTGGCGCGCGTGGTGCAGTATGAGTGCAATCGGAGCCCATCGCATAATTCGGGGGACGCAATGCACAACGCGCCGCGTGCGGCTGCGAATATTGGAAAGCCAGGGGTGTCCGGCCATCTCGGAATGGGGCATCTTTAACGACAAACAGACCGCCGACCCAAGCGTTCCAGGCGACACTTTGCAGCGCGCCTGAACGCCGGCATTAGGCCCTGGCCGCATCTATTCCAACACGCAAGGAAATCTTCAACTATGGACATTCCACGGATATTCAATATCACAGAAAGCGCTCACCGCATCCATAACCCGATCACACCCGACAAGCTCGCTGTGCTCGGCGCGGCGCTGCGCCTGGAATCGGGGGCCCGAGTGCTCGACCTCGGCAGCGGTTCAGGGGAGATGCTGTGCACCTGGGCGCGCGATTACGGCGTCATTGGCACCGGCATTGACATGAGCCCTTTGTTCACCAAGCAGGCAAAACTCCGTGCGGAAGAACTCGGTGTCGCCGATCGGGTGAAGTTCATCCATGGCGATGCTGCCGGCTATGTCTCTGACGAGAAGGTCAATGTGGCAGCCTGTGTCGGCGCCACATGGATCGCCGGGGGATTCGCCGGCACTATCGCGCTTCTGGCGCGAAGCTTGCGCGCCGGAGGAATCATCCTCATCGGCGAACCCTACTGGCGGCAGTTACCGCCGACGGAAGATGTTGCCAAGGGGTGTCGTGCCCACGCAATCTCCGACTTTCTCGTGCTTCCAGATCTTCTCGCGTCTTTCGGCCGCCTTG
>CAZTWL010000004.1:0-156092 GCA_964617825.1 uncultured Verrucomicrobiota bacterium
CATTGCGATTGGCACATATCTGATGGGCGTGATGATCAACCATTGGCATTTCACCACTACGGTGGCCTTCGGCGCCGAATGCCTGATTGCGGCCCTGATCAATTATGCCGTTCGCAAGTTCATGATCTTCAAGGGCTGATCCGCGTGCGCAGAATGGAGAGCGCCGTGGCCCGCGCGGAATTGGCAATCTCCAGGTGATACTGCATAAAAAGCCCCAGGATCCGCTCCAATTCCCGCATTTGTCTCGGTGTACAAGCCGCGCTTTGCGCCGAGTTCCAGGAACGCGACGATTGCCAAAACCGCAGCAAACCCAAGATGTCCGGCGCAATCGGCAGTGCATCCGCCCCGGCCGTCGATGCGCACACATTGCAAAACACGCCGCCGCGCACACTGGAGAACACGGCCGCCGCGCGCGCGTGCTCACGGCGGGTTTTCCGCATGGCCGGCCCATCATCATCATCCTGCAACCGGTGGTGACACTGCAGGCATTCCTTGAGTTGAGGGGAAAGCCCCATGACCTTCATCAGTTTCAATTCGAACCAGAACAGCCCGAGTTCCAACGCCGATTGCCCGGCAAAATAGTCGAGAGCCATATCCAGGAGCCGGAAAAGCTCCGGATGCGGCGCATTTAGCGGCGAAATGCGCGCAACCAACTCGGTAAAGTAGGAAGCGCACGCCGTTGCCCGCCAGCGCGACCGCAAGGGCGTCCGCGGTTTGAGCAGCGAGCATTCCTTAACGATGTGCGCGCCGCGGAACGAGCGCAGGTAGACCAGCAGTTCACAGGTGTAAAACAAGTCCACTTGGCCAATGAACGGACTGCGGCGCCGATGCGCACCTTTGATGATCGAGGTGATTTTGCCGTGGTCACGGGTCAGCCACAACACTATGCGGGAAGTTTCCGAGAACGGAATCATTCGCAAAACTATGGCCTGGGTTTTGATAATCATGGTAGAAACGCAGCCTGGTGGATGATTTCAAGGCCATTTCAACGGCACTTCCTGCCTGACGCGCGTATCGGTCATGCGTCCGCCAGCGCATTGAAAAAAACCGCTTTTCAGCAATTATATTTAAGCCCCGCTATTTTTCCGCCAAGATTCCGGTCATGAGGCCCGCGTGCCTGGCACGGCTGAGCCAGCGCAATTCCCGCTGGCGCATGCGGCGCCGTTCCGCGATCCTCCGATCGTCGGCCCCGGTCAAATGGTCGCAGCCATGCGCCAGGTAGAGAGCCAATTCGTCGGTTACGCCGGACCGGTGTGCGCCCTCCTGCAGGGCTCGCTCCACATTAAGATGAATCTCTCCGCAAATTCCCGCTCCGCCGGGCACGGGCGCCAGCGTAAAGGTGATCACGTCTGTTGAACGCGCATGATCGAGAAAAGTCCGGTTGACCGGGGCGATCCCGGCATCATCGGTCAATACCACGGTGATTTCAGACCATGGCGTGGCCGTCGGCGGATGGCTTGCCTGGTTCCAGAAATAACGCGCCAGCGCCGCCAGTTTACGTGCGTTCGGACGGCGTTTCGTCTGCCGATTGTGGACGGATATTTTCATCGCTGGGATAGGCAATGCGACCGTGCATGATGTTGCTCAGGGTTAAAATCAGCACGCGCCGGACGGTATTAATCTCTGCCATGGTCAGGTTGCATGCATCCAGCTGGCCATCCCGAAGTTTTGAATCGATCACATCGTGCACCAGGTCCTCCATGTTTCCGGGCGTAATCTTTTCCAAAGAGCGCGAGGCCGCCTCGATGGCATCCGCCAGGCTCAGCACGGCGATTTCGCGGGACTGTGGCTTGGGACCGGGATAGCGGAAATCCTCTTCCTTCACCCCGGACACAGACGTGTCGGGAGCAGCTTCACCCTGCTGGGCATTGGCCTTGTGGTAAAAATAAAAAACCAGGCCCGATCCGTGGTGCTGTTGAATGGCTTCGACCACCGCGCGCGGCAACTTATGGCGCAGGGCCAGATTCACGCCTTCTTTGACGTGGGAAATGATGAGCAAGGTGCTCATGCTGGGCGACAAATCGTCATGGGGGTTTTGGCCGTATTGGATGTTTTCAGAAAAGAAAGCGGGCTTGACCAGCTTGCCGATGTCATGAAAATAGGCACAGATCCCGGCGCGCAGCGCATTGCCGCCAATCGCGGCCACGGCGGCCTGCGTCAGGTTTGCCACCATCAGGCTATGGTGATAGGTTCCGGGCGCCTCGATCGCCAGGCGCTTTAGCAAGGGATGTTCGAGATCCGAAAGCTCCAGCAGTGAAATATCCGTGGAAATTCCGAAAATAATTTCCAGGAGCGGCAGCAGCAACATGGCGACCAGAACCGAAAACACACCGGCCGCCAAGCTCGCCAGGCATTGGGCAACCACAAATTCATAACCGGGAATTCCGATAATGGCAAAGCCGGCCGTACTGGCGGCGCCGGCCATCCCGGCCCATACGCCAATCCGGAACAGCTTGGAACGCGTTCGCACCGCACGGGTAAAGCGGACGACAACAGCAGTCACGATCAGGCCAGTCATAAACACGCCGATCTGGTAGTCGGCCATCACCGTTGCGGCAAAACTTACCCAGACGCCCACCACCAATCCCGCCAGGGGACTAATCAAAATCGACATTAACAACGGCGCCAGAGCCAAAGGCATGAGCGCATAAACCAACGGCTCGCACCATGGCAAACGATCGAAATCCTGCCACAGCAGCCATTTGACCGGCACCAGGCTCAGGAGCGCAACCAAAAGGAACAAGATGATCATCGAGTTAGGAGCGATGGCACGCGCTTGGCCGGACGCAATGGTTTCACCGATGGCGCTTCGTCCGGGCCATCCGCTGAGCGATGCAAAACGGAACATGACAGCGGTAACCATCAGGCCCAGGAACAGGAGAATTCCGTCGCCGGCCAGTTTCTGTAATTTAACGACAAATGGCTCGCAATCCGTGAGCTGCTCCTGATACTCCCTGATTTTTTCGATCATTGCTGCATTGACTTTTTGCCCGCGTTGTACAAGCACGGTTCCCGCGGAGATCAGCTTCGTGTTGGTCCGCGCCGATCCATTGACGGAGACATTCCGCGCCAGGGCTTTATCCGAACAGGTAAAATCAATGGCTGCGATGACCGTCAAAGGCGAAGTGCGCCCGGGCACAAGCCGGATCGGACCGGTGCCGTTAGCCACCATCTGCAGGAGGAATGCCGCCAGCCATACCAGCAGCCAATACACCAAACCAACGGCCGGTTTGTTGACCAAGGCCAGAACGCCTTTGCTCGATGACTGATCGGAAGAGCGCAAGCGCTTCCTGGTATTCTTAATGAATAGCCTGGACAATTCGAATATCATGCGCAGCCCTTGGAATCGTTCACGCGCCGACGTACGGATGCGGAGGATGCAAGCTGCTTGGCACTGCAAATAAAAGAGTCCGAGAGTTGCTTGCCGCTGAAAAGAACGAGCTTTTTATCGGGTTCGTTCATATCGTTTTTCTCTGCGCACCCGCGCCTTAGTGCGGCGGCAATGCCCGTGTTTTATCGACACAGGCACTTGTCCGCCCCCATCAGGCTCAATCGGATCAGGACTCCTATGTGCCAAGGTAATGCTTGATGGATTCCGACAGCGTGCGATAGACGCGATCCCGGTGGGATGGATCACGATCGAGGGTTGTGATCCGGAATCCGGGACAAGTCGTCGCGAAATCGGTGGCCGGGACCACGCAGATGCCCGTGGCCGCCAGGAGATAAAAGGCAAACCGCTTGTCCAGCGGCATGTTAGGCTTGGCGACTGCCTTGCGGATGAAGGTGCGCACGGCAGGACAGGCAATGGGAAGCGTTTGGCGGGCATTGAGCATTTTGGGATCGAACAATGCCATCATGTAAAAAGCGCCCTGAATCGGCGGAACGTGCAATCCCGGAGTTTTATTCAGAATCCCGGCGATGGCATTGCCGTTACGCTCCAGTTCCTTCGAATATTGCACATTCCACCGGTCGAATTTGGGGTGATCATAAATCAGCGGCACGGCCATCTGGGGCAAAGTCGTGGAGCAGACTTCCATCATGAGCGTCTGTTTGATGCTTTCGAAGAAACGGGCATAATCTTCATCCAGATCCGTATTATGGAATTCCATCCAGCCGCAGCGCGAACCCGGCCAGGGAACGTCCTTGGAAATTCCGCGCATCACGACCAGCGGGACACGCCGGCCGACCAACTCGGTCATATGCACGTACGTACAGTTGTTGTACACCATCCGGAAATACACCTCGTCGCTGATTATCATTAGTTTGTAACGCTCGGCCAAGCGTATAATCGCTTCGAGCGTTGGGGCGTCATACACGACGCCCGTGGGATTATTTGGGTTAATCACCAGAATGCCGCCAATCTCAGGATGCCGGCGGATCTGACTTTCCATGTGCGCCAAGTCCGGAGCCCAGTCTTTGCCGGGATCGAGCCGATAACTAATGGAGGCGGCGCCGGCCGCGAAAGACTCGGTGGAATAATGCGCAGGATAGCCGGGAGCCGGCTGAATAATCCGGGTGCCATGCTTAAGCGTCCGATAAAAAAGGCTGATGGCGCTGCCGAGCCCATTCGCAAACACAACATGATCGCCATCCAGACGGCTGCTGGGTGAAAACCTTCGCGAATATTCCGCAACCCAGCGTCGGGTTTCAATTCGGCCATAGGAATGGGTATAACCGAACGACTTGTTGTTAGGATCGCGAACCAGATTCGTCACGATACGTTTGACGAAATCGGGCGCATCCCAGCCCTTGGCCACGGGATCGCCGATATTCTCGCCAATAAAATGGAAATTAGGGTCGAGCGCCCCTATCCGCGCGCCGACTTGCACCATTTCGCGGATTCCGTAAGTCAGGCGTTCGGTATCGGTATTATACAGAGTTCTACGCATAATTCATCCTTCATGAGTTAAGTCCGTCAACTGACGGACGACATTTTATTATCCCGGCAATTATACCGGGCATACATTTTTATGCCTTAAGCCATTGCCGGCCGGTTAGCGGAAGGCGCCATGCAATTGATCCCAAAGTTCCATGAGCGGCTGGGGAATGACCTTGACATCGGCCATGACCGGCATGAAATTCGTATCGCCCTCCCACCGTGGCACAATGTGCAGGTGAATGTGGTCTTTCAGGCCGGCGCCTGCCGTCGCTCCTTGGTTTATCCCAAGGTTAAATCCCTGAGCATGGATGACTTCCCGTAGCCGCGTACAGGCTATACCCGCAAGGGCCATCATATCGGCTTGCTCCTCCGGCTTAAGGCTTTCCACGCTATCAGTGTGCCGGTAAGGCGCTACCATCAAATGGCCGTTGTTATACGGATACCGGTTCATAAGCAACGCGCAGTCCGTGCTCCGCTTGATAATCAGATGTTCTCGGTCGTCTTTCGACTGAAATGCATCACAGAGGAAACACCCCGGCTGACGACACTTTAAAATATACTCCATGCGCCAAGGCGCCCACATACGTTCCATGTCCGTTCATCCTCGCTTGCTTGCGGCCCGAAATTTTGAAATACTGCCTTTCAATTGCTCCTGTATACCAAGGTTTTCCCGTGCCAGCAAGAGGAATGGTAAGAGAAAATGGCCGGTGGCAGGGACTTTCAAATGATGGTTGGCGGAAAAAGGACAAGCGACGATTAAGCCAGACTCTTGTTTTCATTGTCCAATTTCCCGCGGCCATTGACCGGTATTTTAGTTGCATGGGTGCCAAGATGGCTAAAAAAGACCAGGCTAAATCGAAACAAGTCTGCCTGATCGTCGGCGAAGACGAGTTCAGCGCATCGGCCGCTGCCAGGGAGATGATCGACCGCTTCATCCCGCCCGCCGACCAGACGCTGGGGCTGGAAATAATCGATGGTCAGGCGGATGTCATCGACGAGGCGCTCGCTAGCCTGCGACGTTGCCTGGAAGGCATCCTCACGATCGGATTCCTTGGCGGGCGCAAGGTTGTCTGGCTGCGCGGAGTTGATTTTTTAAGTGACCCGATTGTCGGACGGAACAAGCAAGTTCAAGAAACGTTGCAGATCCTGGCTGACACCATTGCCGGCGGTATTCCCGAAGGGCACTTGCTGATTATCACGGCGCGGAAAGTCGATGCGCGCACATCGTTTTACAAAACCTGCGTTGCCCAAGGAGAGCTTATCAAATTCGACCTTGCCGAAAAGCCCTGGCAAAGGGACCGTGGCGCCGTGACTTTCGCCCTGCAAGCGTTCAAAGAGGCCGGACTGCAGGCCGGCTCCGATATAATCGAGGCCTTTGTGCAAAAAGTTGGCGCCGACACACGGCAGCTTATGCAGGAAACCACCAAGCTGGCGACCTATCTTGGCGACCGCCACGATGTCCAATCCGCCGATCTCGATGCCATCACTTCAACCTCGCGCGACCTTTTTGCCTGGGATTTGGAAGATGCCGTGGGCAAACGGGACCTGCGCAAATCCCTGGAGGTCCTCCGCCAGCTGCTGTTTCAGCGAATCGATCCCATTCGCTTGATTTCCGGTCTGGAAGGACGTTTTCGCAATCTGCTTGTTTTGCGGGAGGGATTGGATAACCGCTGGATTGCGGTTCAACCGATGGGCCACGACAACTTCAAATTAACCATGGCGGATTTGCCGGAGGACTTGGCCGAGCAGTTCCAGCAGGCGCTGGCATCGGACAAAGGAACGCCCCTGCACCCATTCGTGATCGGCAAGCTGGCTGGGCAGGCGTCCATGTTCACGCGCAAGGAGCTCGATCAGCGCCGCGACTTGATCCTGGCCGCCCGCCGTCAAATGGTTTCCAGTTCCATTCCGAGCCCTTTGATCCTCGAATACCTGATTTTAAAACTATGCCGAGCGCGAAACCAACAACCAAGCAGAAAGGAATGATCACATGTCAATCGAATTGAGGAAAAACTGCGCCTGCGCACTGCTCGTGCCCACCAGCATGGGCGTTCGGATAACCCCGGCCAATGGCCAGCCGGTGCATTGCAGCAAGACATTCATGATGCAGGCCACCAGCGCGGAAACAAACGTGGCCAGCGTCGCATCTTATCTCGGTCTGCCGGTCAAAGTCCTGACAACCTTTGTCAAGGACAGTCCGATTGCCCGTCTGATCAAGGATGATCTGGCAAGCCGCCACATGACCTATGAAGGCAAGGATGTTGCCCAAGGCGGGCCATGGGGCTATCGCCACCAATTCAATATTGCCGATAGCGGCTATGGTTCGCGCGGTCCGCGGGTGCATAACGACCGCGCGGGCGAGGTTGGACGGACCCTGAATGTTAATGATTTTGACCTGGACCGGATTTTTGCCAAGGAGGGCGTGCAAATCGTGCATCTCTCGGGCCTGATTGCGGCCCTTTCGCCAGAGACCGGCGCCTTTTGCCTGGAACTCGCCCGGGCCGCTAAAAAAAACGGCTCCCGGATTTCCTTCGACCTTAATTATCGTGCCACCTTCTGGAAGGATCGTGAAGCGGAATTGCACCGGATTTTTGCGGAGATCGCGGGCGTGGCCGACATCCTGGTCGGAAACGAGGAAGACTTCCAGCTTTGCCTGGGAATCGATGGTCCCGAAGCCGGTGGCAAGGATATCAGCGCCAAGATCGACAGCTTTAAGGGTATGATCGAGCGGGTTAAGAAAGCCTATCCCCATGCTTCCGCCTTTGCCACCACCTTGCGCGAGGTCATCAGCACCAATCGCCACCTCTGGGGCGCGATCATGGCCGAAGGCGCCAACTGGCATGTTGTCGAACCACGCGAAATTACGGTTCTTGATCGGATCGGGGGCGGCGACGGCTTTGTCGGCGGTATGCTCTACGCCATCCTTAAAGGCTGGTCTCCTGACAAATGGATTCAATTCGGCTGGGCCAGCGGTGCATTGGCTACAACCCTTATGACCGATTACGGCCAGCCTGCGGACGAAGAACAGGTTTGGAGCATCTGGAAAGGCAACGCGCGGGTCAGACGCTGACCGGAGTTGCCGGATCACTTCCGGCGGCATTCATGCTGCGGTTGAAAAAGGGCTGTCGGCCACTCCGGCAGCCCTTTTCCGGGTTACTCCATCTCGTAATTAGTCAGGCCCCCATAAATCTTGAGGGTCATATTCTGCCCCTGGGGGATCGTAACAGATACCTGCCCTTGCACGGTTTGCCCCACCCAACTTACCAGATGCGCGTTGGTACTGACCTCGATGATCTGGATCGAGTTAGTCGGCGAATCCTGCTGCCGGACCATATCCAGAAAGATGGCCAGCCGCTCGCCGGACCGGTTGCTGATCGTCAATGTCGCCCAATTGTCCGACGATTCGCATGAGATCAGCACGGTCGCCATGATTACCAAGGCACTCATCGCCATCAAACAACCAAGCCGGCACAACTTCTTCATGATGTGACCTCCTTTAGGGTTTGACCGTTCATAATTCTTCAATTGCAAGAGCGCTTGAAAACCGTTGCCGCTCCACAGCTCGCCGCGGGATAAGCGCGAACCAAGGTTTTTAGTATAGACGCGATCATTGCGGAGCAAAAGCCATAAACCACGAAACAAACCGGCAATCTTATCCGTGCCGACCGGATTATTCGCATTCTTTGCGGAGTTATCGGCGCTCCCTGGCATCTTCCCATGCTAATGTTGAACCATCGGTGCGGATCAAGACGGTGCGTGGCAAGGGCTTGATAAAATGCTGACGCAGACTGTAGGTATAAGCGCCCTGTGCCGGTATCAGGAGAACGTCGCCGGTTCGAATGTCGTTGCCGTAATACGAATATCCCCAGACATCGTGCGGCGTGCAGAGCGCGCCAAGGACATGGAAAGGGCGCTCGACCGGTCCCGGACGCGACAGGTTGATTACGGGAAAAAATTCGCTTTCGTACCGTTCCCAACCCACGGTGTTGGTCCCCGCGTCCGTGATGGCGATATCCTCGCCTTTGCGATCAAGCACGCTGAGCAGGATGTGCATGCTATCGTTGCAAATCCAGCGGCCGGGTTCCGCGCAAATTTGACAGCGGATATGCGGAAACACCTCGATTTTAAGCGCGGCGCCAATCCGTCGGGCAAATTCGCCGATCGCGGCTGCGGGCTGAAAGCTGCGGGCCGGACGGCAGCCTAGCGCCTTCACGGTTGCGCCGGCGGAATTGTTTGACAGGGGTTCCAGCGACCATGAACCGGGAGGCGGCCAATAACCGCCGCCGATATCGATAAACTCGATCTGCGTCCGCATCGCTGCCGGCAGGAGCCGCAAGGCTGCGCCCAGACGCCCTACAAAAGCCACGTGCGCCGTGGGGTCCATATTCCAGCTTGTATGGAATTGCAGTCCGCGCAAATCCACATGCGTTGCGCGCATCGCTTGTTCGATAAATCCGGCCAGGTCAGCGAGCGCAATCCCGAATTTTCGCCACAGGCCACGCTCATCGGTGGTCAGCCGCACGCCGGCGCGGATCGTCGCGTTCTCCTGCTTAGCCAGGTGTTCCAATCGTTCCAGCTCTCCCAGACTATCCAGCAGCACCGTCACCCTATCCCGATGGCGGATTGCCAGGCCCAGTTCATCGCCAGTTTTTGCCGGTCCGCTGAACACAATGCGTTGGGCGCCGGCCTCAAGCGCCAGCCGTAATTCTTCTCCGCTCGAGACGTCGAGTCCAAGCCCGGCCTTCACAACGGCTGCGACGATCAGGGGATGCGAATTCGACTTTAGGGCGTAATAAACCTGCATGCCCGGCAATTCGGAACGAAACGCCTCCGTGAATGCCCTGGCCCGGTCCAAAACGGTCTGTTCCTCGATCACATACAAGGGTGAGCCGTGCTGGCGGACAACGCTCAGGAATAATTCGCGCCGTTCGGAGTACATGCCTACAAATGCGTCGAGTTCGTCCGGCTGCTTGCCCGCATTCGATTTGTGCATGTTTTGCGGTAGGCTCATATGCATTTGGCGGCGGCAATTTTCACGTTCAACTTTGCATCGATCGCGCGGCAATCCGCCTCGATGTTTTCTGAGGCTGAAGGCTGAAAAATGGCGTAGCCCAGCATACGCGATTCAAAACTTTCAGGCGGTTGAAGCACGCGCTGCCCCGGGCCCCGTTTAAGGCTGACCTCCAGCACACGCGGATCGCTGCTTACGGCATCGGTATCGATGGCCGTTATAACTCCGGATTGCGCGGTAAAAAAACGCAAGCCGACCCGGCGTTGCCATTGCGATGCCGGCGGGATACTGACGGGACGCTGTTCGGCGAAATCAAGCGCCAGGGCCAGGATATCGAGCCCGCAACTCGACCGGATTAGCGGCGGCAGGCAGTCACCCCCGGGACGCGGGGCAATTTCGATCAAAACCATGCGGTTATCTTCCATGATGAAGTCAACCATGCACAGTGCACGGTCAATTCCCACCGCTTGCGCCGCCGCACGTAATTGCTGTTCAAGCGCGCCATTAGTCATGCCCGGTACAGTTTCCGGCAGCTGATAGGCCAGGACCGTGCCGGGGGTAAGTTCCGGCTGCAGCCATTTCTTGGCGATGCGGATGACCTCGATCTTGTCGCCATCGATCATGAAATCACAGCTGTATTCCGGCCCCTCGACCCACTCTTCCATCACCACCGTGCGCCGCGGATCCACCCGGAGTCCGCCGTATTCGTAGGGCGCATACATCCGGGCAGCCGATTGCCCGGCCAGTCGATCACGCATGATGTCAAACGCGAGGATACACTCGTCAGCCGTTTTACAAACGAAGACTAACTCGCTTCCTGAACCAGTCAGTGGTTTTAGAACCGCTTTCTGCCGTCGGCAAAGGCCGAGAAACTGCACCGCCTGCTCGGCCGTTTCGATCTGCCGTGAGGCCGGGCAGGAAAGGCCGGCGCGTTCCCAGCATTGTTTCGAAATGTATTTGCTGCGGCAGGTCACGATGGCCTCGGCTGACGGGTACGACAAGGATAATTTGTTTGCGATAAACGCAGCCAAAGGCATGGACTCGCAATCGAAACACGCTACGCCGCTCGCCCATAGGCCGTAGTGCGTCAGATGGCGGCGGATACGAGCCAATCCTTCTTCCGGTTGATCGAGCGGGCAGAGCACCTCGCCGGCCGAACTGGGCTGCGGCTCTTTAGCGCGTTCCCGTTCAAGAGGATCGGTGACGAATACCACCCGGCTGGGAAAACGGCGATGGATGATGTCGATGTAATCCGAAGTCGTGCCAATGACCAGAACCCGTCCACCCTCCAGCCCATGCGTTACCCCGCCCGATATTCTTTCTGTGGTTGGTTGCGTCGCGGCAAAAGCAGCATTGGAAAGCAGATAAAGCGGGCATGGGGTCAGGTGAAAAAGTTTTTTCCACGAAAAATCGCCACATAGAAAATCAGCAACCTGGAAACGCTCGCTGCAGGTCCGCTGCAGATGATGCATGTTGATCAATTTGGCGACTCCGGGATACTCGGCATGCGTTCCTCCACCCACAAGCGCGTATGCGCCGTTAACGAGAATGCCAATGTCGATTGCCGCCAAATTGCCGCCCAGGCGCAAACTTGTCAGGCGCAGCCAACCTCGCTCACGGGATAATTGCATTAGGCTGCGAAAACTCTCGAGGAAACGATGGTCATGAAAATAGGAATTAGCGCCGAAACGTTCGACGTTCATGGCGATCATCTGGTCGAAATCGGGCATGACGTCGTATAAATATTCAACTCCGGATGACTCAAGCCCAGCCAATTCGCGTTTCAATCTTTTGGCCGATTTGCCGGAGAACTCGTGGAAATACATCTGCAGATCATAGCCGTACATCTGGGGGAAAAATCGATAGGAGATCTCATCCACCGTTTTTTGCATCCGGGATGCAGCGGAATTGGCCTTCAAATACCGGAGGTGATATGGTCCGGGACACGCTTCCAAGAGTGCCTGTACCATGGCATCGCCATTGGCGATAATTCGATTTTGCTCCAGCCAAGTTGCCTGATGCCACGTTTCCCCGGGGAAATACTGATAACAGCCGGCCTCTTCAACCCAGCTCAAGGGCAGGAAGCCAGCCTGACCCTGATTGTCTTCCGCCACAATGAAACAGGCCGGACGCTGAAAGTGCTTGTGAAAACAGGCGCGGACATCCCAATTATCCCACAGGGTCTCCTGCGGTATGAAGCGTTCCCAAAGCAAACGACATTCGGACAGGTCGGTCACGATGCGATGTTTGATCATGGTTGTTGACGAAAGGATTGGGGATCAAGTCTATAATTACCGTTGAATAGCGATTGATCCTAACATTCTCGCCTTTTTTTACATGGAGTCCGGCTTTTGTTCGAAGCGATGGCGACTCCACAGTGCTTCTCCGCCTTAATACGGCCCAAAAGGCAATGATCAGGCGTAATTAATACCGGTTCTACCCTCCAATGTCGCGAATACGGTATAGACCCATTTGCCCGCTGGTTACCCAAATATCATTTTCACTTTCTTTTTGCAACGTTGTATCAGGACATTTTTTGGTTGGCACCAAAAATTCGCCACTGAAATTGTCGCGGTTGGCCGATGCAGGCGTGCAGCGTGCATTTCGTTCGATTATAAGGGGACAATATATCTTCGTCGGAGATAAACTGGCGCGGACAATTTCCGTGCCCGCGCACAAATAAACGCAGGTTACTGGGCATCTTGATCATCTGGCTCCAGCCGTAGCGCCGTGGCAGACGGATAACCCGGTGCGGGTGCCAGGCCTTGACGGCGCTTAACATCGAGCTAGGATCCTGAGTGGCCCCAGGACCCTACCCCTTGTCTTGTCCATGTTTGTACTTGATGACCTGGACCTTTTCGATTGTGATCAGCCCTCCGCATTGAGCCGATTCGAATAACGCATCCAGCAATGGCATAAACCGGTCGATTTTGTCAGCCTCGTCGACTATTTCGACAATGATTGGCAGATCGGTGGAGAGATCCAGGATCTTTGTCGTCCGGATTCGACTGGTTGGGCCGAAACCCAATATCCCCCGCCAGACGGTGGCTCCGGCAAGTTCCATTCTCCTTGCCTCGCGTACAATGGCCTCGTAAAGAGCCGTGTGCTTGACCTTGTCGTCTTCGCCCAGGAAAATCCGCAAGAGCTTGGCGTCCCGATTCAGTTCCATTGTCCGCCTCCCATTCTAACGAGCAACCGTATCGCCATTATTCCGATAAAGAAAGCCATCATGGAGAGAAACAATGAACTGGCCAGGTAACATGCGGCATGCAGATATTCGCTGGAGCGCAGCATTTCGACAATCTCGTAGATCATAGAAGACATCGTGGTAAATCCGCCGCAGAATCCGGTTGCCAAAAGGAGACGGACTTCAGGCGACATCGTTTCGCCGCGGGCCGCCAACTCCGCGATTATGCCGATCAGGAAACACCCCCC
This sequence comes from uncultured Verrucomicrobiota bacterium, assembly GCA_964617825.1. Classification (GTDB taxonomy): domain Bacteria; phylum Verrucomicrobiota; class Kiritimatiellia; order JAAZAB01; family JAAZAB01; genus VSJD01. Next base: position 13,323 of record CAZTWL010000004.1, read on the forward strand.
GACGTTTGCGGCCAGCGTCCCTAACGGCCATTCGAGCGACAAACGTTGCGACATGACGCTCAGTCCGTAGCGCGCAAGCGACCCGGCAAAGCCGCCGATGCCCACGAGAATTGAAGCTGTTCCCGGATGTGCCATTAGTGTCTCGCCGTAAATCTTGTGCAAAGACAATCTATCTGCCTTGCCGCCCCAAGGTCAATGCCATAATGATTTCATGTCATGCTTCGCCGCCTCCCGAGGATGGGCTGACAAAACATTGACCAGCAAGAACAAGCAGCATATCCATGTATATCTGATATGGTAGCAGACGAGGTCAGATCAGGGCGCGATATAATCCGAAACATACCATTTACGTCAGCCTTATCTTCATCTGTAAACATTCAACCGTGTCTGGCGACTGGACGGTTAAATAAGGTTTGCGTATTTAGTCGGCGGCATAATTAACGCGGAACGAAGAAAATCAACGCGGGTTACGGATGGAACCCGCAGCCTGCATTGGCCCCGTTTTGAAGTTTGTCCTGTAATTATCCGGCCTTATTCATTATCTTGTTACCGATGAACAAGGCAACCACAGCACGCATCCTGATCATCGAGGACGATCCCGATGGGCGCCGCTCTCTGGCGGAAGCCATGGAAGAAAGCGGGTATCTGGCCATTACCGCCGCCACCGGAGAAACGGGTATCCGCCTCTTCAAAGATCAGACTTTCGATGCCGTGCTTTCGGATATCCGGCTTCCGGACATTGATGGACAACAGGTGCAGGAACGCCTAAAGGAAATCAACGCCGATGTCCCCGTCCTGCTGATGACCGCCTTTGGCACCGTATCGGCCGCTGTGAATGCGCTAAAAGCCGGCGCCTATGATTATATCCTCAAGCCGCTTAACCTGACGGACATTCAGTCCAAGGTGGCGCATGCCATTGAAAACCGCCGCTTACGCTCACAGGTGTTGTCTTTCAGAAAAGCGCTCTATGGTCGCGAGATTATTGCCGTTTCACCCGGGATGGTCGAAGTGCTCCGGCAGGTGAGAACCGTTGCCGCCACCCAGGCCACGGTTTTGATTCTCGGAGAAAGCGGCGCAGGCAAGGAATTAATTGCCCGCGCCCTGCACGATGGTAGCTCGCGCGCCGATGGTCCTTTCGTGGCCGTTAACTGCGGGGCTTTTTCGGAATCCCTGCTTGAATCGGAACTGTTCGGCCATGAAAAAGGCGCTTTTACCGGGGCAACAGCTCAACATGCCGGCGCCTTTGAGCGCGCCGAAGGCGGCACGCTCTTTCTGGATGAAATCGGTCTTGCCCCACCTTCCGTACAAACCAGGTTGTTGCGCGTCCTGGAAGAACGCGAAATAATTCGCGTAGGCGGCACCCGCTCAATTCCCGTAAACCTGCGCGTAATTTCAGCCTCCAATCGCAACCTTGATGATCTTGTTGCCGAGCGCAGCTTCCGCCATGATTTGCTTTATCGCCTGCAGGTGGTTACGATCCACGTCCCGCCCTTGAGGAAACGCCAGGAAGACATTCGGCCGCTTGCAGATTTTTTCATCGCAACCGCCTGCAGTTTGCATGGCCGCCACATCGACGAAATCGATGATGGTTTTTACAAAACGCTGGAGAGCCATCCTTGGAGCGGCAATGTCCGTGAGTTAAAAAACGCGGTTGAATCGGCGGTCATAATGACCGCCACACCAAGGTTGACCGCCGCCAGCCTGAAATTGGCGACGCCTGGCGAGCGCACCAACACGGAAATTGTCATTCCCCCGCGGACCCCATTGGCGGAGATTGAACGCCAGGCGCTTCTGCAGTCGCTAACCCGTTGTTCCGGAAGCCGGAATTTGGCAGCTGCCGAATTGGGACTTTCTACGCGTACCATTCAGCGCAAGATCAAGGAATATGACCTGCCATTCTGAGCGGACACTGCGCTTTGAGATGTTTTAGAGATCGCCTGATCCGGATGAATCTTCCAACGGATTGACCGAAAATACGCCACGGATGGCGGCGAAATCCTCGTCTTCCAATACATTTGGATAGCGATATCCGCAATGGCCACGTAATCATGGTCGGTCATGTTTACGACAAAATGTCCGGTTCGCAGACAGCTTGTCCTGCCGGCGCTGCCCAAACTCGGCGGACCTTGATCAATTCGAACGATTTCGTGCGCTGTCGATTTTACCGATCCCGAGCGCATAGGCGCTCGTTTTTCGGCGGATCTGCGATTCCTTGCCAGTTGCGCAAAACTTACTTGGCACGATTGATGCTTAATCAATGCTGTCGGGAATCATTGCTTTCTTATACGGGAGGGATTAGGAGTGAAGGGAATATTTGAAAAGTTGCCCTCGCCTTGATCGGCATCCAAGGAAGTTGATGTTATGGAATAAATTTCAAGTCGTATCCTGTTGGCGGCGTTATTTTCCTGAATGTTTTTTTGGGGCCAGAGCGCTGATCGCAATAATAAGAGTTTATACCATGGAACCCAATATTACAAATTACGACAGCGAATCGAATCGGAAATCTCGAAGCCACTGGTTTCTGATCGCCTTAATTGTTTTACTTTGCGTCATAATCATTATGCAAGGGGTTGCTCTTTTAACCGTAAGGGCCGGGCGGCATGGTCAAACTCCTGGCCGAACATGGATTGAGCGCCTGCAGCATTTTTTGCCTGGTTCAGCCGATCAGTCCCGGCAAGCGTCCTTGGGCCATGACAATCAGATCGTTTTCTGGGAAACCACGGACGATCTCGAGCAGATTCACGAACAAATCAACCGATTATTGCGGAGCATGACGCCGACATTTGGCGCCATCTCCGGCAATCCTTTCGCCGGCATCCCCCTTCAACGTCAGGGCGTGAATCGTTCCTCCGCCATATTTCCGCACGAACGCGATCTGAACGAATTGCAGCGGGAAATCGAACAAATCTTTGCGAACGCTTATAATGAAAGCCAGCAGAACACGATGCTGTCGCGGTTCGATCACGGTTGGGACATGGTATCTTCGTCCGCGGCAATGAATATCGAAGATCACGGCAGCAATTATGTGATCAATGTTGCCCTGCCGGGGTATGCCAAGCAGGGGATCAAAATCAACGTGGAAGGCCATCTGCTGATCATCGATGCGAACCGGGCAACTAAAAAACAAGCCGCTGCAACCGGGACGCAAAGCGGACAGTTCCACACACAAATAATGATGCCGGAAAACATCCAGAGCACCGGCGCGCAGGCCACCTATGCAGACAACGTGCTTTGCATTCAAATCCCCAAGGCAACGGAGACCAATTCGCTTGTAAGAACCATTGAAATCAGATAATTTTCAATTTTTTTTATGGAAGAAAAAACGCGCGTGAAAACAAATCTTGCCGCGGATGCAAAAACGACTTAATTCTGCTTGCGCTTGCATTTGCATCCAAGGTGTCGGAGTCCATGGTTGATTTCGTTAGGTTGCGGGTCTTTGCCCGCTTCAGTGGTACCAATAAAGGAGAGGAGAGACCTGATGTTGGCAGTTAAACAGCTTAAAAAAACATTCGGACTGATCCATGCGGTCCGGGATGTGTCTTTCCAGGTTGCCCAGGGCGAAGTCCTCGGCTTTCTGGGCCCCAACGGTGCAGGCAAGACCACCACGATGCGCATGATCACCGGCTTCCTGCCGCCGACATCCGGCACCGCCGTCATTATGGGGCACGATATCACCGGCGAACCGATACAAGCTAAAAAGCTGATCGGGTATCTGCCGGAAAATGCTCCGGTTTATGCCGACATGACGGTCTGGAATTACCTGGGATTTATTGCCGAAATCCGTGGCTTTACCGGACGAAGACGCGCAGAACGCGTCCAGCAAACCATCGAAACCTGCCGTCTGGATGCCGTCAAGCATCAGGCCATCGGGACTCTTTCCAAGGGTTATAAACAGCGCGTGTGTTTTTCCCAGGCGCTCCTGAACGATCCGCCGGTGCTCATCATGGATGAACCTACCGACGGTCTCGATCCTAACCAGAAACATATTGTCCGCACCATGATTCGCGAGATGGCCGCGCGCAAGGCCATCGTGATTTCAACCCACATCCTGGAAGAAGTGGAAGCCATCTGTACGCGCGCCATCATTATCCGCGACGGCACAATTGTCGCCAACGCCACGCCGGCCGAACTGAAGGCCAAAAGCCGTGAGCATGGCGCGGTGGAACTGTATGTCAAGTCGGCCGCCGGAGACCTCGCTGCTAAGCTGGAGCGCCTGGCTTCCGTCGCCCGCGTGGAAGTCCAGCCGCACCGGGTGGTGGTCTATCCCCGTCCTTCAGCCAATAACCCGGCCCAACTGGCGCCCGACATCCTGGCACTGTTCAAGGCCAACCCCGCTTGGGAACTGACCGCATTTAAAACCATGGAAGGCCGCCTGGACGATGTTTTCCGCGATCTGACCGAATCGAAGAATTAAATCCGGCGAATAATAATCAACAAGACGAATTATCCGTAAAGAACATAACGCGCGCCAAGATTCGATACTACTGGAAATCAGCGTAGCCTTTTTTGCTCTATTTGAGATCTTGCGCGGCTAATAAATTGGAGAGCGGGCACAACCCGCCTTAGTTCCAGCGAACAAGGAGATTGATCTATGGATTCCATGCGCAATACCAAGGCCATTATCAAACGCGAACTGACCTCCTATTTCGAGTCGCCAGTGGCTTATGTATTTATGGTGGTCTTTCTAATGCTGATCGGGTTCCTGACCTTTTTCGTATCCCGGTTTTATGAAGGCGGACAGGCCGATTTGCGCGGCTTTTTCTTCTGGCACCCGTGGATGTTCCTGATCCTTGTGCCGGCCGCCGCCATGCGGCTTTGGGCCGAAGAACGCCGCGCCGGGACCATTGAAACCCTGTTGACCCTGCCCGTGACCATTACCCAGGTAATCGTTGGCAAGTTCCTGGCAGCCTGGTTTTTTATCGGACTGATCGTGGCCCTGACGTTTCCCATCGTGCTGACCACGGCCTACTTGGGTGCCCCGGATCGCGGAGCTATCATGGGCGGGTATATCGGCAGTTTCCTTTTGGCCGGCGCCTATCTCTCGGTCGGCATGCTGACCTCGGCCATGACGCGCAACCAGGTCATCAGTTTCGTACTCTCGCTGGTTATCTGCCTGTTTCTCCTGCTCGCCGGCTGGCCGCCCGTGACGGATGTCATGGCGCGCTGGGCGCCGGAATGGCTGGTACGCGGCGTGGCCGCCTTCAGTTTTATGCCGCATTACGATGCGTTCCAGAAGGGTGTGCTCGACCTGCGCGACTTTGTCTATTATTTCAGCGTGATGATCTTCATGCTGTTCGGCACAAACCTGGTTTTGGAAAACCGGAAGGCCGCCTGATCGCATTTCGAATTGCTGCTGGATGATTGATGATTACCAATCGGAAAGCATCAATCCGAAATTAATTTGGCATTGACCATAAACGATCGACCATTTCAGTCGAATTGCGCAATATAAAGGAAAAATTATGAAAGCACGGCTTCTTTGGAAATTCACCGGCAGCCTTGTCGGCCTGCTGGCCATCCTGGCCATCCTGATCGCGGTCAATATTATCGTCAGTCACGTCAGGCTGCGGGCGGACCTGACGGAAGAAAAGCTCTACACGCTTTCGGACGGCACCCGCGCCGTTCTCCAATCTCTGGGCCGGCCGGTATCCCTCAAGTTTTTCTTCTCCGGCAGCTCAACGGAAATCCCCATCCCGCTCAAAAATTTTGCGCGCCAGGTGGAGGATTTGCTCAAGGAATACGAGCTGGCTTCCGGCGGCAAGCTGCTGGTTGAAACCTACAATCCCAAGCCGGACTCGGATGCCGAGGAATGGGCGCAACGCTACGGACTCGCCGGCGAACAACTTGGCTTGGAAGATGGCGCGCTTTATCTGGGGCTCGTCGCCGTGCAGGGCGACAATCACGAGGTTATTCCGTTTCTCGATCCGCGCAACGAGGAAATGCTGGAATACAACATTACCCGCATGATCGCGCGCGTGGCCAACCCCAAAAAACCGGTTCTCGGCATCCTGAGCAGTCTGCCGGTCATGGGCGTGCGCTCGTTCCCATATGCCATGCCTGGCCAGCCGCGGCCCAAGAGTTCGCCGCCCTGGGTGGCCTTCAAGGATCTAAGCAAGGATTATGACGTGCGCCAATTGGCCGTCGATACGGAGGTCATCGACCCTGCAATCGACGTTATGATCGTGGTGCATCCCAAGAACGTGCCGGAGAAAACACTTTTTGCCATCGACCAATTCATCCTGCGCGGCGGGCGCCTGCTGGCATTCGTCGATCCGCTCTGCGTCTCCGACGCCATGAACCAGGATCCTTCCATGGGCGGCATGGATCGGCCCATGTCCGACTTGGGCCCGCTTACCGCCGCCTGGGGCATCACCTACGAGCCCGACCAGGTTGTTGCCGATCTTCTGGCAAGCACCCGGGTGCAAAGCGGCAACAACCAGATTGAGAATAATCCCGTGTTTCTCAGCTTGCGCAATGTGAATATCGACGGGAAGGACATTGTCACCTCCTCGCTCGAATCGCTGGGGCTGCCCGTTGCCGGCGCATTTTCCGGCGCCGGGGTGGAAGGCTTGAGCGTCGGCACCCTGCTGGTAACCTCGGAGCAGTCGGCGCTTGTCAACACGATGGTTGCCCAGATGGGCGCGGAGTCTGTCCGCCGTGGCTTCAAGAGCGGGGAGAAGCGCCTGAACCTGGCCATCCGCGTGCAGGGGAAATTTAAAACGGCTTTCCCGCAAGGCAAGCCCAAGCCGGCGCCGGAAACCGGCAAAAAGAAAGCAGACGCCAAGGAACCCGCGAACTCCGACGACAACACCCCGGCCTTAAAGGAAAGTGTCAAGCCCAGTTCCGTTATTCTGGTGGCGGATGTCGACCTGCTTTATGACGCTTTCGCCGTTCAGGAAATTCCGATTTTCGGACAGCGCATGTATCAGCCGCTGAACGACAATATCAGTTTCTTTGCCAATGCCGTCGACCAGCTTTCCGGCAGTGCCGACATGGCCAAGATCCGCGCCCGCGGTCGGGTTGACCGCCCATTTGACCGCGTCCAAAAGCTCCAGAGCGAAGCGCAACAACGCTGGATGGCACAGGAACGCATGCTGCAGGATCAGTTGGCCTCAACCCAGGAAAGGCTTGAAAACCTGCAAGCCAAGAAAGACAAAAGCCAGCGCTTCATTCTCAGCGCCGAGCAGGAACAGGAAATCGCCAAGTTCAAACAGGAACAAATCAAGACCCAACATGAGCTCAAGCAGGTTCGCAAAAACCTGCGCGAAGGCATCGAGGTGCTTGGCGTCAAAGTCAAGGTCATCAATATTCTGGCCATTCCCCTGCTGGTGTGCCTGGCGGGGCTGGCTTTTGGCTGGCAACGGCGACACAGTGTAAGGCGCTGAAAATCAATTAATGTCTCAATCGCTAGATATTTACCGGGAGATGGATTATGAAGATACGCAATCTTGTTTTACTCGTGATATTGGCCGTGGCCTTGGCCGGTTGGGCTGCCTGGACCATGCGTCCGCAACCGCAACCGGGCACAGCCCTGATTGGCACGCGCGTCCTACCCAAGCTGCCCGTCAACCAGGTGAGCAAAATCGTGCTGACCACGGCAACGAACACCCTGACCCTGGCAAAGGTTAAAGGTATCTGGACCGTGGCCAACCGGTTTAACTATCCAGCGGCCTTCGACAAAATTGCCGAGAATCTGCTCCAACTCAGCGAGATAAAAGTCGGTCAGGTAATTGCCGCCGATGAATCACAGAATGCCGCCCTCAATCTGCTGGATCCCGCCGCGGGAGATAAAAAGCAATCCGGGACACGCGTGGAATTGAAAGATGAAAACGACGGGATGATTGCTATGCTGCTCATTGGCAAGCCGTTTATGCGTCAGTCTCCGGAAGGCGGCCAGCAAGGACCGCTTTCCATGGGCGATTATCCGGACGGGCAATACGTGAAGACATCCGCAGGCCGCATATTCCTCGTCGGCCAAACGTTCGATCGCTTGACCGATGGCATTGAGAACTGGCTGGCCACCGAGTTCGTCAATGTCGCCGCTAACGATATCCAGAACATCACGGTGACTGCGCCCGACCGCGCGCCGATAAAGCTCGTGCGGTCAAAAACAAGCGAGGCCTTCACGCTTGAAGGCTTGAAAGAAGGGGAAGGCACATTAGATTCCGCCAAGGTCAACCAGATGGCTGGGGCGCTGAATATGCTGGGGTTTGACGATATTGCCGCCCCTACTCTGTCATCCAAGGAAACCGGAATGGAGCACCCGGTGATCTTCGAGGCTTCTACCCGCCAGGGACGAATTTACACCTTGCGTATCGGCAATACACTGACCAACGACACGTTCGACCGCTATCTCAAGGTGACGGTGGACTGGAAAGCGCCGGCCGAGGCCAAAGACAAGGATGCCGCGATGGCGGTTACGACAAACGCGGTGGATGCGGCCAAAGCCGAACGGCAAAAAGCGGACGAGGCCGCAAAGAATGCGGCGGAAGCCAAGGCGCTGAACGACCGCCTGGCAACCTGGACCTTCATTATCAAGTCATATCGGGCGGAGCCGTTGCTGATCAAGCGCCAGGACCTGATTAAAAAAACCGAGCCGGCCGGAGAACAGAAGGCGAATGACAGCATCCCCACCGTGACTCCCGAGGCAAAATCAGGGCGCCAGGCAAAGAATGTCGGGGACGAGAAAGCGCCGTTGAATTCCCAAAATCAAGCGCTGAACTTCAAGCCGCAAAATAAAATCGAGGAATGACCGATCCGACCATCTATCATCAACCGCTGACCATGCAGGAGATAATCCATATGGACCACACCGAAATCACCAAGACGACCGACATGATTCACGAACAGACCAAGGCCATCGACAGCGTGCGCCAGGAAGTGATGAAAATCATGGTGGGCCAGGAACACATGCTGGACCGCATGCTGATTGCGCTCATTACCGGCGGGCATATCCTTCTGGAAGGCGTGCCCGGACTGGCCAAGACCACGGCGGTCAAAACGCTGGCCCAGTCGCTGGGATTGAAATTTCATCGGATCAGCTTTACGCCGGACCTCTTGCCGGCCGACCTGATCGGCACGATGATTTACGACCCGCGCACCGGAACATTTTCAGTCAAGAAGGGGCCGGTCTTCACAAACCTTTTGCTGGCGGATGAAATCAACCGGGCCCCGGCCAAAGTGCAGTCGGCCCTTCTGGAAGCCATGCAAGAACATCAGGTGACAATCGGCGATCAAACCTATCCTTTGCCGGAACCGTTCATGGTCATGGCTACCCAAAACCCCATCGAACAGGAAGGCACCTATCCCCTGCCCGAGGCGCAAATCGACCGTTTCATGCTCAAATGCAAGGTGACCTATCCTTCCAAGGATGACGAACGCCGGATCATGAACCGATTCACGCGCAAACACGATGAAGAGATAAGCGCAGTCATGTCGTCCGATCAGATCTTCCTGTTACGCGACCTGCTGGACCAGGTCTATTGCGACGAAAAAGTGGGCGAATACATCCTCGACCTTGTCTTCGCCACACGCCAGCCATCAATTTACAATATTCCCGTGGATCACCAAATCCAGTACGGCGCATCGCCGCGCGCCACGCTTTATCTGAACCTGGCTTCCCGCGCCAATGCCATGCTTCACGGCCGCGGTTATGCCACGCCTCAGGACGTCAAGGAAATCGCCCACGATATCCTCCGGCACCGCATAATGCTGACTTACGAAGCGGAAGCGGAAGAAGTGACCAGCGAGGACCTGATCACGCGTCTTCTCAACGATATACCGGTGCCTTGAATAATGGACAAGGGGTAACGGCCAACGGCACTTGTTGCTCATTGGCCAAGGCCGGTTTGCATTAGTCCGTTTTTTGCCATCGATTAACCATCAACTACTTTTTTTAAAATGGCCATTGATACCAAAGAATTGATGAAGCACGTCCGCCGGATCAAGGTGGTTACGGCCAAGCTTGTGGATGAACACATATCCGGCGAGTATCACTCCGTCTTCAAGGGGCGCGGCATGGAATTCGACGAAGTGCGCGCCTATGTGCCCGGCGACGACGTGCGCTCTATCGATTGGAACGTGACCGCGCGCATGGGGCACCCCTATGTCAAGCGCTTCTGCGAAGAGCGGGAATTGACGATTATTTTCCTGGTGGATATTTCCGGCTCCATGATTTTCGGGTCCGGATTGCGTTCCAAAGCCGAGGTGGCCGCCGAACTGACCAGCCTCCTGGCGCTTTCAGCCATAAAAAATCAGGACAAGGTCGGAATGATCCTGTTCTCCGACCGGATCGAGCGCTATATTCCTCCGCGCAAGGGCCGGACGGCAGCAATGCGCCTGGTACGGGAGGTCTTGGCAGCCGAGGAAACGCGCCATGAAACCAACCTTGGTGTTGCCCTGCAATTCCTGAATAAGGTGCAAAAACGCCGTTCGGTGGTTTTCCTGATTTCCGATTTCCTGGCCACGGGATATGAAAAGGAATTGCGGATCATGTCGCGCCATCACGACCTGATCGCCTGCCCGATTTCAGACCCCCGCGAGCGGACTTTGCCAGATATCGGACTTTTGGAACTGGTCAACCCGGAGACCGGCGAACTCATGCTGGCGGACACCAGTTCCAGCCATCTCTTGAAATCGTTTCAGGCTCAGGCCGCCGCGGAGGAGCAGGCGCGCGACAAGCAATTCCAGAGGCTTAAAGTTGATCGCCTGGCACTGACAACCGATCGTCCCTTTGTGGACGATGTCCGCCGGCTTTTCCACCTTCGCCAGCATCGCATGCATCGGGGCTGAAGAAAGTGCAGAATTTTATGATGGCCATGCCATACAAAGCAAAAGGATCCTGTTCACGGCTATACGGCTGGGCGCAAGCCGGCGTTTTTTTGGCGCTGGCGGCCTTCTTGTCCGTTACGGCACCCGTTGCCGCCAGTACGAACGGCGCTGCTTTGCCGGAATCACGGGCTGAGCCGCGTGTGGAAAAAATGGCGTCGGGCCCCGTGGAATTAATCATTGCCGCCGACCCGGCCCAGGTTCATCTGGACCGGGACATCCTGCTTTCGATCAAGACTATTGCGCCCTCCAATATCACGGTCCGGTTGCCGCCCCTGGAAAATCGGCTTGCCGGATTTGTCCTGAACGGCGCGTTTGACCGCGAACCGGCCTGCGAGGGCGGGACCATTGTGCAGGAACATTGTTTTCGATTGACGCCGCTTGTGGCCGCCGAATACCGCCTGGCGCCCCTGGCGGTTACCTATACCGATAGAAGCGCTCCCAATTCCTCTGAAAACTGGTTTGCCACGCGCGCGCTCGTTTTTGATGTCGCCCCGCTAGGCAAAGAGCATCCGGGCGTTTCCATGCGCGATATCCGCGGGCCGGTTTGGATCTATCCCCCCTTCAAAACAGTGGTCGGCTGGCTGGCAATCCTGGTATTGGTCGCGGCGGCAATCTGGGCGATCTACCGGTTCAGCCGCCGAATTCATCGCGCCATTCAGTTACAGCGGATGTCGCCCCGCGAACGCGCGCTGGTGGAACTGGCCGAATTGATGGCCCAAGACCTAATCTCAAAAAGCAAGATCAAGGAATTTTTCCTGGCACTGACCTTGATTGTCCGCCGCTACATCGAACGGGCACACGATATTCGGGCGCCCGAACAGACCACGGAGGAATTTCTGCTGGCCGCTTCGCGGAATCCGCAATTCCGCCCGGAGGTTTTGGTCAAACTGCGCGCTTTTCTGCAAACTGCCGACTTGGTCAAATTCGCGGAATATCGACCGGAAAAAGCGGTCGTGGATCTGGCCTTCGGCACGGCCAAGGATTATGTGGCCACGGATGAAGCGCTGCAAACGGCGGAATCCGGCGCCGGCAGGGAGGATGGCGCACCACGGCGGACACGCCATGATCTTGGAACAATGAAGCAGGAAACATAGAATAAAGAAACGATTCCCGTCATGTTTCGCTTTGCCAATCCATATTATTTGTTTTTGATTATCCCGCTTTGTGTCGTGGCCTGGGCCATGTTCGCGCGGCGCAGGAAGGGCGGCATTGTCTTTGCACCCACTCATCGTCTGCCGCCTGCGGCTTTAACCTGGCGGACGGTTGCCATCAGCCTTGTCCCGTTCCTGTTCCTGGCCGGCGCAGGGCTGACGATTATCGCCATGGCCCGTCCGCAAACTGTGTTCTCGAAGACCGCGCATCAAACCGATGCCATTGCCATTCAAATGGTGGTCGACGTTTCCGGCTCGATGGAAGCGCTGGATTTTTCGACGGCGGACACCATGTGTACGCGCCTGGACGTGGTCAAGGAAACATTCGCCAAGTTCATTGAGAAGCGCACCGACGACTTGATCGGCCTGGTCACTTTTGGCGGCTATGCCAACAGCCGCGTGCCGTTGACCATCGATCACAGCGCGCTCCTGCACGTCCTCAAAGGCGTCCAGATTCCCAAACCCTCCCTGGATGCCAACGGGCAGTTGGTTAACCAGGAGGAATTGCTGACCGCCATTGGCGATGCATTGGCCACGGCCTGCGGGCGGCTGGAAAAGGCCCCGATCAAATCCAAGCTTATCGTGCTGCTTAGCGATGGCGAATCCAACACAGGCCTGATCAAGCCCGACGAAGCCGTCAAAGCCGCCAAGGCGCTGGGCATCAAGGTCTATACCATCGGTGTGGGCTCAAACGGACGCGCACCCTTTATGACCAGAGACGTTTTCGGCCGCAACACCATTCAATACGCCGAAGTCCGCATCGATGAGGAACAGCTACGCCGCATTGCCTCGACCACCGGCGGACAATATTTCAACGTCAAGGATCCCAAGGGTCTTTCCCGTGCGCTATCCGAGATCGATAAACTTGAGAAAACCAATATTAACAAGGAGATTTTTAACCAGTACACGGAATTGTTCCCTCGCTATCTCTGGCCTGGAGTTGTTTTGCTGGCTCTGGCCATCTCTTTGAACATGATGGTGCGGAAGGAGATTATTTAACGTCATGCACGTTCAATTTGTCAATCCATGGGCTTTGATCCTGCTCTGGCTGGTGCCGGTCATCGGCATAGCCTGGTTAGCGGGCTGGCATCTGAAAGCCCGCCGCCTGGCCGGCTTCCTCTCGCCGGATATGCGCCGGAAACTGTGCCCTCCACCCCAGTCTCACCGTTTTTACTGGCAATGGGCGCTGGCCTTGCTCGGGCTCCTCCTGGCATTGTTCGCCGCCGCCCGCCCACAATGGGGCCTGCGCGAGGAAAAAGTCATGCAACGTGGACGCGACTTGATCATTGCGCTCGATGTCTCGCGCTCCATGCTGGCGCAAGACGTCCATCCCAGCCGCCTCCAGCGTTCCAAGGCGGATATTCAGGATCTGCTCCGCGAACTGCGCGGCGACCGGGCGGCGCTGATCGTTTTTCGTGGCAAGGCGCTCCAGCTTTGCCCGCTGACCACCGACTATGCCTACCTCGAACAGGCTTTAGCCGATGTTTCTCCGGAATCGGCGCCGCGGGGCGAAACCGATATCGGCGACGCCATTAATAAGGCCATTGAGGCGTTCGAAAGCAACCTCGGCGCCTATCAGGCCATCATCCTCATCTCCGATGGCGAGGATCTGGTCGGCAAGGCCAAGGCGGCGGCCGACATCGCGAAGAAAAAAGGAGTGGTGATTTTTACGGTCGGCCTGGGCGACCCGCAGGGCGCCAAAATTCCAAGCTCGGCCCGCGCCAACGAATTCATGAAATATCAGGGCCAGGATGTGGTCAGCAAGCTTCAGCACGAGACCCTGAAGGCAATTGCCGAAATCACGGGCGGCGTTTATGTGCCTGTCGGCACGGCCAACGTCAAGTTGGACAAACTGTATCACGACCATTTGAGCAAGCTGACCACACGCGACATTGAGGAGTCGATCCGGCGCCGCTATATTGACCGTTATCAGTGGTTCCTCCTGCCGGCAGTGCTGGCCTTCCTGGCCGCCGGACTGCTGAGCCGCGGTCGTCTGGGCAAACGATCCCGGACGCTTCCTTCCGATACGGGCACGGCCGTTGCTTCCGGCGCTTCAATGGCAAAACAATTCATGCCGTCCAACTCTGCGAGCATCTTAGCGCTGTTTCTCCCGCTTGCGCTGGCGGCCGGACTTCTCCAGGCCCAGGTTCCCAAAACGAGCGTCTTGACAACCAATGCCGGAGGGATTTCCGCCCTTGCCCAGACAATGCCGGGTCAAACCGGCGCAGCGTCAACTATGGCGGCTTCGGACACGAACACAACGCCGACTGCCAATGTCTTGACGAATGCGGCCATTGCCCAGACATCGTACGCTACAGGCCGCGAAGGCGCGCGGCGCGCCCAACGTCTGTACAAGATAGGCTCCTATCACGAAGCCGCAAAAACATATCTGGCAGCCATGCCGGGCCAAACGGCAGCGTTGCAGAACGATTGCCTTTTCAATGCCGGGGATGCGCTCTATCGGGCCGGTCAATACCAGGCGGCGGTAGAAAAATATACCGAACTGACAACACGCCAGCCGAATGATCCCGCAGCCGCGTTTTACAATCTGGGTTGCGCCACCTTCCAGCTGGCCGATCAGGCTAAATCCGCCGGGACCAACCTGCCACCCGATACCCGCCCGACATTATTGGAACGTTCCGGAGTGGCATTCCAGCGCGCACTGCGTGCGCAGAACGATGATCTGGCGGCGCGCGCGAATCTTGGTGTGATTACCAATTTGCTCCCGGAAGCCCGCGAAAAAGCCAAAATTCAAGCCTTAATGGCCCGTTATCAGGGCATGCAGCCGCCGCAAATGGCCGATACGCTGCTCGAAAACCAACGCAAAATCGGCGCCAGTCTGACCGTTGCCCTGACCAATGCCGCGCCATCCCGGATCGGACAGATGGAAGCCTTAAGCGCGCAGCAGCGCGACAATGCGGATGCGCTTATGCCGCTTAAAATCGCCCTGGCTTCGGCTATGGCCCAGATGGCGGCTTCCTCGACATCGGGAGCGCCCCAATCCGCCCAGATGGAACAGCATATCGAGGCGGTGCGCAATACCATGCAACAAGCTGCCGAATCGCTCCGCAACTTGGAAAATGAATCCTATCGCTCGGTCATGAAAGCCGAATCCGGTATTTACATCCTTTGGAAAGGCATGGCCCAATTTCCACAATTGCTCCGCGAGGATATTTTCCGCCAGACCAACACGATCGACCAGACAACCTCTGTCCTGGCCCGTAAAGCCGAAACGGAACTGTCTGTAATCCGCTACCAGCAGAATGAAGCCCGCGAATTGACCAGCTTGTTCGTCGAACGTTTCTCGCAGGCTGTGCCTCCGGATGGAATGCCTCCTCCGGGCGGGCCCGCGCCACAAGGTGGAACGCCGGGCGCAAAAGCGGGACCATTCAAGGCAAATCTCAATACCGCATCTGTCACCAATGCGCCGGAAGAGAAACAAATGATCACCGCGGAAGTGCGTTCCAATATTCTGGCCCTGGCCCAGCAGGCCATGCTCCAGCAAGACTTGGCGCTCGGGCAGATCAATGCCACCAATCTCACCGCTTCCCTGCCCGGACAGCGCCAAGCTTATGCGCTTCTTAAAGAAATCGAAAAACTCCTGCCGAAAGATAAGAACCAAAACCAGCAAAAGCAGGATCAGCAACAACAGCAGCAAAAGCAGGAACAGCAGAAGCAGGATCAACAAAAGCAAGATCAGCCTAAGCAGGAAGAGCAGAAGCAAGAGCAGCAAAAGCCGGAACAACCACAGCAAGATCAACAACAAGAGCAACAGCCCAATGCCGACCAGAAGCCGGAGCCGCCGAATAAAGACAAGGAAATGACCCCCGAACAAGCCAAGGCGCTCTTGGAAAAGGCACAGCAGCGCGAAAAAGATCACCGCGAGAAACGCGAACTGGATAGCTACATTACGCCATCTCCGGTGGAAAAGGACTGGTGATGTAAGCACGCCAATGGATGATCAAAAACGGAGCAGTTGTCTGCCATGAGCAGGCGACGGATTATGCGCTGCGCGCGAGGTGTCGGCTGTTGCGAACTTGGTTATGAATTTTATAATTTGCGGCTCGCATGTTATGATCATTGCTCTTATCCGTTTCTGAGTTGTTTTTGCCGGAATGCATTTTTTTCTTTGGATTTTGGAGCTTGGATTATTTCTGGCTGCGTGCATAGTTCATTTGAGGCGAGTTACAATGAGAACTATTTTCAGCACGTTGCTATCCGTCACGCTATTGATGTTCACGGTCCTGCCGCTCGTGGCCGAAGATACGAATTTGAGCGTGGAGGCCAATCGCAACCAGCTTTATCTGGGCGAATCGTTTATCCTGCAGATCAATGTGTCCGGTACGGGCGAAGCCGATCCCGACCTCTCCCAGATCAAGAACGGCAAGATCCGCAGTCTGGGCAAACAAAACATCAGTAATTACAGCATTAGTTTTGTAAACGGCCAGATGACCCGCCAAGGCTTTTCCGGACTGATCGTCACCTATGAGATCACGCCACTAAGCTCCGGTCCCTTCCGCGCCGGGCCTATTGCCGTAACCGTCAACGGCAAGCGTTTGACCGCCGAGGGCCCTACCCTTACCGTCACCGATATCGAAAAGCAGGACCAGGTATATTTGTCCATTACCTCTTCCCGCGAAACGGTGCTGATCGACGAGTCATTTGACGTGACCCTCACTGTCCGAATCAAGCGCATTGCAGGTCGATTTGCCAATACTGAGCCTCTTTTTCCCGAAAATCCGCCCATTTTGACCATTCCATGGCTGACTCTTGAAGGTCTTCCCGGCTTGAATGGTCCCGATCTTAACCAGCTTCTGAACAAATTGCTGATTCAAAATAGCCGTCCCGGTTTTGCCATTAACGATTATACGCGCCAGTCGGATCCATTCGACTTTGCCAGCTTAATGTCCGGCGGGCGCCGTCGGGCAATGTTTGCGTTTGACCATCGCCTGGCCAGCCAGGACGGCAAGGATTACATGGAGTATTCAATCACATTGTCCTACGCTCCCGTGGACGAAGGCAACTACGTTTTCGGTCCCGCGGTATTTAAAGGTTCCGTGCCGGTCGAAGTTGACGAAAACGGACAGGCCCACGGCATGGCTGTTTTTGCCGTGGGACCCGCTTGTACGGTCCGGGTAATTCCGCCTCCCGAACAGAATCGTCCCGCGTGTTTCAGCGGCGCCATCGGCAGCAACCTGACGGCCAAGGCCGTCCTGGATGCAACCACCTGTTCCGTGGGCGACCCGCTTAAACTGACCTTGGAACTTGCCGGCCGTGTACGTTTTGACAAAATGTTGCCGCCCAAGTTGACGCTGCAAACCAACCTGCTGAGCCATTTTACCATTTACGATAACACCGTGCAGACCGATAGAAAAGGCGACACCTGCCGGTATACCTACACGCTGCGGCCGCTCCATGCCGGGGCGTTCCAGGTGCCGCCGATTGAAGTGGCCTATTATGACGTCAAAAGCCGCGAATACAAAATTATCGCAACCGAGCTGATCCCACTGGCGGTTAAAAAAGGATCCGAGGTCACCGGCTCACAGATCGTTGGCAACACCAATCGTTTGCAGGCCGTATCCAGGATAGAAGATGATCGCACTAAGCCGATCGCAGCCGCCCGCACGGGCATGACCGGATCGGATTCCGTGCCCCTGTTGGGCAATCCCGCCTGGCTGGCACTGGCCGGCGCCGGTCCGGTACTGTTCCTCCTCGGACTGATGTTCCAGTTTTATCGGGAGCATAACGAACAGCATCGCGCCGCGCTGCGCCGCCAGCAGGCCATGCCGCATGCTTGGCGGCGCTTAAGCCGGGCAATCAAGTTAAGCGCCATCGATACATCCGCTGCAGCTGATGAGGTCTGCGACGCCATTCGCCAATATGTTTCCGAGCGCCTGGGCGTTCCGGCAGCGGGCATCACCCCGGAAGATACCAGGCGTATGCTGACGGCAGCGTCTGAACCGCCGGCCATCATTGCGTCCAAGGCCATGGTTGTGGCCGATGATCCGGTTGGGGAATTGTGCCGTATTTTCGAAAACTATTTTAACGCCGGCTTTTCGACTCAAACCGAATTCAAGGATATTGGCGTCGATTGCCGGAAACTCCGCAAGCTCATTCCAAAAATCGAACTGGCTTTGCGAAAATTTGAAAGAAGAAAGCGCCGTCAAGCCGTGGCCCAGCCCCTGCTGTTGATTGCCGGCAGCCTTATCCTGTTTTCCTGCCTGCCGGCACACGCCCTGGATGCATCCGAACGGGCCTTCATCTGGAACGAGGGGCAGGCACATATGGCGGCCGCCCGCACGCCGGAAGACTACCTGCGCGCGGCTCAAACATATCAGAAACTTGTGGACGCTGGTGTGCGCAACGGTCCCCTGTTTTACAACCTGGGCACCGCCTTCCTGCATGCCGGCCAGATCGCTCCGGCGATCGACGCATTGCAAAGGGCCGAGCAGTTTTTGGGTTTCCAGAACGATATTCGCCAAAATCTTAAAATCGCCATGGCGCGCAAGGCCAACAACGAGACCGCCGAATGGCCATGGTACCGGCTGGTAATGTTCTGGCACTTCTATCTGTCAGCCGCGACGCGCCTGATGGTGACCGCCATCGCGTTTTTTGTTTTCTGGGTAATATTGATCCTGCGGCTGCTGGGCATTCGACGCGGCGATGTCAATACCATCATGATTCTGGCGGCCCTTGCCATGGTCCTCTTCGGCTCAAGTGTGGCCACGTCCTGGCATCAAGCCGCAACGTCCGGCAGCTACCAGCTCGTTCAGCAAACGCCGCCGGATTCGGCAAACAAATAAAATCCGGATGCTGAGAAAAAGGCTGCGCTTGAGAGTCCTACCGTATTTTTTTCGAATTTCCATAAAGTTGCCATTTCCGGTGCTCTGCGCCGATGAATTCATCGCGTTTATTGACTTGACGCCTTGCCGGAATCATGCTCAAAACATTGCATGCCGGAAAGAACAGCAACAATTGCACAAATAAAAATCAACGACCGCCAACCCGTCGCGACGCCGGCGGGACAATCGCTGCTGGCCGCGCTTAATGCGCAGCATATCTTTGTTCCGTCCGCCTGCGGCGGTCATGGCATTTGCGGACTCTGCCGGGTCAAGGTGCTTGCGGGCGCCGGCCCCTTCTCCGCCCGGGAAGAAAACATCCTGAGCAAGGAGGATCGCGCCGCCGGCATACGCCTGGCCTGCCAAGTTCCGGTGCTAAACGACTTGCGGATCGAGATTCCAAACGATTATTTTACCGCGCGCGCATACACGGCCAAAGTCGTCGGCCTGCGGGATTTGACGCACGATATCCGCGAATTTACCCTCCAGTTGCAAGCGCCGCCAAGCATCGATTTCAAGGCGGGCCAATACATCCAACTTCGCATTCCGCCTTACGAACAGTCGCGTAAAATCGTTTATCGCGCTTATTCCATTGCTTCGCCTCCTTCGGCAGGCGACCGCCTGGAACTGGAAATCCGTCAAGTCTTGAACGGCGTGGGCACGACCTATATTTTTAAGCATTTGGCGTTGAACATGACCGTTGTTTTCAATGGACCTTATGGTGATTTTTATCTGCGCGACAATGAGCGCTCCGTCATTCTGATTGCCGGCGGATCAGGCATGGCGCCGATGAAAGCCATCTTATCCGATATGCAGGCGCGCAAGATTCGACGCCCGGTCCGCTACTTCTTTGGCACGGGCGCCCGGCGCGATCTTTTTCTGCTGGACGAAATGCAGGCGCTGGAACAAAGCCTGCCGAATTTCAAGTTTATCCCCGCGCTGGCCAAACCATTGCCGGAGGACCAATGGACCGGCGAAACGGGCCTGATCACCACGGTGCTGGACCGACATTTGGAGAACCCGTATTCCGGAGAGGCTTATCTCTGCGGCAGCCCGGCCATGATTCAGGCCGCGATCACGATCCTGCACCAAAAAGGCGTCGCCGATGATCGTATATTTTTTGACAATTTCGCATAATTTAAGCGCAAGTGCATCGCGCTTTTGGCGGGAAGGCATTGCCAATAAGATTGTCCGCCAATGACAGAAAAGGACCGCAAATCGGACCGAGGTGGAGTCATGAAAAAAAGCAAAGCCCTGGATGCCCTTGACCAAAGCCTGCGCCAAGCCAACACTACCGGCACCGGATTTCTGGGAACGGATGAAAGGCCTTTGAAGTCCATTCTGCAGGACGATGACCATGCTGTCCGGAAACTGGGATTGACCCACGCGGACATTGCCCAAAAAATGGTTGCCTTGCGCCGGGCCGGCTGGGATGGATTGGGCGAACCCGTGGCCGTGCCTCCGCATCTGGAAGTGTGTGTGGATGCAGCGCGCGGAACCATCCCCTGCCCCTTTGGTGACCAGGATGCGATTGCCAAGGTCAATACAACCGTTCGCAATCTTGCCAGCGGGGAACGCGTCGTATTCAGCGATTTGAATATTCATCTGATTGCCGCGCACGGATTTTACGAGGGCCGCGGCGCCCAATTCCGCCTGGATCCGGAACAATTGCGGGACGCTCTGGAAATCGGCAATGGCTTTCGCTGATTACCCGACAAAAAACATCACGGAATTCATTGATTTTGATCGCAGAGGGTGATAATAATAATGTTTATTGATCCGGAACTTTGTTCCGGAATCAAAGCGCATACCCGGGTAGCAGAGGAGGCTTTATGCAAATCGTCACCAGCAAGGTTGATCAAACGACAATTTTGGCCCTCAAAGGCCGTATGGATGTAATCGGCGCAATGGAATTTGAAAAAGCAATTGCCTTGTGTCTTCAGGAAGGCAACAAGCAGATTGTCGTTGACCTGGACGGGTTGGAGTATATCAGCAGCGCCGGATTGCGCAGTTTGCTTTCGACCGCCAAAAAATTCAAGGAAATCAAGGGTACGGCCAACTTCTGCAATGTCAAGGGTGTTGTCAAGGAAGTCTTTACAATGTCCGGTTTCGATTCAATCCTCCCGATCTTTAAATCGGTCAAAGCCGCTCTGCCGGCGTAGTGCCATGCAAATTATCTACAAAAAGAAAGATACGGCCGTTGTCATGAGCATCCATGGGCATTTCAATGCCGGCGATGCCCAGGAGTTCGAACGGATATTCAACCAACACCTGGATGCCGGCGAACGCCGTTTTGTCCTGAACCTGGCTGAGTTGTCCTTCATCAACAGCGCGGGTTTGTGCAGTATTCTGTCCATTGCCAAGAAAATCAGGGAGTTGGAAGGCAAACTCGTGGTTTGTGCCCTGCAAGGCGAAGCGCTCAAAGTGTTCGAGATTTCCGGGTTTGCCTCCTTGTTCTCGATCTATCCGACTGAGGCAGCTGCGCTCAAACAGGTATGATTCTTCCCGACACCCATGAACCAGGCCATCAACGCCCGTCGGCTCCCGCTTATTGCCGGCTTGCTATGCCTGTCCGGGATGTTGAATACCGCTCTGGCCGGGGATAAGCCAACCATCTTGATCCCGCAGTGGGAACCCCAAGCCCAATTCGCCGGCTATTATGTTGCGGCCGAAAAAGGCTTTTATGCCCGTAATGGCCTGAACGTTACCATTCTCCGCGGCGGCCCGGAGCAGCCCATTTGCCGCTTGCTTAAGGAAGGCCAGGCAGACTTTGCCACAACCTTCCTGACCTCCGCGCTGGAAAAGCGTTCACTTGAAGGGCTGCCGCTGGTCAATATCGCTCAAATTGTCCAGCGATCCTCGCTCCTGCTGGTGGCTAGGAAATCGTCCGGGATCCGTTCGCCGGCCGATTTACAGGGCAAAACGGTCAGCATTTGGCCCGATTTTGCGGTTCAACCCAAAGCCCTGTTCCGTAAATTTGGCGTCGACCCGCGAATGTTGCCCCAGAGCGCATCGATCAACCTTTTCTTGCGCGGGGCTGTCGATGCCGCATCCGCCATGTGGTATAACGAGTATCATATGCTGCTCAACAGCGGAATTGAGGAACAAGATTTGACGGTTTTCTTTTACGACCAGTTCGAACTTAATTTTCCCGAAGACGGTATCTATTGCCTGGCAGCGACATTGAAACAGGATCCGGACCGTTGTCGCCGCTTTGTGCAAGCCTCGATCGCCGGTTGGCAGTACGCGTTCCAGCACCCAGAGGAAGCTCTGGATATCGTCATGCAAAAGGTGACCGCTCTCAATCGCCCAACCAATCGCGTCCACCAGCGCTGGATGCTGAGACGCATGCAGGATATCATACAGCCGCCCGGCGGCCGGCCCATTGGCGAACTGCAGGAAGCCGATTACCTGCGTGTGGCCCGTGAACTTCAAGCCGCCGGCCAGATCAAAACCATTCCCGACTGGCACGAATTCTATGAAAACTGCGCCATTAACATTTCGACGAACCAGCCTGGCCGTTAAGCTGGGATTCATGGTGCTGACCGGCACGTCGCTGGTGTTCGCCGCCGCCTTTCTTTACAATCACGTGCTTTCGCGGCGCGGCATATTGCGCAACGCGGAAACGAATGCCCGCAATCTGACGAGCGCCACGGTCAGCCGGATTGAGGCCGTCTTGAACGGTGTTGAAAAAATACCCGGCTATACAGCGCTTTGTCTGGAACAGCGCGCATGGACCCGCGATGATCTGATCGGCTTCACCCGCAACTGCCTGCTGGCCAACCCGGACATTTTCGGAGCAGCCGTGGCCTTCGATCCGTACGCGTTCGATCCCCAATCCAGGTTTTTTGCGCCTTACAGTTGTCGCCAGGGCAAGGAGATCCGGCAAACCTGGCTGGGAAGCGAGCAATACCTGTATTTTAACTGGGACTGGTATATCCTGCCCAAGGAACTCAAGCGCTCCGTGTGGAGCGAGCCATATTTCGATGAAAGCGGCGGAAAAGTCATTATGACCACCTATTCCGTGCCGTTTTACCGCGTGCTGAACGGACAGCGGCAATTTCAGGGAATAGTCACGGCCGATATTGCGCTGGACTGGCTGGTCAAAATTGTTGCCGAGGTGTCGTATTTAAAAACCGGTTATGCCTTTCTCATTTCGCAGAACGGGGTGTTCGTGACGCATCCCAACACGAATCTGATCATGCGCCAAAGCGTCTTCGACATGGCCGAAGACGCCAATGACGATCAAATTCGCCAAGTCGGCAAGAAAATGGTGCAAGGCGCCACAGGCTTTGTGCGTCTGCAAAGCGTTTTCCTCGGCAAACCCTGCTGGGTTTCCTATGCGCCATTGAAAACGACGGGCTGGTCGTTGGGCGTGCTTTTCCCGGAAGACGAATTGTATGCCGATGCGCAGCGCATGGGGCGCAATATCCTGCTGATCGGCTTGGCCGGATTCGTTGTCCTCTTCCTGATTATCATGCTGATCTCAGCCTCCGTGACGCGGCCCATCCGCAGTTTGGCGCGCACCACGGCGGAAATCGCTCAGGGCAATCTGGACATCAAACTGCCCCGGATCAAAAGCCACGATGAAGTCGGTGAACTTTCCTGCGCTTTCGACAACATGCGCGTGGCCCTCAAGGAATATATTGCCGGCCTTACGGAAGCCACGGCGGCCCGTGAACGCCTGGAAAGCGAACTCAAGATCGCCCGGACAATTCAAATGAGTTTCCTGCCCAAGCATTTTCCGCCTTTCCCCGAGCAATCCGAATTCGATCTCTATGCCCGCCTGGAACCAGCCAAGGAAGTTGGCGGCGACCTATACGACTTTTTCCTGCTCGATAATCAGCACCTGTTCTTCAGTATTGGGGATGTCTCCGACAAAGGCGTGCCGGCGGCGCTTTTCATGGCCGTAACCAAAACACTGATGAAAGGAATCGCCATGCAAGGCGGCAAGAATGCCGCCGAAATCATGGAGCAAGTCAATCAGGAATTATGCAAGGAAAACGATTCATGCATGTTTGTAACCGTTTTCTGTGCGGTGCTTAATTTCAAAACTGGCGAACTGGTATATTCCAATGCCGGTCATAATCCACCCCTGATCAGGCATGCAAACGGACAGCCGGAGGAAATGCTCCTGCCCAAGGGACTGATCCTCGGCACAATCGAGGCTGCCCGTTACAAAACCGCCAGACTGATCCTTCGCCCTGGCGATACATTGATTCTCTATACCGATGGCGTTACCGAAGCGATGAATCCGAATAAGGAATTGTATTCGTCCGAGCGGCTGCGGCAAGTGGTTGTCGACATCGGCGACCAGAGCCCGCAAACCATCGTGGATGACCTGTTCAAGTCAGTCAACGCCTACTCCTCCGGCGCTCCGCAATCCGACGACATCACCGTTCTGGCTTTGCATTACAACGGTTGACATCCGCGCCATTCATTCCAACTGAAAATCGCTGCGCTGCGTTTAAAAGCATCTGGCGCAGTCGATGGCTTTTCGCTAGCTGCAATTCCGGCCGGAGCGCGGCATCTCTCCCGGGGCGTCATCATAATCAAGACCCTGTCGGTTAACGTCTGCCTGCGCCGCAGCCGATAGATTGTATCCATCCACAGCTGTTTATAATTGTTTAACCGCGCCAATCCTTTCCTTGAGCAACAAAAAAACAGGGATAATCAGGCCTGTTCTGCATTCGTTTTCGTTTGCAAACCATATTCTTACGAAAACAGACAACTATTGCAAAACACGCGCCGGCATTGATTGTGAAATTAATCACGAAGAAAACGTTGACAAATAGTCGCGCGTTGTGTACGTTAACAGCATTCGTGAATTCATTCACAAAAGAATGCTTGATGTTGGGAGGGTGCGGATGAACGATAAGGTCAAAAATCACGCTGTTCCGGCAAAGACAATCGAGCGCCTTGTGATGTATCGAATTCTCCTGGATGAGCTGCAGGCCCAGGAAAAAACACATATATTCTCGAATGAAATGGCTCAGATTGTCGGTAACACTTCGACCCAGGTCCGAAGGGATTTGATGGCCGTCGGCTACACAGGCAATTCGCGGAATGGTTATCAAATCAAGGATTTATTGAAAGCCATCCGGTCGCTGCTTGAGCCACCGGAAGGAATTACCATGGCTATCGCCGGCATCGGCAACCTTGGACGCGCCATGCTGGGCTATTTTTCCCTGATGCATCCGCGCTTCCGGATTGTGGGTGCGTTCGATAACGATGTCAACAAGGTGAATCGCACAATCGGCGGCTATCGGATTTCCCACATCCACTCGTTGACCGAAATTTTGACGCGCACTCCGGCTCAACTGGGAGTGATAACGGTGCCCGCCGATCAGGCTCAAAAAGTCGCGGACGCCTTCCTGGCATCGAAGGTAACCGGGATCGTTAATTTTGCGGCTATTCCGCTTCGCGTTCCGCACCGTGTTTGGTTGGAAGATATGCACATCACATCAACGCTGGAAAAAGCCGCTTATTTTTCCAGAATGAAACAGCAAGGAGTAAGCCTGTGAGCACAGCCACGATGGAGAAAATTAAGTCGAAACACCCGGATGCGGGACGCGATTCCCTGATTCCCATACTGCAGGAACTGCAGGACGAGCAGGGTTACCTGGCCGAGGAATCGCTGCAGGAAGTCAGCCGTATGTTGAAACTGCCGATGAGCAAGGTTTACGGCGTGGCGAGCTTTTACAACCAGTTCCGCTTTCACCCCATCGGCAAATATCACTTCGTGGTTTGCCGGGGTACCGCCTGCCATGTGAAAAAATCGCTGGCGCTTCTGCAAGTGGTTAAGCAGGCCTTGAAGATCGAACCGGGCCAAACCACCCGCGACGGACTTTTCACGCTCGACCAGGTGGCCTGCATTGGCGCCTGCGGACTGGCGCCAGTCGTTTGCGTGAATGGCGAATTTCACGCCAAAATGACACCGGAAAAAATTACGGCATTGATTGCAACCTTACGGAGCGCGAATGAAAACAAATAATAGTCTGACCGAGCCATGCTGCGCCCGATGCACGCATGCTCCCGAAAAACCCTGCACGAAACGCGTGGAGTGTCTGCTGGATGGTCCTTTCTGCCACGATGACCCGGCCTGCCGCCAGAAACGCCAGGCCAACGCGAAACAGGCCCGCCGGCAAACGGTTGCCGAACCGGTCTTTATCGTCGGCACCGGCACTTGCGGGCTGGGCGCGGGCGCAGCCAAAACGATGGAAGCCATTCGCAATTACTGCCGCGCCCACAATTTGGCCCATTCGCTGGTCGAAACCGGCTGTATCGGCCTCTGTTCCGCCGAGCCGATCATGGATGTCATGCTGCCGGGCAAAGCGCGAATCAGTTTTTCGGATGTTACCGAAGATCGCGTCGCCCCGCTGCTGGATGCCTTGCTGGCCGGCAAAGCGGATGCCGCCCTGGCGCTGGGTTATTATCCCCAGGAAGGCCACGCCGCCTGGGATGGGATTGCGCCCATAAACGAGCACCCCTTCTTTGCCTCGCAACACAGGATCGTCCTCCAAAACTGCGGGGTGATCAATCCCTCCAGCCTGGATGAATACGTCGCTTTGCGCGGCTACCGGGCGCTGGCCAAGGCCTTGAACACAATGACGCCGGATGAGGTGATTCAGGCGGTGTCGATTAGCGGTCTGCGCGGGCGCGGCGGCGGTGGATTTCCCACAGGCAAAAAATGGTCCCTGGCGCGCTCGACGCCGTCAGCCCAGAAATATGTGGTTTGTAATGCCGACGAAGGCGACCCGGGGGCCTTCATGGATCGGGCGGTAATCGAAGGCGACCCCCATCGCGTTCTGGAAGGACTTGCGATTGCGGCCTATGCGGTGGGCGCCTCGAAAGCCTATGTGTATATCCGGGCGGAATACCCCCTGGCGATTCGCCATCTCGAAGCGGCGATTGCCCAGGCCACGGCCTTGGGACTCATTGGCTATAACATCCTGGATAGCGGATTCAACCTGGCCATCATTATCAAGCAAGGCGCCGGCGCCTTTGTCTGCGGCGAGGAGACCGCCTTGATCCACAGCATTGAAGGCAAGCGCGGCATGCCGCGCCTGCGGCCGCCCTACCCGGCCACGAGCGGACTGTTCGGCAAGCCGACGATCATCAACAACGTGGAAACGCTGGCCAATATTCCATCAATTCTGCTGGATTCGCCGGAAAAGTTCGCTGCGATGGGCACGGCTACCAGCAAAGGCACGAAGGTCTTTGCCCTTTCCGGCAAGGTATCGCGCACCGGTCTGGTCGAGATCGTCATGGGCACGCCGATCAAAGATATCGTCATGAAAATCGGAGGCGGGATTGCGGATGGCCTGAAGTTCAAGGCCGTGCAGATCGGTGGTCCGTCGGGCGGATGCATCCCCTCCAGCCACATCGATATTGCCGTCGATTACGAATCATTGAAACAGGTTGGCGCCATCATGGGCTCCGGCGGGCTGGTTGTAATGGACGAGAAAAACTGCATGGTGGATCTGGCCAAGTTCTTCATGGAATTCATCCAGCGCGAAAGCTGCGGCAAGTGCATTCCCTGCCGGGAAGGCACGCGGCGCATGCTGGAAATCCTCAAGAGCATTACGCGTCCACGCGGGGCTGATTCCGCAACCAATGCCCTCGATCGCTTCAAGGGCGTCCTGCAACTAGAGGAACTGGCCATGGTCATCCGGGACACCAGTCTGTGCGGCCTGGGGCAGACGGCGCCCAATCCCGTGCTCTCGACCTTGCGCTGGTTCAGCAACGAATACGAGGCGCACGTCTACGAACGGCGATGTCCGGCGGGCGCCTGCACGGCATTGCTGAAATATACGATCGATCCGGCCAAATGCATCGGCTGCACGCGTTGCGCAAAATCCTGCCCGGCGGGGGCCATTGCCGGGTCGGCAAAGAAACCGCATGCCATTGCCAATGCCCGTTGCATCGGCTGCGGAAGTTGTCTCGATATTTGCACGTTTGGCGCCATCACTCGTAATTGAGCAAGGAGGAATCGTTTGTGATCACAATTGAAGTCAACGGAAAACCCATGGAAGTAAAGGAAGGCGAAACACTCCTGGCAGCCATGCGGTCTCAGGGAATTCTAATCCCGGCCCTCTGTCACATGGAAGGTTTCTCACCCACCGGCGCCTGCCGCCTGTGCGTGGTGGAAGTGGAAGGCCAGCGGGGCCTGTCGCCCAGCTGCGCCACCGTGGTCAGCAAGGGAATGAAAGTTAAGACCCATTCGCCCCGCGTGCTGAAAGCCCGTAAAACCGTGGTGGAGTTGTTGCTGGCCGGGCACCCCGATAACTGCCTGTATTGTTCGCGCAACAAGCACTGCGAACTTCAGTCGCTGGCCGAACAATTGGGCATTAGTGACCGCCGTTTTGAGGGAGGCCGCAACCGCTTCCCGCTCGACATGTCGAGCCCGTCCCTGGTGCGCGATCCGGATAAATGCATCCTGTGCGGTCGCTGTGTCCGCGTTTGTGAGGAAGTCCAGGGGGTCGGCGCCATCGATTTCATCGGGCGCGGTTGCACCACCGAGGTGGGCACGGCCTTCCGGCGCGGATTGAACACCTCCACTTGCGTCAACTGCGGGCAGTGTATTGTGGCCTGTCCGACAGGGGCTCTGCGCGAACAGAGTTCCATCGCCGTGGTGGAGAATGCCCTGGCGGATCCCGCCAAATGCGTCGTGATCCAGCATGCTCCGGCCGTGTCGGTAACGCTTGGCGAAGAAATCGGATTGAAGGCCGGAACGGATTATGCCGGGATCCTCAATGCGGCCTTGCGGCGCCTGGGTTTTGCCAAGGTTTTTGATACTTCCTTCACCGCCGACCTGACGATCATGGAGGAGGCGTCCGAACTGGTGCAGCGGATCACGCAGGGCGGGCGCTTGCCGCTCATGACCAGCTGTTCGCCGGCTTGGGTTAAATTCGTGGAGCATTTTTATCCGCAGCTGATCCCTAACCTTTCGACCTGCAAGAGTCCGCAGCAGATGATGGGTGCGGTGATCAAGAGTTATTATGCCGCCAAGGCCGGGATCGATCCGCACAATATTTTCAGCGTGAGCCTGATGCCCTGCACGGCCAAAAAATTCGAGGCTACGCGGCCGGAAATGGGCCGGGATGGCATGTCCGATATCGACGCCGTTCTGACGACGCGCGAGCTCGTTTCCCTGCTGCACAAGCACGGTATTGACCCTCAGACCATGACTCCGGAAGAGGCGGACGATCCCATGGCGCGCCGCAGCGGCGCCGGCAAAATCTTTGGCGCCTCGGGCGGCGTCACCGAGGCGGCCTTGCGCACGGCCTATCACCTGATTACCGGGCATGAAAGCCCGTCGCTGACCTTCAAGGAAGTTCGCGACAGCCGTGGGACAAAGGAAGCCCGCATCCAGATCGCCAATCTGAATGTCGGCGTGGCCGTTGTCTCCGGACTGCAGAATGCACGACGCCTGATGGACCAGCTTGTTGCCGGCCGTACGGACCTGCATTTCATCGAAGTGATGAGTTGCCCGGGCGGCTGCGTCGCCGGTGGCGGACAGCCGCGCGGTGTGGACCACAGCGCCGTTCGCGAGCGCGCGGCCGCGCTCTATTCGGTCGACGAACATGAAAAACTGCGCACGTCGCACGAAAATACATCCATCCAGGAACTTTATAAAGAATTCCTGGGAAGTCCCTTGGGACACAAGTCCCACGAACTGCTGCACACGCATTACATGAAAAGGGATTCGGCGCAATAATGAATGCCGGCTGCACCCAGCCTAATACCGCCGTGCCGATCGTGGAAGAGCCGCTGGTCCGTTCGGTGAGCGAACGATGCCGCGTCTGTTACACTTGCGTTCGGGAATGTCCGGCCAAGGCCATCAGGATTATCCATGGCCAGGCCGCGGTGATTCCGGAACGCTGCATCGGCTGCGGCAATTGCGTCCGCGTGTGCAGCCAGGGCGCCAAAGAAGTGCGCAACAGCGTGCCCAAGGTGCGTGAAATCCTGCAGGGCCAGGCGCCGGTGGCGGCGATCCTGGCCCCCAGCTTTCCCGCTGCGTTTTCGGAATGCGATTACGGCGCAGTGGTCGGCATGCTGCGCCGGCTGGGATTTGCCAGGGTTTGCGAGACGGCCTTTGGGGCCGACATGGTGGCTCAGGAATATCGGAGGCTGCTCGAAGCGCATCCGGATCGGAACTACATTGCCTCGACCTGCCCGGCCGTCGTATCTTTCATCGAATATTACCACCCTACCCTCGTGACACGGTTGATTCCGGTGGTGTCGCCCATGGTGGCCGCGGCGCGAATGTTGAAAAAAATCCAGCCTGAAATCCGCATAGTATTTATCGGTCCGTGCATTGCCAAAAAAGCCGAAGCGATCGACGAGGATGCTGCCAGCGCGGTCGATGCCGTGCTGACTTTCACGGAAATAAGGACCATGCTGCAGGAACAAAGCATCAATCCGCAGGGCACGACGCCCTCCGAATTCGATCCGCCCTATGCCGGCAAAGGGCGGCTTTTTGCCTTGACGCGCGGACTGTTGGAAACTGCCGGAATCCGCGAGGAACTGATGAACAACAATATTGTCGTCAGCGACGGACGGGAAAGTTTTGTCGAGGCGATCAACGAATACGAACTCGGTTCGCTGAATGCCCGCTTGCTGGAAGTCTTGTGCTGCCAGGGTTGTATCATGGGAGCCGGCATGTCCAAGCCACTGCTGCCCTTGTTCAAGCGCCGCGCGCTGGTCAGCGCCTATGCGAAGAAACGCACGGCCGACCCGACCACCCCGGTCGCAACAACGGGACGCGAGCCGCATAATGTCGATCTGCACCGCGAGTTTCGCCGCAAGGACCGTAATATGCCGACGCCAATGGATGACGATATCAATGCGATCCTGGCCAAGATGGGCAAGTTCTGCGCGGATGATGAATTGAATTGCGGTGCTTGCGGCTACGCAACCTGCCGGCTGCATGCCGTGGCCATCCACGATGGCTTGGCCGAGGAGGAGATGTGCCTGCCTTATACGATCGACAAACTGAAAGAAACGATCCAGAAGCTGGCCGATTCGAGCGAGGAAGTGGCTACGATCCAGAACGCGCTGGCCCAGTCGGAAAAGCTGGCCAGCATGGGCCAGCTGGCTGCCGGCGTGGCGCATGAAGTCAACAACCCGTTGGGCATTGTGCTGATGTATGCGCACCTCCTTCTCGAAAAACACGGCCGGGCCGACAAAGGGCTTAAGGAAGACTTGAGCGTAATTGTGGCGCAGGCTGACCGCTGCAAACGAATCATCTCCGGCCTGCTGGATTTTGCCCGCCAAAACAAGGTGTTGCGCCAGCGCACGAACATCCTGCACCTGGTGGAAAACAATTTGCGGGCCATCAATCTGCCGCCGGAAATCGAAACACGGATCGTCAATGGCCTGGAGGATCCCGTGGCCGAGGTGGATGCCGACCAGATTTCCCAGGTATTGGTCAATCTCTTTGCCAATGCGCGGGCCGCCATGCCGCGCTCCGGGCGTTTGACGGTGGAGTTGAGCGGTGACACTGATACCGTAACTCTGCGCGTGGCGGATAACGGCGTGGGCATCCCGCCTGAGAACCTGCCGAGGATTTTCGATCCTTTTTTCACGACGAAACAAATCGGCATCGGGACTGGGCTGGGACTGGCCGTGGTATACGGCATCATCAAAATGCACCGCGGAAAAATCACGGTCAAATCCAATCACACCCCCGGCAAGGACGATACCGGCACGGTCTTCACCATTAACTTGCCGCGCAGGGGAATTTAAACAAAACGCACTCGAAAGGATACAAAGATGGGCACAGCAAAAAAAGCGCTGATCGTGGACGATGATACCGATTTTGTTTTCCAGCAGAAAAAGGCACTGGAGTCGCTGGGTTTCACCGTTGAATCGGCGGAAGGCCGCGAAGAAGCGATGGAAAAACTTAAAGTCTACCACCCGGACCTGGCGATGGTAGATCTGATGATGGAAGAAAAGGATGGCGGATTTGTGCTCGCGCATTATCTCAAGCAGCTGTATCCGCAAACACCGGTCATCCTCGTATCGGCGGTCACAGCTGAAACCGGCCTGCAATTCGACTTGGATTCGCAGGGAGCGCAGCGCTGGATCAAGGCGGATGCGATCATGACCAAGCCCTTGCGCTTGGAACAATTGCAACGGGAAATCGAACGCTTAATGGCATGAAGACAACGGACCTGACTTTTTGGATCGTCGATGATGAGCCCTCCATGTGCCAGAGCGTTCTACGCGCACTGGAGGATTTCAGCGTGGATGACCAGGATCTGGGTGAGACCGTGCGTTATCAGGGCCTGGCGCTGGATTCCGGCGAAGCCTTCATGCAGCGGGTGGAGAGCGGGGAAGTCCCGCACCTGCTGCTGCTGGACAGCAAGCTGCCGGGCAAAGATGGCATTGAAGTCCTGCAATGGATGGGCAAGCGCCATCAACCGATTGTGACGATAATGATCACCGCCTACGCCACACTGGAAAATGCGGTCAAGGCCACCAAACTGGGCGCATTTGATTTCCTGGCAAAACCATTTACCCCGGTGGAATTGCGCCACGCCGTCACCCGGGCCACCCGCGAAATCCTTCACCTTCGCCGTGCCCGGCAACTGGAGCAGGAAAAGCGCCAGGTGCGTTTTGAATTTCTTTCCATCTTGGCCCATGAATTGAAGTCCCCCCTCGCGGCACTTGAAGGCTATGTGGATTTGGAGCGCCAGGCACCCTCCAAGGAATACCTTGACCGCATGCAGGCGCGGATTTCCGGCATGCGCAAGCTGATCGGAGACTTACTGGACTTGACGGCAATCGAATCCGGCAAGCGGATACGCAATCTGCAACCGGAAGACTTGCGCGCCGTGGCGCTCCAGGAAATTGCCGCCCAGACGTCCGCCGCAGCGGAACGCCGGATTTCGATGGATGTGACCGGAACCGGCCAGTCCTCGGTGGAAGCCGATCGCCGCGAATTGGAAATGTTGCTGAGGAACTTGATTTCCAATGCGATCAAATACAACCGTCCGGGCGGCAGCGTGACCGTCGACATTACCGCAACCGAAGGTGAGATTGTTCTGAGCGTGCGCGATACCGGCATCGGCATTGCTCCGGCTGATCAGGAAAAATTATTCCTTGAATTTTCGCGCGTCAGAAACCAGAAAACAAGGGGAATTGAAGGCAGCGGATTGGGACTTTCCATTGTACGTCAGATTGCCGGACTATATGGAGCCAAGATCCGTTTGATAAGCGAAGAAGACAAGGGCAGCACTTTTATGGTAATATTTCACAGACCAAATAGCCCCGCTGCTTGAGACATTCCGGCGACGGTGTCGGACACAAAACACAAAAGGAGGGTCAAATGGACACAAAAACAATCCTAGTCGTGGATGATGACGCTGACATTCGGGCTCAGATGGAAAAGATCCTCCAACCCCATTATCGGGTGATAACGGCGGCGTCCGGTAAAGAATGCCTGCAGAATGTAGCCAAGGCGCTGCCGGACTGCATCGTCATGGACGTCATGATGGATGACTTGACTGACGGCCTGGAAACCGCCAAGAAACTCAAGGATGCCTACAAGACCAGGAAAATTCCGATCATCCTGTTGACCAGCGTTAACGAATCGTATGACTATCGCTCACAGGTGGATGCCGGCTATTTCCCGCACAATTGCTGGATGGATAAGCCGGTCAAGGCGGACCGCCTTCTCAAGGAAATCGCGGCCCTGGTCGGGGCCTGAAACCAAGTCACGCGAACGCATGTCCGCCAAGCTGCAGTCATAAGGCCGCCAAAAGCGGCGCATAAAGTTATTCGGGGTTGCGCCTGCTATAAAAATTAAATCTCGCTTTTTCCATTTTTGCAGCCACGACGCGCTTGGGAGCGGCAATGGATTTTCCTTGTTTATCGCGCCGCATTCATTTATTGATAGCGCCAAATAAGTGTCCGTGAATAGATGCGGAGCGGTTGATGGAACGCTATAAAATTCTCATTGTCGATGACGAAGCTGACATGGTGTCCGCCATGACCAAGCTGCTGGCCTCCTCGGTGCAAGCCGACATCATTTCCACCTGCTCATCCAGCGAAGCCATCAATATTCTATTCAAGGAATCCATTGCCTTGATATTGTGCGACATGCAAATGCCCGAGTTCGACGGCAACGTCGTGCTCTCCCTCGCCCGCAAAAGCAATCCCAATATTGTCTCCATTCTTTGCACGGCCCGCGCCGACCGCGAAAGCGTTATTGAAGCCATCAATAAGGGTGGCATCTGGAAGTATCTGGCCAAGCCTTTCAAGGCCGCCGACTTCATCCAGATGATCCAGGACGGACTCCAATATTACGACGACGTCATGCGCCGCCAGAATCAGCTAAAGACACTGGCGCATACTGCTCCCATGCCGAAGCTGGCTCCGAAACAAGCGGAGACGCCAAAGGCGCGTCCGCTCCATCCGGTACGCATTAAAAGGATGCACCCGGTTGTCGCGCATCGTCCTGCCATTCCCAAACTCGCCGGTCCTCTGGCCAACGCCAAGCACGTTGACCAGCGCTATCGGATTGTGCGCCTGATTCAGGAAGGTGGCAGCGGTATCGTCTATGAAGCCCATGACACCCTGCTGGACATGCCCGTGGCAATCAAAGTGCTCTTGCCCCAATTCACTCAGGATGCGGCCTCGATCGCCGCGTTGCGCAACGAGGCGCGGATTGCCATGCAGCTTTCGCACAAGCATATCGTGCGCTTGCACAACCTTCAGGAACATGACGGCGGATTTTATATGGTCATGGAATACATCGACGGCTGCACGTTTCGTGACATTATCAAGGACCAGGGCAAACTGCCTCTGGCCACGGCCATGCAGGTGGCCGGCATATGCGCCGATGCCATCGGTTATGCCCATCGCCGCAATGTGCTCCATCGCGATATCAAGCCTGACAACATGATGCTGACCCAGGATGGCGTGTTGAAGGTCATTGATTTCGGCTTGGCCTGCCTTTCGCATCCGGTGCGCAAAACCGAGGTGATCAGCGGGACGCCGATGTATATCAGCCCGGAAGAATTTCAAGGCAAGTCCCTGGATCAGCGCTCGGATATTTTCTCTCTGGCCGTCACCCTTCACGAATTGATTACCGGCAATATGCCGACAGCCGATGGCGCGCGCGCCAATAATCTGGCGCCCTACTGCCCGGTAATCTCAGCCGAGATCCCCACCCCGCTCCGCCCTGTCTTCGCGAAGGCCCTGGCCCTGGACCCCGACAAGCGCTGGAGCACCGTCGACGAGTTTGTCGGGGAACTGACCAAGGCCTATGCCGGCATCAAATCCGCATGACTCGGCGGAAGCGCATGCCGGCCCTGACAAGATGGTACCCCGGGCGCGACTTGAACGCGCGACCTGCTGATTAGGAATCAGCTGCTCTGTCCAACTGAGCTACCGGAGTAGATTTACGCGGGCTCTGACTGCCGTTCAACATACCACAGGTCAGCCGGCATTGACAATAACGGATGCGGCAACCATCCGCATCGTCAAATTCATGCCACACACAAAAACAGCCCGGACGTTTCCTTCGAAACTTCCGGGCTGTTTTGTTCGAGTGACACAAGATCAGGCTTGCTTACTTTGCGGTTTTATCGGCCTTCGCCTTGGGCTCCGCGGCGAAGGGTACAATGGCGATGAATTCCTCCACTGTCACAAAGCCATCGTTGTTGGCATCCAAATTCTTGAATTCTTTGTCGACACCAGCCTTCATTTCATCGGAAGTAACCTTGCCGTCGCTGTTTGCGTCCAGGGCAGCGTAAACGCTCATGCGATAGGCAATGACCTCAACCGCGCTAACTTCGTTGTCGCCGTTGGCGTCCAGTTTGTCGCAAGCGGCAGTTTGACCAGCCGCGGCATCGGCGCCGGCGAAGAAAACGACGTATTCTTCCATCGTTATGCTGCCATCTTTGTTAAGATCAATATTCACTATTCGTTGGGCGGCAAATTCGCCGGCATCGAGTTTCCCGTCGTTATTGACATCCAGTTCCTTGAACCAGTCTTTGCGCCGGGCCTGCTGTTCTTCGGCCGACAGTTTGCCGTCTTTATTGATATCCATCTTCTGGAAAATCGACTTAACTATCTGGACGGCCTTTTTCTCAGGCGCCACCGCTTTTGAATCCTTGGCCACAGTCTGTTCCTCAGCGCAAACGACCGATGACATAGCAACGGCGACGACTCCGGCAACCGCCCATTTCAGCATCTGACTCATTGAAGAACCTCCTGACCAGCTGTTTGCGGCCGCATGGGTGTGGATTAATCTGAGCTTAGCAGCCCGCAATCAACACCGGATAATCATGGCAGCCAATGTGCTGAACGATACCAGTACATCGTCAAAAGTGTCAAATTTATTTCCGCACCGAATTATGACTCCAGCAGTAACTCCTCTCGACGGGTTTCATCGATAACATTGCCGAATTCGGCCGGCACGCGGTCGGAGCGTGCAAATAGAGCCCAAACCGCCGTGTTGGACAATTTTCATTGGACACACCTGCCAGGATGGGTACAATAATTTCATGCGACTTCTTCTTTATAACGTTCGCTATTGCACCGGGCATGGCGGACAGTTCCATTTTCCTTGGAGCGGTTATCTGCGGCGGACGGCCCGCCATTTTGACTTGATCACCACATTTATACAAACCATGGCTCCGGATATTGTCGGTCTGCTGGAAGTGGATGCCGGGTCCTACCGTTCGCGCTGGCACAATCAGGCGGCTCTGATGGCGGAAACCCTGGGACACTATCATGTCTATCATTCCAAATACCCCGCGCAGTCGCTGGCAAGACGTTTGCCGGTAATGGGCAAGCAGGTCAATGCTTTCCTGTGCCGTGATGCCATCCACTCACGGCGGTTCCATTTTTTTAAGAAGGGCGTTAAACGTCTGGTGATTGAACTGGAGCTTCAAAACCTGGTTGTTTTTCTCGTCCATCTTGCGCTGGGCTTCAAAACCCGCCATGAGCAATTGAACGACCTGTACACCCTGGTAAAAACAACGCAAAAGCCGTGTATCGTGGCCGGAGATTTTAATGCCTTTTGGGGCGATCGCGAAATCAAGCTGTTTCTGGCCGCCTGCGGACTGGTGAACGCCTGTGCCAAGCCCCAGCCTTCTTTTCCCAGCTGGAAACCGCGTCGCCAACTTGATTTCATCCTGCACAGCTCCGCCATTAAAATTAACGATTTTTTCATGCCGCAGGTAACGTTTTCGGACCATCTGCCACTGATTTGCGACTTCGAGATTCTAAAGCGGAATGCGAATGCAAACGAAACCGCCACAGACAAATTTAAAGTCAAATAAATGCCGGTTAGCCGGCTACTACGCCAATGATTCAATCCGGATATTTGCAATGGGCATGCATTCTGAGCATCAGTCTGCTTCTGGTGGCAAACTGTCCCGCCGAGCAAGTTGCACTACCGGAAGATATACTCGACAATTTGGATGTTCCGGACCTTGATCAGTCGCTTCTCGAAAATATCCCGCTCGAATGGGAACTGCCCAACGCCGAGGAATGGCAGGCATTTTGGGACCAGATGGAAGCCATCCTGCAATCGCAATCGTTGGACAACATGGCCTGGATACGCTCCATGGCCCAGCAGGCTTGCAGTTACTTGGACGCCGATCCTGCCACCCAGCCATGGGCCGACTGGCTCAGGCAAAAGCTGGATTATTTTGACATGGCATGCGTTGTCATCCAGGAAATACCCGTTCCTGCGATCACGCAGCCGACCAACGCACCAGCCCCGGCGCCATCGCCTGCATCGCCGAAAACTCCGGCGGTCAAACCCATCCCTGTCCCAACTCCCCCGCCAACAGCAAAACGCGGACGTGAACCGTTTGCTTTTGCCGTTCCCATAAAACCACCGGCCAGCGCGCCGGCATCGCTTCAAGTTGAAAATCAGCGGCACCATCTCATTCGCAATTCAATCCGTTGGCAGAAAATCCTGGCCAAACGGCCGGTGCCGGCAAATGCCGCCACGCTGATTCCGCGCCTTAAACAAGTATTTCAACGCGAAGGACTGCCGCCTGAACTGGTCTGGATGGCGGAAGTGGAGTCGTCGCTGAATCCCTCAGCGCGCAGTCCGGTGGGTGCGCTGGGATTATTCCAGCTTATGCCGGCAACGGCCCGGCGCTTTGGATTGCACACGGGATTTTTCGACGAACGAAAAAACCCCGAAAAAAGCGCACGCGCCGCCGCGCAGTATCTTAAGTTCCTATA
This sequence comes from uncultured Verrucomicrobiota bacterium, assembly GCA_964617825.1. Lineage (GTDB taxonomy): Bacteria > Verrucomicrobiota > Kiritimatiellia > JAAZAB01 > JAAZAB01 > VSJD01. The sequence continues at coordinate 51,361 of CAZTWL010000004.1, forward strand.
TAAAACGATGGGGTCCTGGCCTTTGGCCCTGGCAGCCTACAATGCGGGCGAAGGCCGTGTTGGCAAATTAGTTAAACGCAATACCCCGGCTTCCTTTGAAGGCATTGCCGACGATTTGCCGCTGGAAACTCAAATGTACGTTCCTAAAGTCACGGCCTTGCTTACCCTGCGCGAAAACACGCATCTCGACAAAATGCCCGCTCCGGTGACCACGGCAAGATCAAGTAATCTGGACTTTGGGCTCATGTCATTCCACACGATGTTCGGTGTTTGCCGAGAAAAATATATATCCAGGCTGCCCGATCTGAATCCCTGCAATAAGCGGGATAAAGTTATCTCCAAGAATGAATTTTCCTTGGAAACGGCGTATAGCCAAGTTGTCCGCTGCTTTTGACTATAATTACGGAAACCGAATCGACAAACGGGGTTGGTTGTTTATTCAAAGTCATCCGACCAGCCGTGAAGACGGCAAAAACCACAACCTGACGATCTGCGGGAGTTCGCATTCTCAGCATGAGATAAGCACATGCGAAAACAAAAATCTCACTCACTCGACATGTTAAGCTTCTTGAAAAAGTCAATTATTGGATTAATTTCAAGCGCCATGGTGCTGCCGGTCCTGGCCGAGGAACCTGCAGCGACAGGCAGAGCGCAAACAGTAGCGGATGCTTGGCGCATTATTGCCTCCAAGCGTTTTGTCGATCTTACTCATCCGTTCGAGCCGGGGATTCCTCACTGGATGGGATTCCCGGATGAAAAGCGGGAATCGCTTTACTGGTATGAGGCGGCCCCGGGCATTTCGGGAACAGGTTTCTTTGCCCAAGTGTATACTCACGTCGGACAATGGGGAACGCACGTTGATCCGCCGGCCCATTTTCACAAAGGGCTGCGGTCCGTGGATCAAATCGACGTGCAGGACATGATCATGCCATTGGTTGTGCTCAACATCCAAGCACGTGTCGCCACCAACGCCGATACCGTCGTTATGCTATCTGACGTTCAGGCATGGGAAGCGGCTCATGGCCGGATTCCGGCGCGGGCTTTTGTCGTCCTGCGAACCGATTGGTCCAAGCGATGGCCGGACGCAAAAGCCATGGCAAACAAGGATATCCATGGCACAGCACATTATCCCGGATGGAGCGCCGAAGTGCTCAAATTCCTTTACGAAGAACGAGGCATTACCGCCTCCGGGCATGAAACCACCGATACCGATCCCGGCTTGGCCACAACGAAAGACAACTATGAGCTCGAAGCCTATGTGTTGAAACACGGCTGGCAGATCGAATTGCTGGCGAACCTGGACCAAGTGCCGCCGGCCGGCGCGCTGGCCGTGGTGACGTTTCCCAAGCCCAAGGGTGGCTCCGGCTTCCCCGCGCGCGTGTTCGCGATTCTACCGTGACGATGGCAAGCAGATATGGATAACAGATTACACATTGGATTTTACAGTATGGGCTTGGTCCTCTGGGAATCGTTAAAATCGTTTCAGAGGAACCGCGGATTTCAAAAGGCTGCGTTATTAGCCTATTTTTGTTTTCTCGCCCTGATCCCGCTCCTTCTGCTTTCAGCCCTGCTCATGGGTCAGGTTGTTTCTTCATCACAAAACGCTTTGAGCGTTCTTCAGGAAACGATTTCCGAGCTCTCCCCCGTCATGGCGGATACGGTATTGCGGGAAGTCCAATCGTTGGCGCACAACAAGACTTGGAGCTTATTAAGTTTATTTCTGTTGTTCTGGTCAGTAATTCCTTTGGCGTCCGCAATGCGCAACGAGTTCGCTTGTGTTTTTCATCTCGATAAACTGCCATCCTTCTGGCTTGCCAAATTGCGGGAAATGGGTGGCGTTTTAATATTAATCATCCTGCTCGTCACACTGGCCTCCGGAAAAGTATTCCATCATGTTTTGCCAGCCTGGCTACCCTGGCTCCATACTCAGCTTTGGATCGTTAAAACCGTTGTTTCGATGTTACTCACGGCAGGAATATTATACGTCTATTTTCTAATTCTTATCCCCCTGCGTCTCAAAGCGTTCCACTTGCTGATCGGCGCTTTGACCACAACGATATTGCTTGCCATGGTAGGCCCCGCACTCACGTTTTTGCTGAAAATCAACCCGAATTATGGCGTTACATTCGGATCCTTGAAAACCGTGTTTTTCTTGCTCGTTTGGGTTTATTACGCATTTGTGGCAGTTCTTTTCGGCACAGAAATCATGGCCAATGTATGGCGCAAGGACGCCTTGATTCTCAGAACGCTCTTCATCGCTTCGAAATCCAGCCCCAAAAAACGCGCATTGTTGAATCGGTTCGTCCGCGTGTTTGGCAAGAATGAAATTGTTTTTCGGGAAGGCGACGAAGGCCATGAAATGTTTTACATTATGAACGGATCGGTAGTGCTCGGCAAAAACGGACAGGATTTTCGAACCATGAAAGCCGGGGAATACTTCGGTGAAATGGCTATGCTGCTTAATATGCCACGCACGGCCAACGCTCGAGCCGGAGAACCGGAAACGGAATTAGTCGCAGTTTCCAGTCAGAACTTCGATACAGTCCTTCGCGAAAACCCGAAAATCATGTTCGCGATTCTGCGCGAGATGGCCGAACGATTGAAAGAAACCACCCAGCAGATGGAGAGCAATTTGTCTCGTCGGACCGAAACTATTGATCGACAAGGCTAAACGCGATATAGAAAAATCAAGCATTGAGATTGCAGTATGACCTGATTCCGGCAGGAAAATGCCGGCTTAATGTGTGCATAGCGCCATAGTCATTTAACGTCATTGTTCAAATAAATACGCTGAGGAGGAAAGATTATGCGACACGTATTGTCTGCCGCCGTAATTATGATTTCGATCCTGTGCTGGAATTCTTCCAATGCCGGAGACGCCGATTCGGGTAAAAAGGACAATGCGGAAATCGGAGCAACAATAAACAAGCTGATGGATCAGCTCATGAGAACAGCGGAAACGCTTGACGCCGAAAAAACGCTTGCCCCGCTGACTCAGGACAAGGATGCCGTATTCTTTTTCGACGCAAAACCATACACGCTTAAGGAACTGTCCCATGTTCTTCGGGGAATATATGGGAATCTGAAAAACATGTCCATCAAGATGGATAAAGCACAGGTCAAAGTTTTGGGAAAGGACGCCGCTGTTTGGATAGCATGCGGCAAAGGACAATCCGTCGGCAAGACAGGTCAGATATTTGAGGAGTATCTGACGGAAACCTGGATCTGGCAGAAAATAGCGGGCCAATGGCAGGTTGTTCATTATCATGAATCCGTGGTGAATCTGCCCAATGCCGAAAAAAAGGGGGCGATTGAAAAATCGTTGCAGCCTTTCGCCGCTGACTTACGGGAAAATCTTCCCACCGCCGAGGATATTTACAAGCGAATTGAAGATTACCTATTGAAAAACCCCGGAGTTGCAGGCGCCGCTTATGCCATGTCTCCGGAATCTGGGAAAAGAGCTGCCTTCTACGTTTTTCGCAAATCCGGAGGCGGTTTCGAAAAACGGGGCGTCCCCGCCAGTTACGACTATGCATCCGCCGACTGGTATGCGAAATCGGCAAATTCGGGAAGGACTGAATGGTGCGAGCCTTACTATGACATCGACGGCGCCGGATTGTTCATGGTGACTTGCTCCATGCCCGTCTACAACAAGCAGAATAAACTCATGGGCGTCATCACGGCGGATCTGGGTCTATAAACGTCACTTGCCTATGGGTGGTGGGGGATGGATTCGAACCATCGAAGGCGTTAGCCAACAGATTTACAGTCTGCCCCGGTTGGCCACTTCGGTACCCCACCTGGAAAAGAAATCTTCCAGCCAACAAACTTGTGCATTCTGTCGGTTTGGCTCCGAAATGCAAGCATAAATTGCTGGCTATCGCCCTACCGTTATAAAAAGCTTGATGGCATTGGCAAAGATGATACTAGCTATGTTCGACAATCCAATTGATGCTCCGGCGATTGGCGGCAGGATATGTTGTTTGGCAATAAGGATTGCTTCCGTTCCAAATGGGCTTATTTGCAAAATCATTAAAAGGAGCTCTTCGATGGAAAAGAGACAACCGCTCAACGAACAACCGTTCTACAACCACCAGCTGGACCGCTATTTTGAGCCACCCGAACCCGGAATTCGTGACTGGCGGAACAAGGTTTATCTGCCGCCCAATCTTGAAGTTTGCATCGAAGGGCCAAGCGCAAACGGAATCGAGCATGCCGGCCTCTTACTTAAACGCTACTTGAAAAAATTCAACCGTTGGCAGGCGCCGAGCGGCGTGGCGCGGATCAAATACATCCGCATAGCCCATGGCGGCCCCGATCCGCTGTTCGGGCGCGTTCCGAACGAGCAATTTACCTTCGAGGTGGATGACGAGAAAGTTCAGATCCAGGCAAAGACTGTTCGCGGCGCCATTGCGGGCATCGTGAACCTGATTCACCGTCTTGAGCTCGAACGGTCTCCCGGTCTCACAAAGGGAAATAGCTCGCTTCGCCCCCGCTTTGCGCGCCGGATTCTTCCCGGTGTTTTTGGGAACTCTTTTGTCGACTTCAATGCGCGGAACGAACCGGATGAGCGCGCTTTCGATCTGGAGCTTCTCAGCGGCGCCAACACCGTAATGACCACCCTGGATCTGGCATTATTGGATGACGGTCGCGTCCTGCGCGAGCTTGGGAATAAAGCCAACATTGAGCGCCGTGAATACCTGGCAAGGATGGCCGATCGCATCGGCAAACATGGATTAGACCTTGCGGGCAACTGCTATACGCCGCGGCTTGCTGCAAACCATGCGCTTTGGACAAAACACCCGGAAATGCGCGGATCGTATTGCAAGAAATCGTTTTATATCATGTGTTGCAGCCATCCGGGATCAATAGCGGCGCTGGGAAAATCCTGGGCCAACCTGGCTGAGGACATCCCCCAGTTGGCTACCATGATTTGGATTGTCGGCGGCGAAGGATTTTACCACTGCCATATGCATCCCAAAACCAGCATCATTTGTTCCCGCTGCATGCGAAAGGATCCCGAGCAGACGATAGCCCGCTTTATAAACCGGTTGGCTCTTTTTGTGCATCAGGCACGCGACCGCATGGAAATTATTGCCTGGCCTTACAGCGGATATGGTTGGACCAGGGATGCCGAATGCAAGGATTTGATCAACGGCTTGGATCCCGAGCAAGTCGCCTTCATCACCTGTCCCGAAAAAGACTCTTTGTTCAATCGCGGGGAACACGACATCAATGCCTGGGACTACAGTATTTCCTGCATAGGTCCCGGGCCGCGCTTTCAGACCCAGGAACGCCTCTGCCGCAAACGCAGTATTCCTTTTTACATCAAGACCGAGACTTCCTTAGGTTTCGAATTCCAGCACGTCCCGTTCATTCCCGTTATGCAAAGCTGGCAGAAACGGTGGAACCTTGTAAGGAAAGCCCGTCCTAAAGGAATTATTATGGCATGGGGAAAAGAATCGGGAGCGGCAACCATGGACTTGGGGTATTGGGCCGGCTTGACTTCGGACAAGGAATTTAAATCCATTCTGAAATGCGTGGCGCAAGCACGCTTTGGTGACCGTTGTGTCGGGCTAATCCTTCAGGGCTGGAGGTGTTTTTCGCGTTCCATGCAGGCCTACCCGCTCGTGGCCCCCTTCTACAGTGCCGGTCCGGCTTTTCTCGGTCCGGCGCACCCGATTTCCCTTGATCCAGGTTCGCATTTGGATCCACTGTATGAAATACGTTATTCCTGGGCCACGGAAGATTATCCCGCCGGAACACCGGTGGAAGAAACGCCGAAACATTACTGTTCGCTAACGAATCTGGAAATGTTTATCGCGCACATGTTGCCGCACAATCTGGACGATGCCAAGGATGCCATCCTCCTGCGGGCAATGAGAAAGGCGGAACGATATTGGCGCGCCGGGATTCGCTGCCTCGATCGGGCGCGTCCCTTGATTACCGGGGAAAGAGAACGAAAGGATTTTAACAGGGAGGAGGCGGTCGCGCGTTGGATCTGGATGACGCTCGTAACCAGCGTCAACTTCATCGAAGTGACTCGATTGCGCGATCCCCTCACGGGTTGGCGCAAGCTCTGTGAAGCCTATCGCCCAACCCTGATGCGTCGCTTGAAGACAAAATGCAACCGGATTCTTTCATCGGAAGAAAAAAACACGTTGGCCGCCTTGTCCCTTATTAGGCGCGTGCCGGAACTTGACCTGGGGCGCAGGCGCGGCGCGTTCATTGCGCCAATCGAAGAAATGCTGATCCACAAATTGAGATTAATCAGAAAGGATCTCGATGCCTTGAATTAGCCCCCCTGTATGTACGGTATTTATTCGATCGACGGGAGCTTGCTCGTCAATGGAAACAGCGCGAAAGCAGCGCTAAGCTCTTGGTTTCGCGCCCCATGTTGCCGCCGCATCCGTGATGATCCCATAAAAAACACCAAAGATTAAAAGCATGGCGGCTCCGAATATACTGCCGTGGCTATAGGGCACAATGGCAAGCATTAGGCTGAAAATCAATCCGAGAATTCCGCCTCTTAGCGCCCAATGCAGACAAATGCGATCAGCAAGGCCGATCGTAAAACTTTGCAGTACCCGACCGTAAAATATGATTGCCACAAACCAAAGTTCCGGCTTAACGTTCGGCGGTGGATTGAAAAGCGCGCTTCCGGCACAATACCCGCCGGTAATTACACCGACAATCAGAGCAATCGCTACTCTTTTTTTTATGTTGCTCATCTTGATTCCTCTTTTGCCATCATCCCAGCCTGGATGACAACATATTCCGCAGTCAGCAAGGATGGGAGCAGCCATTGGCAATCCGACAATCTGGAGCCTGAAGTTCTACAGACGACTATGGATCCCAGTGCCTAATACAATCGATGCCGTATACCATGACTTTCCCCGATCCGCCGAAATGCACCCGCGGTTCGATATCCGACAGCTCGGAAAGAACAAAAGAAATAGCTGCGCTTTCTCGCGGATGCGTGCCCCAAACCATGCGCTGTCCAAGAACGACATCATTATCACAACGCACGACATCCACCGTCACCGGCGCATTGGAACTGCAACCGACGGTAGCCAAATCGAAATGCATTTCATATCTGCCGGGCCACCACCTGAACTTGGTTTTTGCCACCATCCAATGGGCTTCATCCTTCAGTTCGCGCGCAACCCGAACCGGCAGGCCGGAAAACAGGTCGGTTTCATCTCTCCCCGTGTAGTTACCCAGGCCAACAACCTGCACATAAGCACGGGACGGATTTGCCAAATTTACCGGTTGCAAGCGGTCTTCATCACCGCCGCGGATCATCCACAAACTATGCGTTGGAAATGCGGCCGCCACTTTGCGCTCACATCCAAGTTCATGGCGCAGAACGATCGGATTGCTGTTGGTGCCCAGGGGATTGAAGACTGATTTCATCCCGCTCCTGTAGTCAATCGTGATTTGATTCAACAAAACAACCGAACGTTCCGGCGCCCGGGAAAGAGTGGTCTGAATACGCGCTTCATATCGGCGATCGGCAGTCAGCTTGCCGCCTTCTACGCGCATGAAAGCGATGGACAGCCCCACCATGGCGATCGCGGCCAGGCCCACGACGACCTGACGGTGTCGCGACCACAGCGTGCCCCAGCGCCACAACCGATCTATTCCGAAGGCGGCGCCCAGCACAAGCAGGGGGAAAGTTTCATAATAGTAATAAGGGCCGATATTATCCACGGTATTGGCATAAAAGATTATATAGCCCAACCACACCGCAAGCGTTCCGCCCAAAAATAAAGGAGTCCATTTGTTACGCCAGCCGACACACAACAGTCCGGCAGCGAGCGCCAGCGATCCGGGGAACCCCCACATCCAGCGGTTAAGGAGGCATACACTGCGGTAAAGATGCGCAACACCCATTTGCCAGGTATGATATACGGTGGGTCCGGAGGAACGGCGGGGACCAAATCCCAACGCGTCGTGGGGATCGTAAAACAAATAGGTAGCCAGGAACGGATCACCGGTAATCAATGCGTTATAGAGCAGGAAAAGCAGCGCGCCCAATCCGGCAATTCCTGCAAACAGCGCGCAACCGATCCATGCACTTCGGTCGCGTTTCACCCACAAATGGATCAGCGCGGCCAGGCCGAATGGAATGGCTAGCAATGTCGCCGTATACGGGCGGATTAGATAGAGCCAACTCCACCCTACTCCGGCCCAGGCCGCATATTTAACCTGGCTTGTGGTCATCCATGTCACCACACCCCAGATCATCAGACAGGTCATCGCGAATCCACTGGTATGACTGAGCAAGGTTCCCTGCATGAAAAGAAACCACGGGGAAACCAGTGTGATAAAACCAACCAACAACACCGGCAATCGCAATCGAAGTCCGGCCCCGGTTAACCACCAGATGCCTAAAGCGGCAGCAAGCGAACTCATCAGGCGGGGCACGCCTACCGCAACGCCGGGGATCAACCAAAGAGAATGTCCGGGAGAATACCGGGAAACCCACCCGGTCCCCTCACGCAGAATGATCATTTCATGATCGAATAGATGTGCCAAGGGCGGCAACGGGCGCGCCAAAGCGCCCTCCAGAAAAATTCGCGCTTGGAACAGGTAGCTGTTCTCGTCCGTGGTGAAAGGCGAATCGAGGAACACAACCCGTCCGATAATAAAAGGCACAATCCCGGCCAGAAGAGCCAAAAAAAAGCGTGTGGTCAAATCGCGCTTTAACCAGGACATAAAAAAAACCTCTACAACAGCCGTTTTTCAAGCGATGCCAGTTTCCGGATTTGACCATCCTGAATTCGTACGCCGCATGGCTCAGCGAAGTTGCCTCTGCGACAAAATCCACGGATCGAACAGGCGGTCGAAATTCGGCAGATCAACAAAGAGCAGGATAACGCAGGCAATGCAGGCCGCCAGAATGATCAGCACCAGCTTTTTTTCGCGGTAGAGCAATTCGGGATATTGCACGGTAATCGCCGGTTTGTAGGCCAAGTGCAGATAATACGACATGGCCAGGGCCACCAACGGCGCGGCCAGGACTAGTTCGAATCGGTAGCGGGCGATAAAAAAACCGCTCATCAGGGCAAATAAGGTCACATAAAACAGAATGCTTTCGATCAAACTCTCTTCCGTGTACCGCATAAAAGACTTGCGATAGCAGGCAGCTTTCTGGACATTGCCGATCATGCGATATTCGGCAAACCGTTTGGCCGCCATCAAGAAGGCCCCAAACATCCAATAGGCCACAAACATCGAAAGCGGCGGCGCGGAACCCAGTCCCGTGGCATACCAGCCCAGGGCCAGCCGCAACGGATTGTTGAGCGATTCGCTCAGCACGTCGCAATAGGGAATATCCTTGAGCCGGATCGGCGGGATGTTGTATAGAATTCCGGCCACCCAGAACAAAAAACCAACAATGCCAAATCGAATATTCAACAAAAATCCCGCTGACACTCCAGCCAAGCTGACGGCAACCCAGAGGACCCAAGCCAGGGAAATCCGCGCAGTTCCCGTCACCAGAGGTCGGTTGTGTTTGACGGGATGATGCCGGTCGCTCTCGGCATCGAGGATTTCGTTGAACACATAATTACTCGAGGCAATCAAGCAGGCCGCCGCAAAGCCCAACGCTAAAGACCATATGGTCGGCCAGCCAAGCAGATCGGGCCTAAAGTATAAAGCCAGAACGATACCGGGCAGCATAAACACGTTCTTGAACCAGTTGTCGGGTCGCAACAGGCGCAGGTAGGGCATCCAACGATTCATTCCAAGCGTCCTCTTATTTGTTTTTTGGCGCAATGCTGCCGGTCAATGCCCGAAGGCGATCGATTATCACGTATCGCCTGTTGCTTTGTGACAGCAAATTCATCCCTCCCCTGCTATCAGAAAATAAAAAAATATCAGGTCATCGGATGGAGTCAAGCAGAGATAATAAAAAAACACGCACACCCGGCAATTTACGGCAGGTTATGAGTTGGCAATTAACATGCGTCTAATTTGCCGTCACCAACAATGATCAGATCGGCAAGGCGCGAGCTTGAAGGCGGCGGCCAGGTCAGATGCTGCCGTGCATCGGCGAGCAGGCCCCTACTTGCATACATCGATGACGTGTAAATAACAAGTGAGGAAGAAGTCCCTTGCAAGCTGCGGCATCAGGGCATGCAATCCAAACTCTCGGCATCTGTCCGGCCTTAGTCAAGGTTTTGAGTGCGCAATAAGTGTTGTCTGATTGAATTCCTTGGACTATATTTTGCCCATGAACACTGACGAACCCAAAACCCCGCTGGACGACTGGCAAAAGCAATTTCAGGATATCCTGCGCCAAGCGCACGCCAACCCGATGTTTGACAACACCCCGGCGTCCGCAGCGGGCGACAAAGGAGACTCCAAATCGCCCGACGATAATGCCGCCACGAAGGATAAGCTCCGGCGAATCCGCGAATTCAACCTGAAGCCGCGCGATATCCGGGACTATCTCGATCGCTATGTTATCCAACAGTCTGAGGCCAAGAAGGTGCTTTCCGTGGCCATCTGCGACCATTACAACCACGTGCGTCAATGCCTGGAAACACCCGCCCTGCGCGATCACGATTATGCCAAACAAAACATCATTTTGCTTGGCCCAACCGGTGTGGGCAAGACCTACCTTATGCGCTGTGTCGCCAAGTTGATCGGCGTGCCCTTCGTCAAGTCCGATGCCACCAAGTTTTCAGAAACCGGCTATGTCGGGCATGATGTCGAGGATTTGGTCAGGGACTTGGCGCGCGCCGCCGACGGCAACGTTGACTTGGCCCAATATGGAATTATTTACATCGACGAAATCGATAAAATCGCCGGGCAAGCCGGCTCATATGGCCGCGACGTTTCCGGCCGCGGAGTGCAGGTCAACCTCCTTAAACTCATGGAGGAAACCGACGTCAGCCTGCAAAGCCAAACCGATTTGCTCGGGCAAATGGAAGCCATCATGCAATTGCAGCGCAGCGGTCAGCCGCCACGGCGCACGCTCAATACGCGCCACATTCTTTTCATTGTCAGCGGCGCTTTCGACCGCCTGGCGGAACGCGTAAAAAAACGGGTCAGCGTCGCGCCCATAGGATTCAGCCAGGCCGCCAAAACCCCTCAGGCCGACAATGAATACCTGAAATTGGCCGAAACCCGCGATTTTATCGATTTCGGGTTCGAGCCGGAATTCATCGGGCGTCTCCCCGTCCGCGTCACCTGCGACGCGCTCACCGCCGCCGATCTCCAGCAAATCATGCTGACCTCGGAGGACAGTATTCTGGCGCAATACCGGCAGGATTTTAACGGCTATGGCATCGACTTGACGATAACCAAGGAGGCCATCGCTGAAATCGCCACGCGGGCCATTAAGGAACAGACCGGCGCACGCGGCCTGATGACCGTGATGGAGCAGGTCTTCCGCAATTTCAAGTTCCAATTGCCCTCGACCGCCGTGAAAAATTTCGAAGCCGATTCCAACACCATCACGGACCCGACCGGCGCGCTCAAGAGTTTGCTTCGCAAGAACCAGCGTTCCCAGCGCGCACTGCTGAAAACGGAGGTGGCCGCCTTCGCGCAGCGCTTCAAGGAGGAACACGCCCTGGATCTAGTTTTCAACGACGAGGCCGTCGACCTGCTTGTCGAACTGAGCACCACGCAAGACAAAACGATGCGCACGATTTTCAGCGAAAAATTCAGGGACTTCCAGCACGGCTTGAAACTGATCGCCAAAAATACCGGCAGGACCACGTTCGAAATTACGCGGGACATCGTCGAAGCGCCCGACAAAGAGCTTTCCCGGCTGGTTGTGGAAAGTTTCCAAAAGGCGCCGGAAGACCGCAGCAAGCCGGCAACAAACGGCAAGCAACAACCCGCGGACAGCTGATCAGATTTTGACGGCCGGCCGTCGCCGCAAGGCCGGGTCGGCTACATGGCAGGCCGCGAATGCCGCTTGGCGTTCCACGCAAGAAGGGCACACGCCGCACGGTTGATCTTCCCCGCGATAGCAACTCCATGTCTCGGCATAATTAACGCCTAGGTCCAGGCCAATTTTTACAACCTCACTCTTGGACATAAGCATAAAAGGGGCATGCAACCTGACAGCCTGACGGCGATTAAGGCTCAAAACGGCATTCATCCGCTCAAGAAAAGTCTGCGTGCAATCCCAGTAACCGTAGCGGTCTTGAGTTTGCGCGCCGTAAAAAACATCGGCTACCCCCCGGGCCTCGGCAAAGGCAGCGGCCAAAGCCAGAAAAAGCATATTGCGATTGGGCACATAGGTCGGCGGCTGGTCAAGCTGGTTTGGCGCCAATGAGTCCAGCGCCGGAACCGGCATGGTCAGATCGGTCAAAGCCGACGCGCCGGCAACCAGTTCGCCGAAAAACGAGAGATCCACCTGTCGGTGCTCCCTGACTTTCGCGGTGCGCGCCTGGGCGACGGCACAGGCGGTTTCACGCGCATGCTTCTGGCCATAACTAATCGTCAAGGCATAGAGCGGCCGAGCATCCGGCTTGCTGTTGACGTAATGAAGCAAGGTGGAGGAATCCAGCCCGCCACTTAATAAAATTAACGCGCTATTCATTTTTCCACCGAACTTCCGTCGCGGCATCTTCTGTGTACGGACCAACAACCAGGCCCTGGCTTACGCCACCGGTTGAGTCTTTACGACTATTCGAGAACCTGGCGTAGATTGCCGAGTCAAACGCCGAGCGTCAAGAAAAACCAATTTTCATCTTGCCGCTTGTCTATGCCTCGTCAGTCTGCAATACTCTGGGCCCGTTGAAAGTTAAGGGCGCCTTGAATCCGGGATATTGCAGGAGGAGCTTATGCCATCATTAAAGGTCCTACATCAACTGGCTCAGCAACACGGCACCCCCCTCTTTGTTGTGGATCACAACGAACTGCGCCGGAATTATGCCACTTTTAAAAAATATCTGCCGCGTGTCCAGGCCTACTTCGCCGTCAAAGCCAACCCGGATAGCGCCATCGTCAAGACGCTTTACGAGGCCGGGGCGAGTTTTGACGTGGCCTCATTGCCGGAATTCATGATCGTGCACGAGTACATCAAGGACCTTCCGGCCAAGCAACGGCAGGACTGGATTTGGGACAAGATCATCTATGCCAATCCGATCAAAGCCAACGAGACCTTGCAGGCGCTCGATCAATACAAGGCATTGGTAACTTACGACAACTCTGAGGAAATCAAAAAAATCAAGCAGTACGCCCCACACTCCGGGCTCTGCCTGCGCCTCAAAGTCGCCAATACCGGCGCAATGGTCGAACTCTCGTCAAAATTTGGCGCGGCCTCGGGCGAAGCGGTCGACCTGATTCTCGAAGCCGACAAGGCCGGACTGGTTGTCGAAGGACTGAGTTTCCATGTCGGCAGCCAGACCACCAACTTCGAGAATTTCGTGCAGGCCATCAATCTCGCAGCTAACGTATTCAAAGAAGCGCGCGACCGCGGCTATAACAAGATGAACCTGCTGGATATCGGCGGGGGATTCCCCGCGCCTTACGATGCTTCCGTCAAACCGTTCCGTGAACTGGCCCGCAAGATCAACTCCGAACTGGAACGGCTCTTTCCCAAAGACATTCAGATTCTGGCCGAACCGGGGCGTTTCATGGTGGCGACCGCCGGCACGGCCATATCGAAGATCATTGGCAAGGCCGTGCGCGACGGCAAACTGTGCTATTATATCGATGATGGCGTTTATCACACTTTCTCAGGCATCATCTTTGATCATTGCCAATACCATCTGAAGGCTTTCAAAAAGGCCCCTACCCAGATTTGCACCGTATTTGGGCCTACCTGCGATGCGCTGGATGTGATCTCGATGTCCGAGGAACTTCCTGCCAACCTCGAACGTGGTGACCTGCTTTACAGCCAAAACATAGGCGCCTACAGCGTTGCCTCCTCAACCCCGTTCAACGGATTCCCGCCCGCCAAGGTGGTTCACGTCAACCAGTAACGCCTAGATCGTAAACAACGCGCCCTGTCCGTATTCCCGGACAGGAATTTGCAATACCTCTTCGCGTGCTGGCCGGAGCAACATGTCCATGAAAACACAATTTATCATGGAGAAAATATGAAACGAATCAAGATTCCATCAGAAAGAGTGCCCGTAATTACCGAGGCGGATATCTGCGTTTTGGGCGGAAGTTGCACCGGCGTATTTGCCGCGGTCCGGGCTGCCCGGCTTGGCGCCAACGTCGTCATCGTCGAAAAACAGAACCGGTTCGGCGGAGTCGCCACCAACGGTTTGGTGCACATGTGGCACAGTATTTATGACACGGATTTCAACGAACAGATCATCGGCGGACTGACATATGAAGTCATGGAAAGGCTGGCCAAAAGAAATGCGATTAGCCCGTTTAAAAACTCGAAGATCTTTGGAATCCGGCTGAATTCGGAAGAGTTGACCATTGAACTGGATGAACTCGTTCTCGAGTCTAAAATCAAGCCTTGCCTCCATGCTTTCTTTTCCGCGCCGATCATTGAGGATGGGCGCGTTACCGCGGTAATTATCCAGACCAAGTCCGGCCGGGGCGCGATTAAAGCCAAAATGTTCGTCGATGCCACCGGCGATGCCGACCTTTGCAGTTTGGCAGGATTGCCGACCTATGTGCCGGAGCATATCCAACCGCCGACCGCTTGCGCCAGATTCACCCATTGGGATACCAAGCTTGATACCAACAAACTGATCATGGACCATGCCAAAGAATTCGATTTGCCGGAAGGATTCATCTGGGGCGCTACGATCCCACCGGACGACGATGTTTACATGCTTGCCGGCACGCGCGTTGCCGGAAAGAATCCGGCGGATGGCGATCAATTAACTTATTGCGAGATGGAAGGCCGCCGCCAGATCAGGGCGATCATGGATATCTATAGAAAATACGCGCAAGGCAACTGCATCGCATTGCATGCCCTGCCTTCACAAATCGGCATCCGGGAAAGCCGGCATATCGAGGGTCTTGGCCGGATAACCGGAAAAGATCTGCTTAACGGGCATAAATACTCCGACGCCATTGCCAAGGGGACTTACCCGGTGGACATCCATCACCAGGACAAACCTGGAATAACTTTCCGGCATTTAAATGGAACCCAGTATTATTGCCGGCCGGGGAAAGAAACCGTCACGAGCCGCTGGCGCGAGGAAACGGTTGCTTCTCCAAAATATTACCAAATTCCTCTAAGCGCGTTGATTCCCAAAAACTCCCGGAACGTCATTGCCGCCGGCCGCATGCTTGACGCCGACCGGGAAGCATTCGGCGCTGTCCGAGTGATGGTGAATCTGAATCAGACAGGCGAAGCTGCCGGTGTGGCCGCATGGCAGGCGCTGGTCGCAAACACGACCATAGCCCAAGTTGACCCCCAGGCCGTCAGAAAAGCACTGTCCTCCGGCGGCTCGTGTGTGTAGCAACTACGCGTATTGCGCGGAAACCTCGGCGGCTATGCGCGCCCATTCCCAGAGGCGCTCCGGCTGATGGCGGACAGTGCTGATATCCTTGAGGATGATTTCAACGGCGCAGGACTTCGTTAACTCGAGCTTTTCCTGCAGATATTTGCGGACGTCGGCCGGATTCCAGGCGTCAACGGCAAGCAGCGCCGGATTAGGTTTGAACGAAAAAACATAGTCGCGGCCGATATTGGCCACAGCCTCGTCGAATTTGATCCAGGGACTCATCGAGATTTTTTTAAGATTAGGCACTTTTCTCAGGATGCCAACCTTTTTATGGAGCGGCTCGCAACAGCCGTAATATGTCACGCCGAAGCGCTTGAGCCATTCCATTTCATACTTCAGGGCAAATTCATCGTGCATTTCCGGCGAAACTTCCGAAAATATTTGCGACATCGACCGTCCCCAGCAATTCATGGGATGCACCGTTTGTCTGGCGCCGTCGACTTCGGGAAGCGCGTCGGTATAGCCCAACCCGCCCGAAGTGCTGCAGCTGTTATCGTTGTTCTGAAGAAGGAGGCCCAACGCATCATACTGATCGAGGCGCGCGAGGTAGGCCCGCGTCAAGCGCTGCATCAACAAATGGACATACTCGGGACGCAGGACCATATCCATGAGAACTTCCTGGATGCCGGTCCAGCGAACGAGTTCATCCCAGGCGTTAAAACTGAAGCCCTTGGTACCGCCCTTCCTGACCTGGACGATCCCATTGAATATGCCGGCGACAACCTCAAGATATTCCGCACTTTGGGCGGCATCATGGGTGACCACCGGCATCTTGATTTTTTCCGCGTCGGCTTCCTCTCTGATCTGGATGTTAAAATGCCTTGAGACCACATTGTTCGTTTCGTCGGTCTTGGTAATATCGACATCTTCTTTGATGCCGAAGCCACTGTCTGTCACTGCCACGGGAGCATAAATCACCGGCTCCACGACCATGTCGCCCGGCAAGTGATTCCACTGGTAGATTTTCATCCTGAGATTCTGTTCCAGTCCCCGGCAAAGCGGGTCCTGGCTGCGGATGGTCAACTCGTCGTTGACATTCATTTCGCACCAGGGAATCTCATAAATGAAAATCGGCGGCTTGACGCGCTCGACGTTATTCAAGCGCTTCCATAATTTTTTGCGGACTTGGTTCACGGGGTCGGCCGCAATTTCAGCGTACTTGGCCCCCAACTCGCGCAAAACAGCCTTGTCGCTCTGCGAGATTTTCGGCATGGACATGCGATTTGTCCTCCTGCGGCTTAAAAAACCCAGTGACTCGCAATCGACTATTTCTTTTTACCGACAGCTTTACTGGCAGGCTTCTTTTTGGCAGTGGAAGTTTTCGCTGCAAGTGCAATCATCGGATTCGCGGCCGAAACCGTGACCGTGGCCGTCGATTTGGCCAATTCCGTCGCCAAGTCCCTGACGGTGCCGTCAAACGAAGCCTTGCTGCCGGGCTTGATTTCCTTGACTTCGGTTGGCAGGCCAATTTTATCCAGAAGGGCAATAAACGGCTCAGGATCGAGTTCCTCGACATTGACCATCGTTTTGGGATCCCAGATGCCCTGGGCTACAAGCATGGCGGCGGCAACCGGCGGAACCCCGGCGGTATAACTGATGCCCTGGGACTCAACTTCTTCATAGCATTTCTTATGGTCCGAGACCTGGTAGATCAAAACCTCGCGTTTTTTTCCGTTTTTCCAGCCCTTGACGAAGTTGCCGATGCAGGTGTTGCCTGTATAGCCGGGAGCCAGCGTCTTCGGGTCAGGCAGGAGCGCCTTGACAACCTTGAGCGGCACAACCTTTTGGCCCGTGGTCAGGGTCACCGGCAGGTGCGAGAGGAATCCGAGCGTACGCAGCACGGTAAATACATTGATGTAGTGATCGCCGAATCCCATCCAAAATCGAATACTGTTCGCATCGATGTTCTTCGAAAGCGAATGCAATTCGTCGTGACCGTTGAGGTAAATCGGGCAAAGTCCGGCAACGGGAAAATCATAGACGCGCTTGACGGAATGCGTCGGATACTCGCGCCACTGCCGGTCAATCCAGGTCCAAACCTTGATGAACTCGCGAAAATTTATTTCCGGGTCGAAATTCGTGGCAAAGTATTTGCCGTGCGAGCCAGCGTTGACATCCATGATGTCGATCGTATCGATTTTGTCGAAGTAACGCTTGACTGCCAGGGCGCAGTAGGCATTGACCACGCCCGGATCGAATCCCACTCCCATAATGGCCGTCAACCCCTGCGCCTTGCAGCGCTCACGGCGTTTCCACTCGTAATTTGCGTACCAGGGCGGGTTTTCGCAGACCTTGTCCGGGTCCTCATGGATCGCCGTATCCAGATAAACCGCGCCTGTCTGCAAGCAGGCTTCCAGAACCGACATATTGATGAAGGCGTTACCCAGATTGATCACGATTGCGGAATTGGTTTCCTTGATCAGCTTGGCGGTGGCCGCAATGTCGAGCGCGTCAATCGAACGCGAATAGAGTTTTTTCGAAGGATCCTTGATGTGATTTTTGCGTTTAACGCTCGCGATAATTTCGTCGCATTTGGCCTGAGTGCGGGAAGCAATACAGATATCTCCCAGCACATCGTTATTCATCGCCGCTTTGTGGGCCGCCACGTGGGCGACACCCCCGGCGCCTATGATCAACACGTTTTTTTTCATATGTATTCTTCTCCTATGATAAACTGTCAACATAATCTTTGTAGCCGAAATTCCTGACTAAATCAAGCGTCCCGTCCAACCGGCGCACGCAAATGGACGGCATGGGCAATCCGTTGAACCAGTTCTTTTTCACCATCGTATATCCGGCGGCATCTGCGATCCGAACCACGCTACCGGGCTTCAGCTTGGTTTTCAGGCAATATTGACCAAAGACATCGCCTGCCAGGCAGGAACGGCCGGCAATCATGACTTTGTAATGGCCGGGACCGGGAGAGGCGATCTTTGCGCAGGTGCGATAAATCAAATGGTCCAGCATATGCGCCTCGGTTGAGGCATCCACGATGGCGATATCCATCTTGTTGTGGACAACATCCAGGACCGTGGTCACCAGTTCCGCGCAACCGGTAATGGCCGCCTCTCCAGGCTCCAGATAGACCTGGACGCCGAATCGCTCGCCGAAAGATTTAAGGCACGCGCAGAATTTTTCAAGCGGATAACCGTCTTGCGTAAAGGCCAGCCCCCCTCCCAAACTAACCCATTCCATCTTCTTCAGCAGTTCCCCGTATTTCCGCGCGATGCGCTCCATGTTCCCGGCAAAATTGCCAAAATCATTGTTTTCGCAGTTGAAATGGAACATTACGCCGCTGATCAGGGATGCCGCCTGCCTGAGTTCAAGTTTGTCGGTTACGCCCAGCCGTGAATACTTCCTGGCCGGGTTCGCCAGGTCGAAGTGCGAATAACTCAGTCCCGGATTGATCCGCAGGCCCTGTTTCAGTCCGCGGACAATGCCGGCATATCTTTTGAGCTGGGAAAGCGAATTGAAAATAACCTTGTCGGCGTATTTCCTGACGGATTCGATATCCTGCCACGAAAAACCGACGCTATAGGCATGGACCTCTTTTCCGAATTTTTCATATCCCAAGCGAGCTTCATACAACGAGCTGCTCGTTGTTCCATCCATATATTGGCGCATCAGGTCGAAAACGCACCAAGTTGAAAAACATTTCAGCGCCAGCACGGACTTGGCGCCCGAAACTTTGCGCACATGGCGGATAATCTTCAAATTCCGCAGCAGTTTTCTTTCATCGATCAGGTAATAAGGCGTGCTTATGTGCATCATCAATCATCTGCCTCAAATTAGCGCGTTAAAATCACGTTTGCCGTGGGCCATTGCCCGGTTCTTGCTCACTGTTTTCCGGAAATCGCGAGGGGAAAAACCACGGCGCCGTATCCCACAACCCAATTTCCCCTGCTTTCGGGATGATCGTCGCCCGTATTGCGGTAATGCAAGACAACGCCTTCCCGCACTCCCTGCTGTTTCACAAACCGCATGGTTACCGCAACCGCCGACATGCCGCAGAAAATCTGGTTTTCGTAGCTCCACTGCTGCAGCAAATCGTCGGTTTGCATTGCGGCCACTTTTTTCAAGCTGTTGCGATCGGTTTTGGTTACCAAATTGTAATCCGGATCGTGGAGCATATCGGAGCTGGCAATGACCAGCAGCTTGCGTATTTTAGCCAATTCTTCCAAACCAGCCGCCAGGGCATCGAACGTTTGCGGATTATGATCGCCGATCAAGCCCACCACCAGCCTTGCTTTGGGGATGGCCGTCTGCACAAACGGAATCTGATTCTCGGCCGAGTGTTCGCCGTTATGCGGAGCATAATCCGGATAAATCGCCGGCCGGTTGCTGCTCAGCACGCTCAAGGCATCCTTGTCGAGTTCAGTCTCTCCGAGAGGCGAACGAATCGCATCACCATCCATGAGGGCAACACCGCGGAAACCTCCGCGATGACTGAAGCCCAGGATGACAACCGTGTCCGGCGCATCGCCCCGGCGGGCCTGATCCTGAAGCGCACGGTACACGTAGCCGGCAACCGACCCGGAATATATATAACCGGCATGCGGCGCAATGGCGCCGATAATCCGGCCTTTAAGCGGGCTCACCCGGGCCGCGTCGATGCAAGAAGCAACCAAATTGCCCAACGTCGTCTTGTCACCCGGGAACCAGCGGTCATCGCCACGGGTTGTCCTGACCATTTGTTGATTTTTTGGGTTCATATTATCCTTTCCATATCCGGACAATATTAGAGTGTTAAAAACCATCACCAAGGCAAACGACACGTTCCAGCAAAATGGATTAATCCGCGTCATCGGTCCCCCCTCTATTACATTGTTGAATTTTCAAAAGGCATTGACAAGCACTATTTTGCACGCGAACGATATATCGCATTTCATCACCATGAATGAAAACCGATCCATGTCGATCTGAACGGAAAATAGCTATGGATGACGGCAGAAACAGAGCCGCAGGATATCGTCGATCATATGGCTCAAAACAAAGCCCCGCGTTAAACCCTGAAAAGCCAGATTTTCATGGCGTTTACAAACACCTTCCGGTAGCATGCGCTCATGAATGACAAGCAAGTTCAGGATCGTATCCGCCATCTCCGGGGGGAGATTGAACGCCATAATCGGCTGTATTACGGCGCCAATATGCCGGAGATTTCCGATCGTGAATATGACCGTTTGTATCATGAGCTCGACAACCTGGAAAAGCAGCACCCCAAATTCCTGACACCGGATTCCCCAACTCAGCACGTGGGCAATGACCGGCGCATGGGCAGTGCGCCCCTGACAGCCTTCGAACAAGTGCGGCATCGCCTGCCCATGATGAGCCTGGATAACACCTACAGCCAGTCGGAACTGGTGAATTTTCACGAACGACTTTTACGGCTGTTGCCGGATCAGAGATTCACCTATATCGTCGAACCTAAAATTGACGGTGTGGCTATCGCCTTGCGTTATGAACATGGTCGCATGGTTGCCGGAAGCACCCGTGGCGACGGAATCATTGGCGATAACATCACCGCCAACCTGCGTACCATCCGCTCGTTGCCGCTCACCTTGCGCTGTCCCGGCACCCCCCCCGCCGTTCTTGAGGTCCGCGGAGAAGTTTACATGACCAGGGACGGGTTTGCCGCCATCAATCGCGCCCGCGAGGAGACGGACGAAGAACCTTTCGCCAATCCGCGCAATGCCGCCGCCGGTTCATTGAAACTGTTGGATTCGCACCAGGTGGCGCAGCGTCCGCTGGATGCGATCATCTATGGCGTCGGCGAATTGGAAGGCATAGCCTTCGATACGCACGCGCAAATGCTCTCGACCTTAAAAACCTTCGGACTTAATACTCCCGGCAAGTTCTGGCTCTGCCGTTCCATGGATGCCGTGTTTGCCGCCTTGGAGGAGCTGAAAGCAATGCGGCAAACCTTCCCTTTCGGCATTGACGGCGGCGTCATCAAGGTCAACGAACGCCGGTTTTACGATATCCTGGGCACAACCGCCAAGAGCCCGCGCTGGGCGGTGGCCTTCAAGTATGAGAGCGAGCGCGCCGAGACCCGACTGAAAGCCATTACGGTTCAGGTGGGCCGCACCGGCGTACTTACTCCCGTGGCTGAACTCGATCCCGTAGCTTTGGCGGGTTCCACCATCAACCGCGCAACGCTTCATAATGCCGACGAGATTAAACGCAAGGATATCCGCATAGGCGACAAAGTCTATGTGGAAAAAGCCGGCGAAGTGATCCCCGCCGTCGTCGGCGTCAATACGGGCGCACGCAGCGGCCATGAAATCTTGTTCCAAATGCCGGCCAAGTGTCCGGTTTGCGGAGAGCCCGTTACTCAGCGCGAAGGCGAAGTTGCCTTTCGCTGCGAAAACCTCCAATGTCCGGCCCAGTTAAAGCGCTGGCTGCGGCATTTTGCCGCACGCGGCGCAATGGATATCGAAGGCTTGGGCGAAGCGCTGGTGGATCAGCTTGTGGATGCTAATCTTGTATCCGACCCCGCCGACTTATATCGTCTGCGCCTGGAAAACGTGGCCGCCCTGGAAAGGATGGCCGCAAAATCGGCGCAAAATCTGCTCGCCGGCATTGAAGCCAGCAAACACCGTGATTTCTGGCGGGTATTGTTCGCGCTCGGTATTCGCCAGGTTGGCGCCAAGATGGCGCAAAATCTGGAGCAGCATTATCAAAGCATCGAACCGCTGATGCAGGCCACGCCGGATGAACTCCAGCAAATCCCGGATCTGGGCCCAATCGCTTCCCAAAATATCCATGCTTATTTTCAGTCGCCACACAACCGCGAGTTTATTCGTCGGCTTCAGGAAGCCGGCGTCACCTTCCAACGCGCCGCCGATGCCGTGCCGACCGGCGGACGATTGGCCGGCAAGGTGTTTGTGGTGACTGGTACTCTGGAAAAATTCAGCCGCGACCAGGCCGAACAAGCCATTCGCGCTCTGGGCGGCAAAGTCAGCGCCGGCGTATCGAAGAAAACATTCCGCGTGGTCGCCGGAAAGGAACCGGGCGCCAAGCTGGACAAAGCCATGGCGCTGGGCATCACCGTGATGAACGAAGCCGAATTCTTGCAGATGATTCGCGCTGAACCGCCTACCTGAAATCTCCGGCGGAATCTTCCAGCCGGCTACCGCAACACGACAATACTGCAACAAATACTTGCTTTTTATCCTGCCGAGTGACAGTATCCCGTTGTTTGTTATTTCGCAGCAGTTGGCCTTTGTTTAATCTTTTCAAGAACAGGAGGTGAACTCATCGAGAAAGCAAACGATTTTGACATGTTTGGAAAGTGAAACAATTTTTTATCACAAGCAAGGAAGATCACATATGAAGCGTATTGTTGTCGGATTAATGGCTGTTTGTCTGTTTGGTTCTCTGTCGGTTTTTGCTGAACAAGCTGAAAAAACGGCTACAGCTGAAAAAACGGCTAAGAAAGATGCCGTATTGCAAGAAATCACGGTTACAGGCAAGCTGGCCAAACATCCCATGGGATTCATCCTTACGGAAGCCGACGGCACGGCAGTGAAAGTGATGGCTCCGAAGGCAGCCAAGGAAGGCGAACCCTCTGTTGCGGATATTGATAAGTTTATCGGCAAGGACGTCAAGCTGGTCGGCATGGGCACCACGAAGACGAGCAAGTCCGGCAAGAAGGCGACGATGATCAAGACCGTCACCAGCATTGCGGAAGCGGCGGCGGCGGCCCCAGCGGCAGCTCCGGCAGCAGCTCCGGCGGCGGATGCGCCTGCGGCAAAGTAAGCGAAATTTGATGGCCTTAAGCCAAAAAGCTTAGGCCATAGATTAAACAAGGAGGGTCGCTCACCGGAGCGGCCCTTTTTGTTTGTCAGTCGGCTTGCGCAGGGCCAGTAACTTTTTCATAATGCCGCCTACGCTCGACGGGGGCATATGGCCGGCTTTCGCGCCAAAGGCATCATGCAGAATTTTATATTGGCTATATAATTCCCGATAGACGGCAACATTACCAGGAATCGGCCGATATATTTTTCCTTTAATCCCCGTCATCGCGGCAATCGCCGGCTCAATGGCCGGATATGCACCCCCCGCCAGGGCGCCGGCAATCGCCGCCCCCAGCGCGCAGGTCTGGGCCGAACGCGAAATAAACATCGACCGGTTGAGCACATCGGCATAAATCTGCATAAAAAGCGCATTTTTTTCGGCAATCCCGCCACAGCAAACCACGCGCTCAATCGGCACTCCATATTCCTCAATCCGGTTGATGATGGTCAATGCGCCGAAGGCCGTAGCCTCCAGCAGAGCGCGATAAATCTCTGCACGCGTCGTGTGCAGGGTCATGCCGACCAGTAGTCCGGAAAGTTGCGGATCGCCGATGATGTTCCGATTTCCATTGTGCCAGTCGAGAGCCAGAAGCCCGCTGGCTCCGGGTTTCGAGCGCTGGGATTCATTTGTCAGTTTGACCTGCAAGGCATCATTTCCCTGGCATACGTCGGAGACAAACCAGCGAAAGATATCCCCCACGGCGGCTTGGCCCGCTTCAATGCCAATATAGCCGGGCAAAACCGATCCATCCACAATGCCGCAAACACCCGGGATATCCGGCACCTGCATCGTATTTTTGGCCACCATAATATCGCAAGCGGACGTGCCAACGATCTTTACCAGCGTCCCGGTTTTGATTCCCGCCCCCACGGCGCCAAGATGGGCATCTATGGCGCCCACCGCCACGGGCAACCCTTCAGGCAGCCGCCAGGCAGTTGCCCACGATTTTGCCAAACGTCCGGCCAGATGATCGATCCCAAATGCTTCCGCCGGCATGTGCTCGCGGATTCTGGCCAGGCGCGAGTCAAGCTCTGCGAGGAATTCGACATCCGGCATCCCGCCCCACTGCCTGCTAAACAAAGCCTTATGCCCGGCGGCGCATACTCCGCGGACAACAGCCTCGGGCCGGCTGATCCCGCAAAGCAAGGCCGGGATATAATCGGCCAACTCGATCCAGGCATGTGTGGCCTCGAACAGGCCGCGATCCAAATTAAGGCAATGCCATACTTTGGCCCAATACCATTCCGGGGAATAAACCCCGCCGCACTTGGCAAGAAAATGCGGCCTTGATCTGTTGGCCTGCTCCGTGATCCGCTCCGCTTCGACGCAAGCCGTATGATCTTTCCAAAGCCAGGCATATGCGTTTAAATTTTTTTTATAGGCCGGTCGCAGACACATCGGGCGATTCTGCGCATCCACCGGAATAGGGGTTGAGCCGGTGGCATCCACCCCAATCCCAACAAAATCTTTCCCCTGCACGCCGAATTGACGCCGCGCCCGGCTTAAAGCCGTTCTGACGACCTTATCCAGGCACGCTGCATAATCCAATGGCGACTGGCGCGCCAGATTGTGGTCATGGGCATCTAGTAAAATGCCGTTCGTCCCGCTGGGATAACCGGCAATCGCCGCGCCGACTTCCTGGCCGTCGGCCGTGCTGACCACGAGGGCCCGCACTGAATTTGTGCCATAATCAATGCCGAGAGCATACTTGGCCATGATTGATGTCCCTGCTTATTTCGATATATGATTTCAACCGGAAGATGGCGCCTTGCGGTCTATTCAGGTCGCTGTGGAAAGATCGGCGCCCGCCTCGTCGGTGTTCGCCGCCGGGTCCAGCGGATCGAGAATCCAGCGTTTGTTGAACCAGAACCACTGTTCCGGCTGTTCCCTGATTGCGCGATCGAAAACATCAAAGACAGCCTGAGTCATCCGCTGCCAGTCTTCCTTCTTATCCAAACGGTCATCAGGCCAAACCGCCTCCAGAATCCGATACCGATGCCGCGTCCAACCTTGCCGCGTAATAATGCAGGGAAAAATCGGCACGCCGGTCATTTTGGCAATCAATCCCAGCCCACCGGCAATATTGGCCGGCTTGCCCAGGAACTGGACAACGACGCCCGGCGTGCGCGACCGCACATCCGGCAACATGGCCATGACCTTGCCCTCGCGGATTCGGCGGATGATCCCCTTCAGTACGGACGAGCTGCGCTGAAGCGTTTCAAAGCCCGAGCCCATGCGCATGCGATGGATATATTCCTCGACCAGCTGATTCTTCTGGTTCCCGGTGACGGTAAAGAGGCGGACGCCGCACGCCAGACTGGTCAGCGTCGCCATTTCCCACGAGCCCATGTGCGGTGCGGCAATAATAGCCCCCTTCCCCGTGTTTAAATGATCAAGGATTATACGGTCCGAGCCGCCGACATCCACTATCGAACGAATCCATGCCGGCGAACTGACCGGGATTCGGACCATTTCCACCGCCGTAAAGCAAAAATCGCGCCAGGACCGCCAGGAAATGCTTCGCACCTCGCGATCGGAATATCGCGTCCCGAATACTTCACGGATGCGGGACTGGGCATCCGCCACCCGATAGCGACAAGCATGAAAGATGAGCCAGGCAATCCCCCACGCCAATCCCAAGGCCACGCGGTACGGCAAGAATTGAACCAGTCCCGCCACGGCGCGTACGCCAACGTATTCCAGAACGTGCTTGGCACGGTGTTTCATGAAGGCAATTTTCCTCTTTTTCGAAGGTTCAACAAGAAACTCTGCGTCATCTCCACTGCCTTTTGGGGGCAGACCTCATGACAACAGCAACAGCCAATGCAGGTCGTGGGCGTCAAAACCGGCTTTGGTTCGTTATCGACCAGACGCAAGGCGGTAACCGGGCAGGCTTTGACGCACAAACCGCACCGCACACAAAGATCCGTGAACGCCGGACGAATCCATAAATACGGAGCCAACATACGGACCAGCCAAACTGGAATTTGATTGAACAGCCTTGCGGAAACAGGGGTACGGAACGGAGGGCGCTGGAGCGGCACGGGCACATTGCCAACCAACTCGATCCGGCTCCAATCGGCGGAACCAACTCCCGCCCGCTCAAGCAAGCCGAGATAAGGAACAGCCTTGAGCGGAATATCGAGGAGATGACACAAAGCGCCATCCAAGGCCACACCATCGTTTGAGCCCGCAAGGAAGCCCAAGGGAACGAGATCGCCGGCCGAAGGGCCATTTCCATCCATGGCGATGATCGCATCGGTAATGGTCAAACCCGGCTTAATGCGCGCATAAAGCGTGGCCAGGAAGGCGCAAAACTGGGAAGGTGTGGGATATTGCTTATGCAACATTGTTTTTTGAAAGCCCGGCAGGGTGCCATAGGTGTTTTTAACGGCATTGGTAAACGCAGTCAGCATGTGTGTTTTCAGTTTGGGCATATTAATGACAAGCGCCGCATCCAGGACCGGTTTGGCCACACTATAGACTACACCTTCCCGGTTAAATTGCACCGAGCCGGCCTTTTCCAGGTTTACGAGCGGGACCGCTTCCTCTTCACACATGGCCTTGAATCCCGTCTTTTCCCAAACGCGCTCGATCTTGAGCGCGTTACAGGAACTGTCCGCCACCATGGGGCTACCGCCCGCAGCTTTAACCATGCGGATCACGGCCCGGACAACTTCCGGATGCGTGGTCACACCCTGTTCCGGGGTCCTGGCGCTCAGCAAATTGGGTTTCAGCAGAACCGTTTGCCCGGGCCGCACCCAGGCGGACATTCCACCCAAATCGGCAACCAGACGTTCGACGGCCGATCGGACAGCGGTTGGCGTATAATCAGGACAGGCAGATAAGGCCACTTTGGCACGCATGATAATATTTCCACCCCATTCAGGCCGGATTTGCCGGCTTGGCCGGATTCATTTGTATAATTCTTAATGGATAGCGCAATTTCAAGTCGCCATCCAGCTGAATCTCCACCCAATAAACACCAGGTTGTTCGAATCCCGTATTGATGAACACTTCCACATTCGTTGCCGTCGCTTCCGCACTCTGCAGGCGCACGGGAATGGATTGACCTTTCACAAGCACGGTGGATTGATCCGGTTTCAGCAAACGGGTCTCCTGCTTGAAGGCGCCCTCTCCGCCACACCAGCGGGTCACAACGCAAATGCGGGGAAACATCAAAGGAAATTGCTTGGCCGAGATGACCTCGAACAGCCCGATCAACATGAATTTGCCGTTCATTTCCTGACGGACATCATCACACATAACGCTGGCTTGAAGATCTGGAATCATGGTCACCTACCCTTTATATGAATTGATATTTTTATTAGCTTTCCACAGGATACTCAGAACTTAGACTGTGGACCGTGGGCTGCAGGAAAACGGGCAATAATCAGCCAGATGCAAAGAACCATAGTTCCGGTTTTGTGTATCTGCATTTTGCCTGTTCGAACCTACGGACTACAGTCTTCAGCCCTCGGCGGCCCTATGGGACGCCAATGCTATGTTTTTATCGTTTTGAAACATGCGCGCCGGATATTCCGCATTCGGTGCAACGCGCCAAACCCACTCCCTTGATCGATACTAGAGGCAACTTTGCCTGCAACGGAATTCAAATTGCTATTTTACGGCTTTCAAGATCATGGGGCCCGCAGGATCAGCCACGGACTGCTCGCCAGGCTGAAGCACAATGAACTTGTCCTCAGGCCAATCGCCATTCAACAGGCATTGGAGCAGTCCGGGATCGCCCGGTATTTCATCATACTCCCACTTCAACTCTTCGGCACAACGCCGCGTGAAGGCCCGATCCTGTTCCCGGTTGGGAAAGCCCCAGTCGATGTAAGCAGCGCGATGGTAATTCCGATACCACTCCGCCTGGACGTCCATCAGGTACTGGGCATTATCCTCGCCATATTGTTCAGTATAATTCGCCAGCTCCTGGGCATAGCGCGCCTTGCCCGGCATCAACGAAGTTTCGATCCAGCCGCTGCTGTACCAGTATGTTCCGGGATGCTTGTCAAAATATTCCTGGTAGCGCTGTCGCGCTCCAAGGAGCAGGGTCAGACAATCATGCGCGCGCGGAATGACCACCGGGCAATGCCTGGCCTTCAAGCCCGCGGTGCCATTGCTGCATAAAGCATACCCCAGCAAAATGGCGTCGTACGGTCTATCTGCGGCCACCTGAGGACTCGGCCCGCGGCCCCGCGGATGAACAGTCAGGGGCGTGTCAATTTCACGCTGGACAGACTGGCGCAACAATTCGGGCTGGTCATGCAAACCTTGCGGCAGCATAACCACATCCACCTGATGTGGCGAACGGGCCGCGCAGGCAAATATTTCACGCCGGAGCACATTACAGCCGATCACTTTAAAATGCATTTTATTTATCGCGCCCTATCCTGCTTGCTTGGCTTCCGTGTTCTGGTCGCCTGACGGCGCACGCCCCGCGCGGCGCGCTTTGGTGTTTTGCCCCGGCGCGGATGCGGCGCAACCATTCCGGCCTTCGTTTCCGGAAAAAGATAATCGAGAAAATGACGTGCGACCTTCTCGCCTTCCGGCGGCGATATGGCCAGGTCGGGACTGAGTTCAATCACCCAATGCCGGCCGGTCTGGAAATTAACCAGAAAATCGATACCCAGCACCGGGATGGCAAACAGGCGGGCGATTTTTTGCGCTTCATGGACGAGATCGGCGCTGACGGTTTCCGTGATTTCGCTGACCGATCCTCCCGTATGATAATTCGAGGTCAAACGCACTTGGACAATTGAACCCTTGCGGGGCACGCTGCCGTAATCCAGTCCGAATACCGCCAGGTTGCGCCGCGTTTCGGCATCCAGTGGAATCCGGTTGCTGGCGTCGGCATGACTGGTGCGCGCATTTTTTTGTAAAATCAGGGAGCGGATCGAACTGACGCCATTGCCGATAACGCAAGCCGGATCGCGCCGGATGGCCGCCACAAAGCAACCGTCTATAATAATCAGCCGATGATCAACTCCCTCGACATATTGCTCAATGACCACATCTTCGCTGTATTTCTGCGCCCGCTCGATTGCGCGCTTCAGATCCGCCATCGTGCTGACCGCCACAGAAACCCCGCGTCCGCCCCATTCCCGGCAAGGCTTGACAACAACCGATTTGAATTTTGCCAGAAAAGCCATGGCTTGATCGAGAGTCGCGTATTTGATTTGCCTGGG
Organism: uncultured Verrucomicrobiota bacterium; assembly: GCA_964617825.1. Taxonomy (GTDB): domain Bacteria; phylum Verrucomicrobiota; class Kiritimatiellia; order JAAZAB01; family JAAZAB01; genus VSJD01. The sequence goes on from CAZTWL010000004.1 coordinate 80,801, forward strand.
AACAGGAAAGCCATAGCGCACCATAAACGCATTGGCCAGGCGCTTGTCCTGCGCCATGAGAAACGAGACCGCTCCGACGCGATCGGTCATGGCATTAAAGCACCTGATCTTGCGATCCCCGTGTTTGAGAATAAAGATCGGCATTTCGGCATCGATGACCTCGATGCCAATGCCGCGGCGTTTGGCTTCCTGGGTAATGGTGGTTGTATATACGGTATTCACGGCGGCATGATTGCGCTTTGATTATCCGGTGTCAAGCGCGTTGCATCCATATTCTCCAAAGCATGACTTGACGTTTCCGCCGCGCGCTTTACCATATTGCCGTCGCACGTCGGTTATTAATGTTCATAATTGAATATGTCCACAATATCCATTGCCGTTGTCCAAACAACCGTTGGCTCTCGCCGTGAGGCATTGCGTCTGGCCGGGCTGATTGTTGATGCACGGCTGGCCGCCTGTGTCCAGATCACGCCAATTCACAGCACTTATCGCTGGAAAAGCAAGGTGACGCACTCCGCCGAATGGCTGCTCGCGGCCAAAACCCGCAGCGCACACACCAAGGGATTGATGGCATTTATCCGGCGGAACCACGCCTATGAGCTGCCGGAAATTATAGCGCTGAACGTCAAGCAGGTCCTGCCCGCCTACCGCCAATGGATATTCCGGGAAACAAAGACTTAGCGCAAGCCGAACAACATGCCAACGAGTAACGCAGAACGACGGCGCATTCGGTCTCAGCGACCAGGCAAGCGCCCCCGGCATTTTGAGGTTCATCCGGTCAAAAGGCATGGCTTGCAGCATGTTTGCCGCCCAGTTCCTGTTGGAAGGCTTAGCCAGCGCCGGAGAGGAAGACTTGCTGCAGGAGTTGACCATGGCCAAGGGAAAACACGGTTGGCTGGCAATGCTCGATCAAGGCGCCACGATTACGATGGAAGCCTGGAATCCCGAGGAAGAAGCCGCCCTAGACTGGACACACCCGTGGGGCGCTGCGCCGGCCAATATCATTCCGCGCTGCATCATGGGAATACGGCCGTTGGAACCTGGATTTTCAAAGGCGCTGATTCAGCCGCTGCCAGGTCATCTCGCGGCAGCCGCCTGCTCGCAGCCAACCATGCGCGGCACAATTCTGGTATCGTTCCGCAATACGCCGGGCGCTTATTTCTCAATGGACATCGGCTTACCGCCCGGCATGACGGCGGAGGTTCGCCTGCCGCACTGGGCCCTGGTCCTGGCCAAACAGAGCTCGGACGGCAACTTGAATAAACAGCTCGACCAGATCGCAGGCAGCGCCAGGATTACCGTTTCACGGTCTGGGGGTCTGGCGATTGACAGGCAGTTTCCACCAGCCCATCCCCTCGATCAGGTCATCGAGCGTGTAGACGCACCAGCCCATTGATTGCCCAAACCAGGCATACCCGATCTTAATGCCGGCTTCCGTCAATCGGAAGGGACCCTCATTATCGCGCTGCGCGTTATTCCACAGGTCCGTGCGGACGTAGCGCATCAACTCCAAGGCTTCATGTCGCCATATGTCGCCATTCTTGGAATCGTCCATGTTGGCAAACCGGGTCAAGGCGCTGGCGATAAAAAAGTATTCCGCGGTAAAATACAGGCAAGCAGTGTTATTGACGGCCCAGTTGATTTTCGTGCCTTTTTTGGTCTGCAACAGAGCGTCACGGCTGAGCCAGACTGCGGCACGCCTCAGGGCAGACAGGATGGAGCGGTTACGATTGTGAGGCGGATATGCAGCCGCCTCCACGAGGTATTGCATGCACATGGCATGATGACCGGCATCTTTCCATTTGTCACCGACGCAATAAGGCCATTGCCCATCGCGATCCTGACCAGCCAAAAGGTGCTTGATTGCGCGGCCAGCGGCGCTGAGCCAAACCTGTTTTGGCTTGCCACCGTGCTTCGCGAGGTAATAGTAAATGCGCTGGAGCATCATGGAAGCCAGAGCCGTGGTGTTCTGACAGTCCCGGTGCGATCCTTCCTCACCCCAATGAATGATGGTTCCTGATTGATCCTTGAATGTGCGCCGATGGTTCGTGTCGTGGTAAAAAGCGCCTGGTTTCCATTCCAACGTGAGCTCAAAATCGGCCATTTTTTCCAGAGCCGCCAGATCGCGCGTCTGACAATCGAGGCCCAGTTCATATGCCTTGATCAAATTGGCGGCCACCAACGATGTATTAACGGTTGATCCGTCATCGCTCTGTTTGCGCCCCCGCAATTCCGGATAACCTCCGTTGGGCTTCTGGACAGAGAGGACGTGATCTCGTGCCAGCGAGGCTTTTTGGCGCCACGCCATGTCGCCTGTGCGGAGATGCTGCCGCATAAACGCGCGCGCCATGCAAGCAGTGTCACGATTGCAGAACCGATCCTCCGTTGGAAAATAGATCGCACCTCTGTTTGGGTCACCCCGCTTGGCAACCTGATGCTCGGAAAGCCACGTCACCATCTCTTCGAACATCCCGACCGCCTTTTTGCGGCCAAACTCCTTGATACTGCTCTTTCGAATAATCATACTTGATTTCTTCACTTACAGTTCTGCGATATGACATAAGAGCTAGTCCGCGAGAGTTTTTTGATCAAGCCCGGCGAAAACAACCGGATTTCCACCGGTCCAAAACGACACAATCCTGTTCTTCAAAACCTCTGGACACATACGCGGCTTTAACCTCCTCGTATTGCTCCTCCAGGATTCCGGAAAGCACCAGGCCGCTTCCGGGCGCCTTGCTCACAGCGGCGGCAATCCGATCCGCAAATTGGACAAGGAGCCCCGCCAGCAAGTTGGCCAGGACAAGGTCATAGGGAATTTCGGCTTTATATTCGCCGGCGTCTGCCTGAACGCATTCAATGCGATCGGCCACCAGATTGCTGGCGGCATTGGCGCGCGCCACGCGCACGGCGGCGGGATCGTTATCCATTGCAGTCACACGCGGGAACCCCAACTTGGCGGCGGCAATTGCCAAAATGCCCGTGCCGCACCCCATATCCAGCACAGACGCCTGCGGCTGACGCTGTTGCCAGATATCCAGAAATCTGAGACAGGCCCGGGTTGTACCATGCAGGCCCGTCCCAAAACTCAGCCCCGGATCAATTTCGACGATGCAATCTTCCGGCTTGGCGTCAAACGATTCCCACGACGGCTTGACGACAATTCGCTTCGAAACGCGCTGCGCATGAAAATATTGCTTCCAGCTTTCCGCCCAATCCTGCCGGGCCACCGGCTTGATGGTCGCCGGTCCAAAACACGCCTGGGGCGCCAGTTTTCGAAGATCGCGCAGACGCGATTCGGCCTCGGCGCGAGTCGCGCAAAAGACTTCCAGTCTCGCAGGTCCTGAGCCATCCGGCAAATGAACGCCCAAATTCCAATCGGCAAGGGCTTCATTAAGGATGAGCGCAGTTGTTTCATCAGTCGTAATGGCAAGGGTATAGCTGTCGTAGAGCGCTTTCATGTTTTCTTGTCTGGGCCTTTCCCAGTTCGATATTTCGGCGCACCGGGCCATGTCATCCAGGAATGTCACGATTTCCACCCGGTTCAACTCGCGCCGACTCCTACCGGGAAACCGCATAAATAACTCTGTACCTAGGTCATCAGGAACCCCTGCGCTCCAGCCTTCCTCAATGCGGCAACATAACTATCCGGCCACTTCAGATTGGCATTCGCTTAACCCTCGCCGAACAGCTTGACGAATATCACAACTCCTCTTTGCCCGTTTGCCATGCCTATCCGGCAAAATACATTGACAGCTCATAGGCAGTCAACTAGATTGTCGCCAAGCTTGATGGTAATGGTTGAAACGTGCCGGGCTATGCGTGATGCATAATGTTATGTTCGGCAACAGGAGAAAACATGATTGGCTACTGCGGCTTGGATTGCGAGCAATGCGAGGCTTTCATTGCCACGCGGAACAACGACAACGCGCTCCGGAGCAAAGTCGCCGAGCAATGGGCAAGGCAAAACAACGCGCCCATAAAGCCCGAGCACATCAACTGCACCGGATGTCTGTCGACGGGCGTGAAGACCTACTACTGCGAGCAGCTCTGCAAGACCAGAAAATGCGCGATGAAGAAGTCCGTCAGAACCTGCGCAGACTGCTCTGACTATCCTTGCTCCGTACTTGATCAAATTCTCCGGATGGCTCCCCAAGCAAAGACAACGCTTGATGCGCTGAGGAAGAAGTAGAATGCCGAATCAGTGCATTTAAGCTATCGGCAGTCCGGGGCCGTTCTTACGATGTTCCGAAGTAGCCCTATCCATCGGCCCGCTGGTTTCCCCTAGCCTTCCTCCCCCTGATCGGTTACCCTTTCAGAGTTGACTTTGAGTAGTAGTTTTACGTATTCACGTGTGGGCCGCCTATAGGGAAGTTGCACATTATTTCCGGCGCCAGGGAAGACCATGGAATTGACTGCGATAGGATTTGACGACTGGTTTGAACAACGTTCTGCCGCCATCCTGCAGCCGGGACACAGCATCGCGCGCGTCACGGCCGTCGATCGGGGCGCCTTTCTCCTCCGGAGTCATGACGCCGAGATACATGCGGAACTCGCGGGCAAGTTCCGTTTCGCAGTTGACGCCGCCGCTGATCTGCCGTGTGTGGGCGATTGGGTGTGTATGCAGCGCCATGCCTCGGACGGTCCAGCCATGATTCATAGCGTCCTTCCAAGGAAAACGTTCCTGCGCCGCAAGTGCCCCGGCAAGCCCATGGATTTCCAAATGATCGCGGCGAACATCGATGTCGCCTTCATCGTGCAGGCTTGTGGCTACGATTTCAACTTGGCAAGGCTTGACCGATACCTTGTGATGGCCAACGAAGGCGCGATTGAGCCGTGGATACTCCTGACAAAGACAGACTTGGTGTCGCCGAACGAACTCGATCACACACTGGAACAAATCAGGCGCAGATGCACTTTTGTCAACGCCGTGGCGCTCAGCAACATAACGGGCTTCGGCTTGGACCAGTTGCGCGCGCTTCTCTTCTCAGGGCGAACATATTGCCTGCTGGGCTCCTCTGGAGTCGGGAAAACCACGCTTATCAACCGATTGATTGGTTGCGACGCATTTGTGACAAGCACTGTCAGCAGAACGGGAGAAGGCGTCCATACCACTTCGCGGCGCCAGTTACTTATGTTGGATGGTGGCGCCATGTTGATCGACACGCCGGGGATACGCGAGTTGGGCCTTCTTGAGGCGGACGATGGACTGGACGACACGTTTGCCGATATTCACGAGCAATCCGCAGGCTGTCGCTTTGCGGATTGCACCCACACCAACGAACCTGGCTGCTCAGTTCTTTTGGCAGTCGAAAATGACGTCATCAGTGAAGACAGATTCCAGAGCTATCTCAAACTCAAGAAAGAAGCCGAGTTCCATAATCTCTCCTACGTCGAGAAGCGAAAGAAGGACAGATCATTCGGTCGGTTTATAAAGACCGTCAAAAAGAGCATGCGGAAGCATTAAAAAGACACAGAATCGGCTCGCCAGGCCCCGTGAAGGCCAACCCGGCTGCCACACCACTTGTCAAAGCTCTTTTAATCGGAAGAATTAATTGTTATGGTCGTGGGCAACAAATGAAGAACAAACGTCTTGATTAAAAGAATCGAATCGGCTTCAGACGACGCCTCTCCGGCGCGCGGCTAATCTTTAACGTTCGCCACTGAGGAATAATCGTGAAAATTGTAATACTCCAACCGCCCTATCCGACCGAAGGCACCCCAGCCAGTGCCGAGGATTGTCTTCGCTGGATATTGGACCGGATTGATGCCCTGAACCCCCGCGAACAAGACTTGGTGCTCTTGCCGGAATACGCCAATGTGCCGGGCCTGAGTGATCGGCAGACGATTCGGCAGTTTGCCGCGGGTCAAGGTGCGGACTTTGTGCAGGCAATCGCCGCTTCGGCGAAGCGCCTAGATAGCATGATCGTTTTGGCTGTCCTTGCGCAAAGTGGATCACGCTGGCTCAATCAAACTCTGGTATTCAATACCAAGGGACAGGTCGCATTCACCTACGACAAGATGCACCTCACGGATGTGGAGAGAAACGAACTTGATTTGACTCCGGGCGCAGAAATAATAGTGTTTGAGCATGCCGGTGTTCGCGTAGGGTTTGCCACCTGCTTCGATCTATACTTTCCAGAGCATTTTGAGTCCTTGGCCGCGCAACATGTGGATATCGTGCTTTGCCCAAGCTACCAGCGCTCCGAATCCAGCGAGCGCATTCGTCTCATCGCGCAGGCCCGCGCCCTTGACAGCGGCGCTTACGTGATCCGCAGTTCCTACTCCATGGGAAAGTCGAATATAGGAGGTTGTTCTCTCGTTGCCACACCCAATGGAGCGTTGCTGGCCGATGCGGGCGATGGGACATGTGTTCTGAGGGCCGAAATAGACCCAAAGCATAAGTTCATAAAACCTGCTTCCCACGGTCGGCATGCTGTGGAGCACAGAACGCTGATTGAAGCGCACCGACGGCCTGCGGCCTATCGGCCACATACGGAACGCATACAACGACTCGCAGGAATTCCGTTTCCCCGTCTTTGCGCTCATCGGGGACTTAGTCGCGCCTGCCCTGAAAACACTTTGCCCGCCTTTGCCGCCGCGATTGCCGTGGGAGCCGACGAAATCGAATTTGACTTATGGATGAGTTGCGACCGGGTAGCGGTGGTTTGCCACGATGATACCGTTGACCGCACCACCGATGGCAAAGGGAAAATATCCGAGATGACTTGGGACGATATTCGGCGGCTTGATGCCGGCGTTAAGCATGGCGCAAACGACAGTTCCAGTCCGGATAAGCTGAATGATGCATGGCGCGGCACCCGCATACCGCGCTTGGAGGAAGTGTTAGAGCTGGTTGACGGACGGATCGGATTAAACATTCATATTAAGGATGCCGGCCCCGACGGCTGGCTGGTAAAAATGGTCTGCGATATCCTGCGCCAGCAGGCGCTGTTGGATATTGCGTACATTGCCGGATGCACCGAGGCTGTTCTCAAAAAAACTTGTGATTATGCGCCTGAAATGACGCGCGCCTGTCTCCTTGGACAGAACAACGTTTCCCGACAGATTGAACTAGCGCAGAAATATGACTGTCAACGGATCCAAATAGGGGGAAGCGTAAATGAAAGCCAGATCAAATGCGCGCACGACGCGGGATTGATCTGCAACTATTTCTGGTCGGATGACGCGGCGGAAGCCAAAGAGTATGTAAAAAAGGGGATAGACGTGATCCTCACAAACTGCGCGCACACGATGATCGCCGATGGCTTCCATGCCTTGCGGCAATTTTCCGGCTAATCGGCTCGCCGGGACTGACCTCTGCGGGCCAGCCCGGCCGCCACACCACCTCGGCAGGCAGGTCCGCACCGGGCGCTTCCGAGCAGCCTTCGCCAACGGCTACAGCCGCCGCGTCAGCCCCAAGCCTTTGGAAGAATAATCCCGGTTGCACTTGCTTCGGCAGGCGCCTGACAGTAAGATGAGCAGCAAAAAAGAATATTCATTCGCAAAGCGCAAGTGATGCAAGGGCTAAAACATCCAAGTATTTTGTCAATCCGGGAATGGGCCGCCTGGCGCAAAGGTGTGGCCGATGCCGGCGGAACGGTGGCGGTGGTCACGGGGACATTCGCCCTGTTGCACCCCGGCAATCTGGCCACCGTCAGGGAAGCCGCGCGCCAGGCCAGCGATGTCTGTGTTCTCATTCGCCCTGACGATCCTTCTATGCCAAGGGCTTCTGTGCCCAGCATAGCCGTGCGTCTCGAAGTGGCGGCCCATCTGCGCTCGGTTTCCATGGTTGCCGCATGTTCTTCCTACGAAGCTGCCACGGCCTTAGACCAATTGCGGCCCTTTACGCTCGTGGATTGCCTCAAACAAAAGGAAGCCGGCGCCATTGCCACGGCGGCAGTTGCCACGCATGCGCGTAAACTGGCGGACCGCGTCGTGGACCTCGCGCCGGTCCCCGGTTGCTTTACAGCCGATATTCAAAAGGCCATCCAGAAAGGGCATACTCCGATAGCGATTCCGGAAGACAACATGTTGCCCCAGCCGACCGATCAGGACCTTGACCGGTTTCTGAATGCCGGGGCCAAAGGGAGGCTGCTGATCACGGTAAACGGATGCTTTGACGTTCTGCACTTGGGACACATGCGACTGCTGGAAAGGGCAAGAAACCTGGGCGCACGCCTGCTGGTGCTGGTCAATGACGACGGCTCCGTCCGACGCTACAAAGGGGTCAAGCGCCCGATCTTTCCAATCCGGTTTCGACTGCATGCGCTCAGCGCGCTCGATCCCGTTGACCTGGCATATCCATTTTCCGGCGACAACCCCCTGTCACTGCTGGCCAAGATACGGCCGGATATCCATGTCAAGGGCGGGTCATTCGAAGAAGCGCGCGTTAGCGACGAAAGACGCCTGGTGGAAAGCTGGGGCGGCCGCCTGGCAATTATTCCCCTGGTGGAAGGCTTCAGCACCACCAATGTCATAAGCCGGATGGCCGGCAAGAACGCTGTATCCGGCAAGTGACCTCGCCGAAAAGATCCTTCCGTTTTAACCTCAAAGAAGGCCCATGGCGCCACAAGCTTGCCGTGGCGGCCACTGCGCTTTTTTCGGCCAAAGAACTCCGATCCGGCTATATCGACCGGAACGAAATTCAGCAACCTTCATATACAATGGCCGAAAACACGGGATAGCCCGCCAGTTTGGCTCGGCCTTTCAGGCCGGCCAGTTCGATCAGGAACGCAATCTCGACAATCTTGCCGCCCAAGCGTTCAATCAATCTGGCACAGGCCGCAGCCGTGCCTCCGGTAGCCAGGAGATCGTCGACAATAAGGATCGAATCGCCCTTTTTCACGGCATCCACGTGTGCACTAATGGTGGCCGAGCCATATTCCAAGTCGTAGGATTCATCGATGGTGGTAAACGGTAGTTTGCCTTTTTTACGAATGGGAATGAAACCCGCGCCAAGCTTCAGGGCAACGGCCGCGCCGAAAATAAATCCACGCGCGTCGATGGCCGCAACGGCTTTGGGCTTCTGCTTGGCATGCCGCTCGCAGAAAATGTCAACCGATTGCTGGAACAACTTGGCATCCGCCAGAATCGGGGTGATGTCGTAAAACAAAATCCCCGGCTTGGGAAAATCCGGCACTTCTCGAATGGCTTTTTTAAGCGTGTCACAATTCATCTTCTATTCTCCTTCATGCTTTAGCGAACACTCCAGCAATGTAATTCATCCTACACATCCGCATCCCAGGGAACAATCATTTTTATCGTCTCCGACGCGGCCAGCAGCCCGAAAATGCCTGTGGCATAGGAAAGGCTGCCTATCGGTTTCCGCGGCCGGCCCTTCGCAAATGTTTCCGGCTCATCGGCAACCGGTGCCGCCGTATTGCGGGGAGCTTCGATGGAGTAGATGCAACGGACACCGTGATTAACGCCGGCGGCTCTGAGTTTCTTGCGCACGAATCTTGCCAGTGGACATACATTCGTTTCAGAAATATCGCCGACGCGAATCAGGGAAGGATCGAGGCGGGTGGCCGCACCCATGCTGGCGACGACCTTCAAGCCGGCATGCACCGCCGTTGCAATCAGCATTGCCTTGGGGGCCACGCTGTCGATGGCATCCACGACCACATCGATAGGCGGCGCCAGCAGATCCTTTGCGGTGGAACCATCCACGAACGCCTGGCGCGCATCTACCTTGCAGTTTGGATTGATGTCGAGCACCCGCGCGCGGGCCACCGCGGCTTTCGGTTTATTCAGGGTGGATTCCAAGGCATAAAGCTGACGGTTGAAGTTGCTGGGGTGCACAACGTCGCAATCCACCAGCCGCAGGTAGCCGATTCCGGCGCGCGCCAGGGCTTCCACGGCATACGAGCCTACCGCTCCCAGTCCGAAGACCGCTACGCGCGCGTTTTTCAGCTTTTCCAGCGCCGGGCGCCCAAGTAATTGCTCTATGCGACAAAATCGGTTCATTTTAAGTTATAAGCTGGCGATCCGCATCGCGAACGCCATTGATTTGCATTCCAACGTTCACGTTTTCATCGATCCATTGCCGTTTGGCAATGGTTGGACAATTCCGGCAAACAGCCGCCCGGCATTGGCAAACGTATGATCCGACACCCACTCCGGCGACCGCTCCAGGATTTGCGCCGCGCACGCGGCCACCAACGCCAAATTAGCCGGCTCATTGGCGGCATCCGCCAAGCCCACCGGCAGCAGGTCGGGGCTGTCGGTTTCAATCAGCAGGCGTCCGGGAGACACGGCCTTCAAAGCCTGCCGGGCGCGTTTGTTTTCCGGACGCGTAATAGCTCCGCTAAAAGAAATATACCACCCCATTTCTTCCAGCGGCTTCACAAGTTCCGCGGAGCCCGAGTATGAATGAATCAGACCAAGCCAGGGGCCCCCGCCTTCCCGGTCCAGAATCGAGAGTAGCCGACCCCAGGCTTTGCGGCAATGGATACTGAGCGGCCGCTGCAACTTACGGGCCAGACGCAGTTGGGCCAGGAATACGGATTCCTGCTCCTCATCAACGCGGGGAACCACGGCGTGATCGAGGCCGATCTCGCCCACCCCCGAAGGTTGGGCCGCCAAATAGCGCTCTAGCACCTCGATCCAATTTCCGCTGCGCCCTTGCATATGCCAGGGATGAATACCGAAAGAAGGCACAATTTCCCGATGGGTCCGCGCCAAGTCCAGAACAGTATTCCAATTGGCTTCATTACAACCGCAACACAGCATGCGCCTTACCTCCGCCTGCTCCGCACGCCGTAAAACCGCCGGCAGGTCGTTAGCCAGCCGTTCGTCTTCTAAATGGCAATGCGCATCGAATAGAGGCATAAATGCACCCGCAGAACGTATTTCCGGTCAGCGCAATCAAGAAAACCATCCGCTTTTGCGGCAGCTGACTGCCGCCCGAATTTTTATCCCTTTACAGGAAACCAGGCGGAAATGCATCATGTTTTCTTATTTGTACCCGAGTCCTGAACGTCAACAGCGCTTAGCATTTAGGATTTGACCGGGCAGCACACTTGTAATACAAAGTTGACCAAGTCTCAAGAAATCGCCTAGACAAAGCCGGCACTAACGGAAACAAATATATTCATGACGACAAACACAAATATCGACCAGTTTTTGGCGGCGCGCGATTTCCTGTTGCGTGCCAAATCCTACGACGAAGCCCGCGCCGGATTTCGCTGGCCCGACCTGATCCACTTCAACTGGGCGCTCGATTATTTCGACCGCATGGCGCTGAACAATGCCAAGACCGCTTTGATAATTGTCGATGAAAACGGCCTGGAAATCAAGAAGTCATTCGATGACCTGCGCCGGCGCTCGAACCAGGCCGCCAATTTTTTCAAAGATCAGGGTATCGAAAAAGAAGACTGCATCCTACTGATGATGACAAATTCAGCTGAGCTTCTGGAAACCATGCTGGCCGCCATCAAAATCGGGGCCGTTATTACTCCCGCATCCACCCTGCTGACGGCCGCGGATATCGAGGACCGCATCCGGCGCGGGCAGGTTAAATGCATTGTCGCCGATGCCGCCATGGCGGATCGGATCGAGTCCGTCGGCGACATTCTCAAAACCGTGCGCCTGAAAGTGGCGCTGGGCGGCGAACCCCGTCATGGTTGGACATCCTATGCCGCGGTGGGCGACTATGCGGACACATTCACGACATCCCTGCCGACGTATTCGACCGATCCTTGCCTGCTGTACTTCACCTCGGGCACGACCAGTCACCCCAAGATGGTCATGCACACGCACGTGAGCTATCCGGTCGGCCACCTGGTGACCATGTTCTGGATCGGGATCAAGGAATCAGATATCCACTACAACATCAGCGCCCCGGGATGGGGCAAGCACGCCTGGAGCAGTCTTTTCTCGCCATGGAACGCCGGAGCGACAATCTTCATTTATCGTTATGAGCGCTTCAACGCCCGCCAGGCGCTGGAATATATCTCGCGCTATAAGATCACCACACTCTGCGCGCCCCCCACCGTTTGGCGCCGGTTCCTGATCGAGGATCTTAAGCCTTATAAATTTTCACTTCGTGAAATCGTAAGTGCCGGCGAGCCTTTAAATCCTGAAATCATCGATAAAATACGGCAAGCCACCGACATTACCATTCGCGAAGGATATGGCCAGACAGAAACGGTTCTGCAGATCGGCACCTTCCCGGGGATGCCGGTAAAGTCCGGGGCCATGGGCAAAGCGGCTCCGGGCTTCAATGCCCAGGTAGTAAATTCGACCCTGATGCCGCAGCCTGTCGGACAGGAGGGCCAACTGGCTCTGCGTATTTGTCCGGAGCGCCCCATGGGCCTGATGAAAGGCTATCACGGTGATCACGCCATGGAGGACGATGTTTTCATGGGCGGATGGTATCTTTCCGGCGACGTCGCCAAGCTCGACAAGGACGGCTATTTCTGGTTTGTCGGCCGCCACGATGATGTTTTCAAATCTTCGGATTATCGGATCAGCCCCTTTGAAATCGAAAGCGAGTTGTTGACGCATCCGGCCGTGGCGGAAGCGGCCGTGGTAGCCAGCAGCGATCCGGAGCGCGGACTGGTGCCCAAAGCATTTATTGCATTGCGCCCCGGCTACCAAGCTTCGCCGGATCTGGCCCTGGATGTCTTTCGCTTCTGCCGGCGCACGATGGCGCCTTACAAGCGCCCCAGGCGCCTGGAATTCATGGAAGACCTGCTGAAGACCATCAGCGGCAAGATCAAGCGCGCCGAATTGCGCCGTTACGACGACGCCATGCAGCGCAAGAAGAAAAAAGCGCCGCTGGAGTTCTATGAAAGCGACTTTGATGACATCCTGAAAAAGCACCCCCACCCGCAGAACTGACCGGCAAGGGCGTTCTTCAACCGATTTCGCGCTGTACGCTGGCTGCCAGCGATTCGGCCAGCCGCTGGGTCACGGCCGCATCGATGCATTCCACCATCACCCGGCAAATGGCCTGTGTGCCGGAGTACCGCACCAGTACGCGCCCGGAATCGCCCATTTCCTGTTCGGCCTTCCTGATTTCCGCCTGCAAAGACGCGAGGGACTCAATCGGCGGCTTGCGCGTCACATTCACGTTGATCAGGCGCTGCGGAGCAATCTTCATGATCGCCGCCAGTTCGGAAAGCGGCTGGCCGGAATCCTGCATGATGGCCAAGATCTGAAGCGCCGAGATGATGCCGTCACCCGTGGTGTGATGATTGAGAAAGATGATGTGCCCGGACTGTTCGCCGCCCAGAACGGCGCCGCGTTCCCGCATCATTTTAAGCACATACCGGTCGCCGACATCGCCAACGGCCGTTTGAATGCCAAGCTGGCGCATGGCCGCATAATAGCCAAAATTACTCATCGGAGTGCTGATCACCAGATTGTTGCTCAACAGTCCGTTAGCTTTCATGAACTTGGCGCAGATTGTCAGAATGTGGTCGCCGGTCAGCGCACAGCCATGCTCGTCAATCGCAATCAGCCGGTCTCCGTCACCGTCGAAAGCCAATCCCGCGTGGGCGCCGGTTTTGGCAACCGCCGCCATGAGCGCCTCGGGAAACATGGCGCCGCAATGATCATTGATGTTCATGCCGTTGGGATGATCGTTAATCGTAATCACCTCCGCACCCAGCTCGGAAAAAATAATCGGGGCCACTTTATATGTGGCGCCGTTGGCGCAATCGATCACGAGTTTCATTCCGCTCAATGTCAAATTGTCCGGAAAAGTGTTTTTACAAAACACGATGTAACGCCCTATCGCATCATCGATACGGAATGCCTTGCCGATTTCACCGGCCGTCGGACGAATATCCTTGATACGCTCGGTGGTTACCAGGCTTTCGATATCATCCTCGACCGTGTCGGGCAGCTTGAACCCGTCGCGCGAGAATATTTTGATGCCATTATCCTGATAAGGATTATGGGAAGCCGAAATGACCATGCCCGCATCGGCGCGCATGCTGTGAGTGATAAAGGCAATACCGGGCGTCGGCATGGGACCGACAAGGAGCACATCCACGCCCATCGAGCAAATCCCCGCCGTCAAGGCCGTCTCGATCATGTAACCACTGACGCGCGTATCCTTGCCGATGACAATGCGGTGCCGGTCTTTATGGCGCTTGCAGATGTGCGCCGTGGCCCGTCCAATAAGCAAGGCCGTTTCAGCGGTCATGGGTTCCATATTGGCCACCCCGCGCACCCCGTCGGTTCCAAACAATCGCCCCATAAATCAACCTCCGTCTTAATTTAACAATTCAATGATTCAGCAACTTGGTTTTTTGCGCGATTAATCCCCTGCACTCTGCAAACAGTCTTTAAAAAACAACGAATCGCTAGTTTTGTTTCCCCGGCCAAAGCGAGGCGGCGGCATCCACCAGCGATTGCAGCCAGGCCGTTCCGGCGGCGCGCGCCGCGGGGCTTAATGACTTCAAGGCCTCAAGATAGCTCGTTCCGGACGGGATGCGCCCCAACGCATTCAGCAGACTGGCGCGTTCCAGGGCCTTGCCTTCCGCCTGATCCAAATCGTCCAATGCCGCGCGCATCATCGGCCAGTTTGCGATCAAGGCCTGTTGATGTCGATAATGCTCCGAGGAAAGGTCCTGTCGATCGGCCCGGGCCATTTCCAAAGACGCCGGCATTTTCCCGACAAATTCATCGAAGCGCTTGAGACGTTCCCGTTTCACGCTCGCCAATCGCGCGCAAGCGCCCGCCAGGCAAGCCGACTGGAACGGGTCGGCCCGCATGAAAAGCGTGCGGACATCCCTGTACCAGGCACACAGCGCAATGATATTACCCATGTAGATCAAGTTGTTCGCCACGATCCGCTGGATTGCGCGGTAGGCTCCCATGCGATACGGCACAATTGCCGTTGCGTGTGTGACTTTGAGCGCCGTCATCGGCGCAGTCCGCGCCAGGCAAAGCCCGCCCTGCAGGACATCCTTGCGCAAAATTGTGCCCGCGGCAACCACCGTCCCAAAAGCCACCCGCGTTGGCCCCACCAGCCCCCCCTGGCCACCCAAAAAAATTGGCGGTTGATCCAGCATGACGCCGCGGGGTACGTCGCCGACAAGCGAGGCCGTGGCCTTATCCTGATGCGGCGTATAGTTGAAATGGATGTAGCTGGAGCCCACTTCGCTGTGATTGCGGCGACTCGTGCCGCCGGCCATCAGGCAATCACAAAAATTTATCAGGCTGCCCAAGACCACATATGGCAACAAAACAGTCTGCTTGAGTCCCACCGTATGGGCGCCGCAAGCTTCTTCCTCCAACAGTGTGCCGGCGCGCACATGCGCCCCACTGGCCATGGAAGCTCCGTTCA
Source organism: uncultured Verrucomicrobiota bacterium (assembly GCA_964617825.1). GTDB lineage: Bacteria > Verrucomicrobiota > Kiritimatiellia > JAAZAB01 > JAAZAB01 > VSJD01. Next base: position 96,102 of record CAZTWL010000004.1, read on the forward strand.
AAAACGTGGCTTCACGAAAGGCGCCTCCCTGAAGCTTAACGCGCTCGCCAAGCTGGCAATCGACCAGCGTGACTGGGGCTTCCGCTCCCAGTTCGCATCCCGGTCCGACGGACGTTGTCTTCCCCATGAGACGCACTCCCGGATGGAGCGTGACGCCCGGGGCAATGTTTTCCAGAATCACATCGTCATCGATAAACACCATTTGCGGATGCGGCAGCTTAACTCCGCGCGAGATCAGTCGGCAGGCTATATCCTGAATTTTTCCATCCATTTGCAATTGCCTCCCTGTTTGCATCGTAAAGGGTCGCCTGTTGAGCATGCAAGACGAAAAATGGATAATTTTTATATTTTTACTGGTTGACAGGCTGCGCAATCTTTAGCACTATTTACGGCATCAATTCCGGAGAGGTTTTCTATGTTCAACCGGTTCTTCGATTTATTTTCGAACGACATAGGCATTGATTTGGGGACGGCCAACAGTCTGGTCTATGTCAAAGATCGAGGTGTCGTCTTGCGCGAACCATCGGTCGTAGCCATCCAAACCGGCACCAACCGGGTATTGGCCGTCGGCAATGAAGCCAAGCGCATGCTGGGGCGAACGCCGGGCAACATCACCGCCATCCGTCCCATGAAGGACGGCGTGATCGCGGATTTCGAAATCACGGAGGCCATGTTGCGATATTTTATTCGCAAGGTGCAAAGCAACCGGATGATGGTTCGGCCTCGGATCATTATTTCAGTACCTAGCGGCATTACCGAGGTGGAAAAACGGGCAGTCAAGGATTCGGCAACGCATGCCGGCGCCCGTGAAGTATATTTGATCGAAGAGCCCATGGCGGCGGCAATCGGGGTCGGACTCCCGGTGCAAGAGCCGGCCGGCAACATGATCGTGGATATCGGCGGCGGCACCACGGAAGTGGCGTTGATTTCGCTGGCCGGGATTGTGTTTAGCCGCAGTGTGCGCGTGGGTGGCGACGAAATGGATGAGGCAATCATCCAGTACATGAAGCGAGTGTATAATTTGATGATTGGCGAGCGAACCGCGGAACAGATCAAAATCAGCATTGGGTCCGCCTACCCCCTGCCGGAGGAAAGCAGCATGGAAGTCAAAGGCCGCGACCTCGTGGCCGGGCTGCCCAAAACACTGACGTTGACCACAGAAGAGGTGCGCGAAGCCCTGCATGAGCCCATTTCCACGATTGTGGAAGCCGTCCGCTTTACCCTTGAGCGTTCCCCACCGGAATTATCGTCCGATCTCGTGGATCGCGGTTTGGTTATGGCGGGTGGTGGCTCTTTGTTGCGCGGCATTGACAAGTTAATTGCCGAGCAGACGGGCTTGCCCGTCCATGTGGCTGATGATCCTCTGAGCGCGGTTGCTGAAGGCACCGGCATGGTGCTGCACGAGCTGAAGTTCCTGCGCAAGGTAGCCAGCACGCCGTTCTGACCCGCGCTCTGCGCAGGTTGATCGAACGGCAAGTGTCTGCTGCGCGGGGCGCCTATCATCCCATACGCCGACAAGGCGTCTCGTTTTATTTCGTCGCCGAAACTGTCTGGAGTTTTGGCGTGAGGCGTAATTTTTATATTCTAATACTGGCCGGCATTCTGATTGTCGTTTTATTTAATCTGCCCGCCGCCACAACCACCCGCATGAGCAACTTCATGCGCGATGCGCTTCTGCCATTATCAAGACCGCTGAATCGTTTGCTGGCGTCCGGACGCGGTGTGTTCCAGGACGGACAGCAGAACGCGAACAATGTCAACCTACTGGCCGAGATCGCCCAGCTGCGCCTGGAATTGCGCCAGGCCAAGGTGCTCGAAAGGGAAAACCGCGACTTGCGTCAGATGCTGGGACTTTCGGCGCACGTCGGACGGCGCCTGATTGCCGCCGAAATTGTTGTTCGGGACATTAACGCCTGGTGGCAATCGGCGCGCCTGAACAAGGGCACAACCGACGGCATCGCCGAGGATATGGCCGTCATCACGCCCGACGGCCTGGCCGGACGGATCATCCGTAGTTCCATGACCACAAGCGACGTCCTCTTTATCGTTGACCCGGCATCGCGGATCTCTGCCCGACTTGTCCGTGCAGATGCCTTTGGCATTGTCCAAGGACAAGGGATATCATGGCGCGGGCAGGCTTCCTGCCGGATGGACTTCATCGACAAAGCCACGCAGATCGTTCCGGGCGATGTCGTGGTTACATCTGGACTGGGAGGCATTTACCCGTCAGGGCTGGTGATCGGCCACGTCAGCCAGGTGCACCCGGACCCATCGGGATTATACCAGTCGGCCAACATCGTGCCGGCCTCCAATTTTCGGTCATTGGATCTGATGTTTGTGATGAGCAATGACTCAAGCATTCGGCCGCCAGCGGACGACTGACGGCCAGGCCGGATGTAAAACGTTAATAAGAAAGAAGCGTAACAAAGAACCAAGCACGCGCCATGATAAATTTTGTCATTATGTTCTTGGCCATCTTAGTCGGCGCTGTGACGCAGCAGGTATTCCCGGGATTGCCATTGCTGGGCCAAGCCAAGGCGCCGCTGGTGTTGAGCGTCGTGCTTTACTACGCTCTCCACCGCTCGCTCGCGCTGCTGCTGACGGCTGGCATTTGCGGCGGACTGCTCTGCGACAGTATTGAAAACCTGCCCATGGGTTACTCCTCCGCTATCTTTTGCCTGCTGGGAATCGCCGCCTGGTTTTACCGCGACATGTTCTTCAGCGCCCGGGGCGTAACACATATGGTGTTCGGACTTCTCTCCGGACTGGGACTTACCCTCGGCCTTTATGGCCTTTTGATATGCAGCGACGAAAGCCTGCGTGAAGCCGCTCCTGTATGGATCGCGCTCAAGACCATCGGCACCGCGTTGCTCGGAATGGTTCTGGCTCCGGTAGTGTTTGCCGTCTTGGAACTACTCGACCGGTTGACCGGCAATATTACTGTGGAATATTCGGCATGAGTCAGGACCTGACAACACACGAAATAATCCGCTTGCGCTGGCTGCAGATCGTCATCCTGGCGGCTCTTGGTATTCTGGTGATTGCGCTCTGGCGGATCCAGGTGGGACAGGGCGAGCGGTACGCGAGCAACCTGGAAAAACAATCCGTTCGCCGCGTTCGCACCCCAGGCGTACGCGGGAAAATCTACGATCGCCAAGGCGCCTGTCTGGCCGATAATGCCCCAAATTACGGCATTGCCATTTACCTTGAGGAACTTCGTAATGCCATGCAGAGCAGCGCGGGCAAGCAGGCGGGTAAACGGCGCAACACCGCCAGGGATATTTGGGCCATGATCCAGCAGATTGCCGCCATTATTGGGCAGCCGCCCCAGATCGATCAAGCCAAGATTGCCGACCATCTCTATAGCCGCAAAGCCCTGCCGCTGGTGGCATGGCGGCGCGTGGACGAACGGACCATGGCCCGCCTGGCGGAAGCCGGCGCGCGCCTGCCGGGAGTGGATATTTTGGTTGATGCCGACAGGGTTTATCCCCAGGGCGCCACCCTCGCCCATTTGCTGGGATACGTGGGTGCGGCCGATATCCAGAACGAAGAAGACGAGCTTTACCATTATTATCTTCCCGACCTGGCCGGCAAAAACGGCCTTGAAAAGAAATTCGACGATCTTCTGACCGGCAAAGCCGGCGGCCGGCTGGTCCAGGTGGATGTAACCGGTTTCAAACATGACGAAACAATCATGCGCAAACCGGTGCCCGGCGGTGACTTGAAACTCACCATCGACCTGCGCATCCAGAAGGCTGCGGAACAGATTATCGCCGATACGGTTGGCGCCGTAGTCGTTGTGGACCCGCGCAATGGCGACATCCTGGCCATGGTCAGCACACCGGATTTCGATCCCAACCTGTTCTGTCCCAAAATCACAACGGAAAACTGGAATCGCCTGGTGCATGACTCTCGCAAGCCGCTCTTTAACCGCACCATAAACGGCCTTTACGCGCCGGGCAGCATCTTCAAACCGCTGGTGGCCCTGGCCGCCCTCGGACAGGGTATTGACGTCAACTGGACACTGGATTGCCCCGGTTATTTCGCTTTAGGCAATCAAAAGTTCGACTGTTATATGGGCGAGGCGCATGGAACCCTTGATTTGCGCCGGGCCATTCGAGTTTCCTGCAACGTTTATTTTTATCAATTGGGCCTGAAGTGCGGGTACGACGCACTGTATAATATGGCGCAGGCCGCAGGCTTTGGCCAGAAAACCGGCATCAGCCTCGATGGCGAAAGCGCCGGTCTCTTGCCGAGCAAGTCTTGGAAGCGAATGACTTTTCGCGAATCTTGGCGCGATGGCGACACCTGTAATATTTCCGTCGGGCAGGGCGCGCTCCAGGTTACCCCTTTGCAAATGGCCATGCTGACGGCAACCATCGCCAACGGCGGCTGCCTTTATCAGCCGCACCTGATCATGGCCGAACGCCAGGCAAACGCCACGGAATTTCAGGAAGTTCCGGCGGTCGTCGTCCGCCATATGAACTGGCCCGCAGACCATTTGAACCTGGTTAAAAACGGTATGCGCGATGTCATCCAGGACGATGAAGGTACCGGACGCCTGGCCAGACTGGATGATGTCATCATGGCCGGCAAAACCGGCACGGCCGAATACGGACGCAAAAGCGCCGGGCAGAAACACGGCTGGATGATTCTTTTCGCCCCGTTCGAACAGCCGCGCTACGCCGTGGCCATCGTGATGGATGACGCCGTTAGCGGCGGTATTTCGGTCGGCCCGCGCATGCGCCAGTTGATGCGCGAAATTTTTGACGGAGAAGGAAACGGATGAATTTGCCAAACACATTGCGCCCGTTGCGCAGGTTGAACTTGAGCTTGGTGGCAGCCATGCTGGCGCTCTTGGGCATCGGGATCGCCTTCATTTTCAGCGCGGGCTACGGCAACCCCGATTCGCCTGCTCATCCGTTGTTCCTTAAACAGATTTGCTGGGCTTCGCTTGGCATGATTTTTTTTCTGGGTTTTGCTTTAATTGACTATCATTGCTGGACACGCATGGCCTGGTGGATTTATGCCCTCGGCCTGATCCTGCTTGTTCTGGTATTCGTGCCGCATGTTGGCCTCAAAATTTACGGCGCACGGCGCTGGCTTCAGCTGGCCGGGTTGCGCATTCTCCAGCCGGCAGAACTAATGAAACTGGCGATCGTCATCCTCATGGCCAGATTATTCGGCTGGCCGGGAAGGAATCTGCGCCGATGGCGCTTAGTGCTCATCGGCATAGCACTCGTATTGATTCCCATGGTGTTGATCGTCAAACAACCTGACCTGGGATCGGCGTTGATCCTGCCGCCCATTCTGGCAGCAGTCATGTGGACGACGGGCATATCCGGACGACGTCTGGCCGCTTTGGCCGGACTGGGCATTATGCTGGCCGGCACGGTTCTGGCGCTGATCATCGTCCCGCCCAAGATGGGCATGGATGAACACCTCCACGAACAGCTGCTTCGCCGGATCGGCATTTCCCCTTACCAGCGCGACCGTGTTGCCGTTTTCCTGGACCGCAACCGCGACCCGTTGGGCGCAGGCTGGAACAAGGCCCAGTCCCAGATCGCGGTGGGGTCCGGACGGCTCACCGGCAAAGGCTATCTTCAGGGAACGCAAAACCTGCTTGGTTTTCTGCCGCGTACCGTGGCGCCAAACGACTTCATTTTTTCGGTCATTGCCGAGGAAAAAGGATTTATTGGCGGGGCCGTCACGCTCGCATTGTTTGGCGCCCTGCTGTTCGCCGGTTTGCGCGCGGCGGAATCGGCCGCCGACAAAATTGGGCGCTTGTTGTGTGTGGGTATTGTAACCATGCTCTTCTGCCATGTCTTCGTCAACATTGCGATGACAATCGGCCTATTGCCGATTACCGGGATACCACTCCCGTTGATCAGTTATGGCGGAACGTTCATGATCGGCACAATGACGGCCCTGGGCATTGTGCAAAGCGTTTATATCCGGGGAGAATGGAGATAACAGCGAGGTTATGAAAGGATTTAATTTGATGTCAGTATTCCGGCGGAAAAAAAACAGCGATCAAAAGCAAATCATTATCAGCGCGGAAAGTCTGCAAACGCGCGTAGCCGTACTCGAAAGGGGCAAGCTCGAGGATTTCAAGATCGAGCATCCCTCCGAGGAACGGATTGTCGGCAGCATTTTCAAGGGCGTTGTCCAGAACCTGGAGGACGGCTTGCAAGCCGCCTTCGTGGATATCGGCATGCGCAAGAACGCCTTTATCCATTACTGGGATATGTTTCCGGAGGATGTCTCGCGCCTGGAAGCCATGGAAGGCGTGGCCTCCCGGTCAATGCCCCGGAGGCGTCAGTTCACCAAGGAGGACATTTCCAAGCACTTCCCGGTAGGCTCGGAAATCTGCGTCCAGGTTTCCAAGGGCCCGATCAGCACCAAGGGCCCGCGCGTCACGGCCAGCCTGAGTATTCCCAGCCGTTATTTCGTATTGATGCCCGGCAGTAAATTGCGCGGTATTTCGCGCAAAATCGAGGACGACAAGGAGCGCAAACGCCTGAAAAAAGTGCTCAGCCGCCTTCCAGTACCGGAGGGCTGCGGCCTCATAATCCGCACAGCCGGATCCGGGGCTGCAAGTACAAGCTTCGTCCGCGACATGCGTTCGCTTCTGGCCACCTGGCAGGATATCCAGAAGGCCTCCAACGAAAAACGCGCCCCCTGCTGTCTGTACCAGGAACCCGACCTCGTGGAACGAATTGTGCGCGACTCGGTCACGGAGGACCTTGATAGCATTATCATCGATTCCAAGGATGAATACACCCGCATCAAGGATATCCTGGCTCGCATTTCGCGGCATGTGCACGCCCGGGTCAAGCTTTACGAAGGCGCCCGGCCGATCTTCGAACAATTCGACGTCGCCCGCCAGATTGACGAAGCCTTCCGCCGCAAGGTCACGCTGAAATCGGGTGGCTGCCTCATCTTCGATGAAACCGAAGCGCTGATTGCCATCGACGTCAACACGGGACAGCACAAGGGCACAACCAACCAGGACGACACGATTCTCCAAGTCAACCTGGAAGCGGTGCAGGAAATTGCCCGTCATCTGCGCCTGCGGAATATCGGGGGGCTGATCGTGCTGGACTTGATCGACATGCGCCATAAAAAACATCGCAATCAGGTCTATTTGGCGCTTAAGGAGGCGCTCCAACGCGACAAGGCGCGCACGAACGTCCTGCCGATTTCGTCCATGGGCCTTTTGGAAATGACTCGCCAGCGGGTGGCGGAAAGCATCGAATCCACGCTTTACGTTGACTGTCCCTATTGCCACGGGCGCGGAAGCGTTAAATCACCACTCAGCATGAGCGTGGAAATTCAACGCCGGATCATATCCATTTTGCGCAAATACCAGATCGACAAAAAGGAAATACCCGAACTGCGCATTACGGTCAATCCGACTATCCTCAAGCGACTGCGTGAGGAAGACGAGGCCCTTTTGATGGATATGCAACAGAAATTCGACGGCCGACTTAGCTTCCGGGCAAATCCCGCTCAGCATATGGAGGAAGTCTCTATTGTCAATGCCGCTACCAATGAGGAACTGTACGCCAACCTGCCTCACGGCAAAACGACCTGATTTGTGCTTGGTTTCCCGGGCGAATTCATGCTAAAAACCATGCGGCTTTTGGAAAACGACCGTGCACCGGCTCCAGTTCCCATTTTCAAGATATGAACGGCCAAGCCTTTCAGGAAATTAATCTTATGGCAGGCAGATCGATTGTCCGCGCGGGAATCCGGCTTTGTACACTCGGGCTGATTGTCTTGGGCTTGGCTGTTTTCAGTCCGGCCGCCGAACCGGGAACTCCGGATGAAACACAGTGGCGCTTGACGAGCGACCAGTTGACGGATGCGCCGAGCCTGTTCCTCAAATTGCGCGACGCCGACGATCCGCTTTCCGCCTATCTTCAGGATGCCTGCTCGGCGGACACGCGCCGACTTCTTGAAAATTATCAGGCGGGCGCCGAGCCTTCCGAAGAACTGACCCGGTCCGTATTGGACGATCTCAACCGCATCATCGGCCAGGCCACGCTTTTCGACAAGGATCTTTTTGGCGACATCGCGCTTTCGGCACGAACCCAGGCGCTACTGGATCAAAAAGCCGAAGACGTGGATCGGCCCCAGCTCAACCGGCGGTTGTTGGAAGACGCATATTCCAACGATATCGCCCCGGCATGGATACTGCCCTGTTTCATGACGGACAAGGACCTGCTGGACCCGCGTTCCTTTGCGCTCAGCCTGCAGGCAGGCAAGGACCCTGTATCGCGTTACCTGCGCGACAGTCTGAAACCCGACGTCCGGCGGCAGGTGATGGAATATACCGGCGCAGCGCCGCCGGCCCCGCCGCTGCTGAATGCCCTGATAGCGGCTATGAATGCGGCGATCCTCAGCGACACCTTGTATGACAAGGACCGATTCGCCGGCGTATCCCTTGAAAAGAAAACCAAGCAGAGCATCGACCAGAAGCCGGAAGGCGAAGCCCGATCCACGATGAACCGCCTTCTCCTTGAGGACGCCTATCCGAAATTCATTCGCCGACACGTCCCCTCCCCGATTGAGGTGCAAGCCGACAGTCTGGAGTATGAGCACGAAAAAAACCTGATGATCGGAACAGGTCATGTGCTTGTTCGTCGAAACAACGAATCGTTGCGCGGCGATCATGCCATCGTCAACATGCAAAGCTACGATGTGCTGGCGGAAGGCAATGTAACCTTTGAACGCGACAGCGATATCTGGGTCGGCAACAAATTGCGCTATAATTTCAAAAGTCAAAAGGGCGACTTTGGCGGTTTCAACGCCTTTCTCGATCCGTTTTATGCCAAGGCCGATTCATCCCACCGGATCAGCGCCGATGAGTATCTGCTCCAAAACGCGACGTTGAGCACCTGCGAGGGCGCCCACCCGGAGGCTTATTTTCGCGCCAAGAAAGTATGGATTATACCCGGGCACCATGTCCGCGCCCAGCATGTCGTGCTCTACCTCAAAGGCATCCCCGTGATGTACAGCCCTTACTGGAACCAGAACATCGGCGATAAGAACTTTATGAGCATCGTGCCCGGCTACAGCAGCCGGATGTATGCGTACCTGCTGACGACCTTCAACTACCGCATCAGCCAGCATGTCGAAGCCTCCTCGCACATCGACCTGCGCATGCGACGCGGCGTCGGCTTGGGCCAGGACATTATGTGGTCCGAAAGCGGCGACGCCAAGGAGCTTTCCACGGAGCGCAATATCGCCCAAAAGGACAACAACTTCTGGCACTATGGGCGAATGCTTCCGGACGAACAGGAAAAGGAACCGGCCAAAGAAGAGCGCTGGGCCGGCGACCTCATCGCCTATTACACAGAAGATGCCTGGCCCGATGAAGGCGACACGCAGGAATATAAGATCGACAGCGAACGTTACCGCTTGCGGCTTTATCATAACCAATCGTTCGACGACCAGAACTACCTGATGTCACAGATCAATTACCTGAGCGACCCGAAGATCATCGAGCAGTTCTTCCGCGAGGAATACAAAAATACGCCCGAACCCGACAATTACATCGTGCTTGGGCATCGCGCCGAACATTATACCGCCAGCCTGATGGTTGAAAAACGGCTTAACGACTTTTACACCACGGTGGATCGCCTGCCTGAATTGAAACTGGATTTTTCACGCCAGCAAATCGGGAATACGCCGCTCTATTATCAGGGTGATACCGAAGCATCTTATCTCGAGAAAAACTGGGAATCGATCCTCACCAACATGCAGGATTACGCCGCCGGGCGCTTCAACACGGCGCACATGATCTACTATCCGATCAAGATGGTCGGATTCCTGAACGTCATCCCGCGCGCCGGATGGCAAGGCACCTGGTATTCCGCGACGAAGGAAGACTACACGAACGTGACCACGGTCACGACCATCGGCACCAACAGCCAGCCGGCGACCTCTTCAACGACCAACGTCTTATACCGGGAGATGGGAGCGCGTTTCCGTTCCCTCCCGCAACTGGGCATGGAAACATCCTTCAAGGCCTTTAAGATCTGGGAAACATATCCAGGCGATGTCATCAACAATGTCCGGCACATTGCCGAACCGTACGCCAATTATACTTTGACCCCCGAACCCAATGTAACGGCCGACAACCTCTACCAATTCGACGACATCGATACGCTTGGCAAAGCCAACCAAATCCAATTCGGCATGCGCAATAAGATCCAGACCCAGCGCTACAACAGGCAGCAAATGAAGAGCCACTCCGTCTACGACCTGATCAACGCCGATGTATGGGTTATCTATCGCCTCGATTCCCAGCCAAACGAGAATATCTTCAGCAACATTTGTTTTGACGTGCGTTCAACTCCCTTCGACTGGCTGGCATTAAAAATCGACGGCGCTTACGATCAATATACCAACCAGGTGCAAACGATCAATACGCGCCTGGCGGTAAACGACGGGACGCTCTGGAGATATGCCATCGAGCACCGTTACAATAACGGCAGCAGCAGCCTGCTCAACAACGAACTCACGCTTTCCCCATTCATCAACTGGGAATACAGCATTTATGCGCGCTACGAATTCGAAGACTCCACCATGCAGGCTTGGGGCCTGACCGTCCAGCGAACTCTGGAATGCATCGCCTATAAAGTCGGCACCGAATTCGAAGATGACGAATATACCTTCTGGCTCCAATTCTGGTTCACTAAGTTCCCGAAAGCACGCATGGATATTGGGTTATAGCCCATAAATGGTTGACGACGCCTCGCAAACTGCATTTGCCCCGCCGCTTCCATTATCCGTCGAACATTGTTCGTCAATTATTATTCTTTTCGCGCCCGGAAATAGGCCGCTTTATAACTGGCGTAAACGCCTTTATCCGCACGGTAGTGCTCTTCATAATCGCGCACAAGCCGGTGAAGGTCGGCGCGATTCAACGGCCGGCTGGACCGGGAGAGCGCCCCGCCGGTCAGGCCCTGTTCATGCAGCCGGCGCAAAAGGTCGCTTCCTGACGCATATGTCTGCCGCCTGGTTTCCTCGTGTTCTTCCTCGATGCGCATTCGGGCCTGAAGCAGCGCAGTCTTGACGGTCAAGGTCGTCGGCAAACTGCGGGCCGGCAGTTTATGCGGCGCCACGCGCTGGCGCGCTTCCTGCAATTCGGACAGCGTCCCTTGAACCATGAGGGCAAACACCAAACCACCCTGCCCGGCAAGCATGCCGGAAAGAATATCCATGACGCCGGATAACGGATCCATCCAATGCAAGGCCGAACTGCTTACGATCAAGGCATACGGCGCTTCCGCACGAAATGTTTTTAAATCGACCGCATGGCAATGCAATCCAGGTGCGCCAGCCAAGCGCATGCGGCATTGCGCCACCATGCCGCCAGAGATATCGATGGCGTCAATCCGCGCATGCGGGAACAAACGGCACAGATGCGTGGTCAACAACCCCGTGCCGCAGCCGATCTCAAGAATGCGCTCCGCACCATCGTATCCCGCCAGCATAATGCTCAGGCGTTCAGCCACGGCGCGCTGGATTGTCGCGGAAGCATGATAGGTAGCGGACGCGGACGAAAATCGGGCCGCAAGTGGCAGGTGTTCGCACTTGATCGTCATGGGCCATCTTCCAGAAAAGCGCGAATATCATCCGCCACAAGCAAGGGCGCATGGATCGGCAAGCCGTGGCCATAATCCGCATAAGCACGCCAATTGCTGGCGGGCAAGCGGCGACTCAACCATTCGCCGGCCTGCCAAGGCACAATGCGGTCTTTCTGTCCGTGCAACACGAGGGTCGGAATCGTTTGTTTGTCAAGGTTATCGCGCAGATCAATATCTTGCAGATAATCGAGTCCCTGCCGCAATTCATCGCGGTCCAGTTGCATAAAAAACCGATTCGTTGACAGTTCCGCACTCCCGGGATCAAGCTGTGGCGCATGTACCTGGGCATAATAAGCGGCAAACAGGTCGCCCGGAGCCCGCCGTAATCCAAGCGCCATGGCGCGCAGAACCGCAATATTGACACCGGCGGGCTCATCTGCTTCCGAGCAAAAACGCGCAGTCCCGCCAATGATTACAAGGCGCTGCAACAAAGCCGGATCCGCCCGCAAAGTTTCCAGAGCAATAATACCTCCCATGGACCAGCCGATGACGCCAACGCGCCCGCCAAAAGGCATGAGCCGACTGCGCAATCCTTGCGCATACCGCGAAAGACCGGAAGCTGGGGGCATGACAACCGCGGACTGGGTTTGCCACAACTCAGCGGTCGAGGTAACCTCTATCGAATACTCAGCCAAAGTCGCCTGCAAATGCCGCATGGCTTCGCCCGTATGCCCCCAACCGGCAATTAAGATCAGCGGCAACTTCCTCACAGCACCCCCTCTTTTCGCGCCGTGGCCGCGAGAATTTCCGCCGCATGCTCCAAATCGTCGGGCGTATGATCCAGAGTTATCGAAAGCCGCAAACGTGCCGTGCCCACCGGTACAGTCGGCGGACGGATGGCTACCGCCAGGACGCCTTGACTCCGTAAGCGGCGAGCAAACGCCACAGTTTTCTGATTATCGCCGATAATTACCGGCACTATCTGACTGAGGGAACCACCGGTATTGAACCCGGCTGCCTGCAGGCGCTTGCGGAACATATCGGCCTGGCGCAGCAGCATGGCGCCCATACCAGGCTGTTTTTTCAGGACATCCAGCGCCCCCAGTACGGCGCCAACGCAGGGAGGAGGCAACCCCGTGCTGAAGATGAACGAACGCGCGCGATTCACCAGCCATCGCTTGAGGGTCTCCGACCCGGCTATGAATCCGCCATAGGCACCCAGCGCCTTGCTAAGCGTGCCCATGGCCACGCCTACGCCCGACTGCAGGCGCCATTCGCCAACCAGTCCGCTCCCGCCGGGCCCCCATATCCCCGTGGCATGCGCCTCATCCACCAGGAGCATGGCGCCATGTTCCTGCGCCACGCGCGCAATCTCGCGCAACGGCGCCAAATCGCCATCCATGCTGAACACCGACTCGGTTATAATGAGATCGCGACCGGATCCCGATTTTTGATTCAGAAGATGCGCAAGGTGATCGACATCATTGTGCTGGAATCGGTGAATCGCGGCTCGGCTGAGGCAGGCGCCATCGAGCAGGCTGGCATGCGCCAACTTGTCGGCCAGAACACGGTCATGCCGATCGACCAGCGCTGCCACCGTACCGGCATTGGCAAGGTAGCCGCTCCCGAACACCAGCGCTGCCGCATAACCCTTAAATTGCGCCAGGCGGTTTTCCAGTTCCGCGTGACACGGCAAAGTGCCGACTACCAGCCGGGAGGCTGTGGCCCCGGCACCCCAGCGCCGCAAGGCGGCTGCGGCAGCCTCCACGACTTGCGGCGCACGCGCAAGCCCCAAATAATCGTTGCTGGAAAAATTAAGTATACGCCGGCCTTCGGCCATGAATGCGCCGCCGGTATCCGTCCTGACCTGCAATTCACGTTCCAGCCCCTCAGCGCGCAAACCGGTCAATTCCGACTCCATCCAGGTTTCGTCAATCATAATTCCATCCCGCTATCCATGAATTCCTATCCCCTGCCCCGCTAAATATCATCCAACAACGGCATGAATGACGAAGCCGAAGAAACTTTAATCTTCTAAATTCCTGGGAAATAAAACCGACGCAAACAAACCTCTCGATCAGACAGGATTTGTTTTATTGGAATTGCCTTAATCTTTGAGAGGTAGACGCGCCTGGAATGCGGAGTGATCAAGTCACTTCAATCAGGCGGTATTGGGATTGCCCCACTCCATGCTGCTCGAGAGCATGAATTTGCAGGAACGGGTCCTTGCCATGAATCTGTTCAAACAAGTGACGTCCTTTCAGCAACCTCCGATTGCCGACCAGGCTTCCGGAAATAAAATGCCGCGATTCAATCGCCTTGAGCGTCGCCGTTTCGATGGCCACCATGTCCCGAGAGACCATGACCCCAATATCTGGAACAATGCTGGGCGTGCTCATGCCCCAGCAGTCGCACAGCATAGAAATGTTCGTCAGCAGGTTGACATGAAGAATTCGCCTGGGATCAAAGGAATCCATAATGGTCTTGGTTGTCATGGCCATACCTGCCTGGAAACGGAGAGAACCGGCTTGGGCCTCGACTGCCAGTGCCCCGTGAGGACAAGCCATAACGCAGTGGGAACACAACCGGCAATCATGCCAGTTGAACGCCACCTTTTTCTTTTTTTTATCCATGCTGATCGCGCCGCTATCGCAGGCCTTGACACAACGGCCGCACAGGCGACAACGGTCTTTGATCCAGTTAATCCCCCCGCTGAGGCCATGCAGGCGTCCGCGCGTGGCCCGATCCACGCATCCCATGGCAATGTTTTTGCAGGCTCCGCCGTAACTGCAAACACCGTGCCCCTTGATATGAGAAAAATTGATTATGCAGGGCGCGTCCCAAATGACACCAAAAACGTTGATTTTATCCAGCCCAGGGAAATCCACCTCTCGCGTTACAATGTGCGAATCATAGGGGCCACCGGCAGAAACGATTGGACAACCCAGCGATTCCGTCGTATAGCCACGTTCGGCCGCTGAGGCAATCGTACTGAACAGGCCATCCACAATAAACGGCCGGCCTCCCGCGGCCTTTACCGCCTTGACCACAACATTGACAAACACCGGATGGATCATGCTGTAGCCGAGATGGCTGCCCAGATGCATTTTGATTGGAACCCATGCGCCTTGACACAGCCGTGGCAGATCCACCTTGTCGAGAATGCGGCGCAACTTGGCCGGCAGCGTGGCCTCAGCATCCGCGCGGGCCACATGCGCTGATCCGAAATAAACTTTAGGAATCGATGCCATATATTGAATCGATGCTCCCTGGTTGGTGTAATTTAAACAATTATTTCGCCCAGGCGCCAACGAGCGTTAGGCCGAGTTGCTAGTGACTAAAAAACCCAAACAAAGCTCTTCCCGTCACGGTTAATATTGCAGGGATTACGTAACGGCGCAAGCCGAATCTGCCGGGTTGTCAGCGGAAAAATTACTTTATGCATGCGGCCGGCATTAGATCTACCAAAACACCCATGTTTTCACCGCCAAAGGCGGGATGTTGCCGCTCACTGACGTCGTGCCGAGAACGATTGCAAACCGCTTGAACATGCGTTCAGGATTTGCTGTAATGACGACAATCGTCCCATCGGGATTCCGGAAAGCAACATGTTCAGGCAACGTTTTACTTGCGAAGCTTGCGAGCCGCAAGGCGCCGCGCTTAACGAACCGCGTCAGCTGGGCCGAAATGTGATAGCCGCACGTTGTTCGCCATTTATTGGGAAAGAAACGTGGCGCGACAAGCGCCGGCAATGCATCTTCGCTGATCGGAACAAGCGTCTTCTCGCTCCCGCCGGAATACTGGTGCGGCCCACCGTATTCGTCCTGAATTGTTGTCCAGTGGTTGTGGCTGCGCGCGCCATTTCGAAGCGTGAGGATGATCTGCGCCATCCCCGCGATCGTATAGAGCGATTGCTCGGTGTGATACATGGGCAGGTTCGGGAATTTCTTTGTCAGCACGCCCATTTCTGAGGGGTTGCCGCCATCGTAGCCGTGCCAGGCAACCGCGTCGATCACGGCGCGCGCCCGCCTGTCCGACACAAGCGGCAGCACCCATTTCTTTGCATAGCAGAAATTGTGATCGTGCGCCCATATCTGCGACTTGATTTTCTGCCGGCTGAATTCATCGCCCATCACGATCAAAAAGTCACGCATCGGCTTCCAGTCCATCCAAAGCGCTTGCGGCGTCCTGCGGCCATCGTCGCACAGCGGCTCGTTTTGCGGCGACACCGAAAGGATGGGAATACCTGCTTCCGCGTACGCCAGCACACATTTGCACAGGTACTTGGCATAAAGGCGGTAGTTGCAGGGCGGTATCGTTCCGTCGGTAATAAGTTTGTCGTTATCCTTGAGCCACGCCGGCGGGCCCCAAACCGATGCAATTATTTTGAGTTCAGGATTTATGGCCAAGGACTGCCGGATGATCTGCAGATGCCCCCGCCGGATGTCCTTTTGAATGGAAAAATGCGACAGCCGCGCGTCGTCGCGCTTGCCTTTGGGCATGTCATCATATGTGTAAAAACGCCAATTACGGTCCCAATCGGTGGAACCGAACGAAATACGCATAATGTTCCAGCCAGCTCCGGAAACCGGATCGAACAGGCTTCGCAAGGCAGCCTCACGGGCAACGCGACTCATGCGCATGAAATGATAGATTGCGGCATCGTTGAACATGCCTCCAAAACCCAGAATTGGCTGTTCTTGCCTGGCGACATCAACGGATATTTGCCTAATATCGCGGTCAGTTTCGGAGAGTGGACTTAGGTGGCACTCTTCACGAAACATGATTTTTGTCAGATCGCGGGTTGTGGTAAAGCATTCCGCTACTTTAAAAGCCATATAAACTTTCTAGTTTGGCAGGAATCATTCTTGTATTTCAACCATTATTTCTGAAGCACTCCCTTTTCATTCCGCCGGCATTGGCGGAAAACCCAGTCGACCAAGCCGGGCTCCTTGTAAGCGTAATTCCAGGCATCGTGTTCAACCTTTGCATATTCCGTATAGCGCGGGCTGCCCCCGGCTTTTTTAACGGCGGCAATCATGTTCCGGCTGCAGATTACTTTGACCACCGGATCCAGGGCGCCGTGAAAAGCCCAGATCGGAATATCCTTGATAATGGCGGCCTTGGTTTCATCGCCACCGCCACATACCGGGACAGCAGCGGCAAACATGTCTGGGCGCCGGCAAATGACATCCCAGACTGCAAATCCGCCCATGGATTGGCCATGGACATAGATCCGATCCCGGTCAATTGGATAATCCGATAGGATTTTGTCGACAATTTCAAGGGCCATTCGCATTTCAGGCGTAATGGCCGGCTGATTATGCTCCGTTTTGCCCCAATCCGTGTCCACCCAGCGTCGTCCCGCCGGACACTGTGGCGCAACAACAAAACAAGGATGGCCGGCTTGAATCTTTGGGTCCGCGAACACTTTGCCATAGCCAGCCGTAACCTGCGCCAAATTATCGGCCCCAACACTTCCGGCGCCATGAAAGGCTACAACCAACGGATACTTTTTACCTTCCTGAATGTTGGTGGGGCAAAACAAGCGGTATGGCAGCGTTCCGCCGTTTTTGGCTCCGTGGTCAAACGGTTTAAAACCATAGTCTTCATTGGCGGCCTGAACTACGGATAAGAGCGACAATAATGTCAAACCGCTCAGGCCGGCCACCGTTATCCTTGACTCATTCATATCGTTTCCTGTTTTGGTTTTTATCCAACACGGATTTGACGCTAGGCTGAAATCATCACCACGGTGGTTGATAAATCGGAAAAAGCAATTCCAAACAAGCGCCATCCGCGGCATACTTCTTTATGTATAACTGTTTCCAATATGCAAAAACACAAAATCATTTTGCCGATTCTGAAGATAACACCAAATTAACAGTATTCAAGGAGCCTTTGTGCAAAACAAGCGATCGTTCAAATGAGCCACGATCGGTTTTTATGGTCAGATCATATGTCCCATAAAATCCTTGGAACTTATTAAGCTTGCCTGCCCGATAATCCATTTTCAGGTCGGTTGTCCATTCCTTTTTTATCAGGTGTTTTAGCGCATTATAGGCTTTTTTCCTGGAGAAATCGTATTTGACCAGTCCGGCCTTGTATATGTTTTCTCCCTCATCGCTGCCTTGCGGCGCATCATTTGCCGTGCCGTCGACAAGGTTCCACCAGATGATCCCGTTCGTTGCCGGATGGCTAAACCAGATTCGATACAGTTTCTCGGTGACCAGCGCCTGAAATTCCTCGCCATCGCCCAAGTTTTTGCCGCCGACCACGGTAATTTCGGAAACGTTGAGGGGAATACCCAGTCGGGCATATTGATCCATGCAGGCATATAAATACTGCGGATTCAGCATGTCATTTGCCAGCTGTGGGAGCTGGTCATCGTTACAGAATTGGTGGTACTGCAATCCCAGGCCATCAACCTTGCAGCCCAGGGACTGCAGCCGGCGAACGAACTGAAACAGGGGCGTGTAATCACCGCGATAATTCCGCCAACTGACCGACGAAACATCATTGTAAAGCAAGTCGCATTGCGGATAATATTTCTCCGCCAGCTTGAAACAGAGCTCTACATGCCGGTCCGGCATCAGGCAGCGCAACGGGTTCCAGGCCAGCACCTCGTTGATCACATCCCAGATTTTGACTTTACCGGCATAGCGCTCCCCGATCTCCCGAAAACGACGCTCGATGCGGGTTGCCAGCGATTTTTTATCTTTCGGCAGCCAACTGGGATAATAATGATCCCAAAACAACGGATGGCCTTTTGGGACGATCTTGTTATTCAAACAGAATTCGATCACGCTGTCTGGCGGCGGCCGCCGATAAATCGGCCGGCTGTCCTTTCCAAACCGGACTTCCCCGTCTTTTGGCTCAAGATCCGACCAGTAAAACGGCGCCACGGCCAAGTTGAAGAGATCCCGGAAAGCGTCAACATACAGGTTGTTCTGTTCCTGGCTTTTGAATTGATCCAGCATGAAAATGTTGCAGCCGAAATTGTATTCATGCCGCGCCAGGCGGATTTGTATCTCGGCGCCTTCCAGCGGCTTGCCGGTCGCGTCAAACAACGCGATTTCCCAATAGCCTTGACGATTGTTTTCGATTCCCATCCGGATTTTGCCTTCAATTTCCGGATCGTCTTTCAATATGTTTTTTGCAGCAGCCTTGGCTAATTCATTCATGCTATCGCATGCCTCCCATCTTGTTGCCCATTTTTGCCGGTTTGTGTTTCTGCTCGTTCCGATCTTAGTCCGAACGTCCGTGGCGCCACTTTCCTGTCTAACGAAAACGGAACATTGTGCCCGACTGAATAAATACTTCGTAAGCGCCCATGTCCACCGTCCCATGCAAAATACGCGCATGTCCATCCAAGTCAACCGCATTTGTCATCCAGTCTTGATTCAAGCCCGAATTATAACACGGTGAATACCGATTGAAGCGATAGTCGCCGGTCGCAAAACTTGCAAACCCGGGATTATCGGTCTTGTTGCCGGTGCGCATGGAATTAAAATATGTGCCCGAGGGCATTGAACATGAATACATGCAGACGTCCCTGGTCGCCGACCATCCGCCCAAATTACCAGGGGCATTGTTATAAACAATGCAATTAACGACCGCATTGGTTGACGATTTGCCGAAAGCGACGCCGCCGCTGGCCCAGGGGCTGTAATTACTCACGATGGTACAGTTAATAACCAGAGTATTGGTGCTGATGATTGCTATGCCGCCACCATGAACTGATCCACCATCCACCCTGTTATATCTAATCAGGCAATTTTCAATCGTAGCTACAGCATCGCCGGTCGAATATCCGACACGAATGCCGCCTCCATGCGAAGTCAGCGCTTGATTGTTTTCGATTATGCAGTTCTTGATTAAGGCATAGGTTAGGCTATCGCTTATATTTATACCTCCCCCCATGCCAGTCGTGCTTATATTGTTCCTGATCGCACAGTTCGCAACAATGCAGGTTCCCAGATAGGTTTTCTTGGGCCACGTATCCACCAAGATCGCAATGCCCCCTCCGATTTGGGCCTTGCAATCGGTAATAAGACAATTAGTGACCGTTCCACCTGACATTACTATTCCCCCGCCATTAAGCGAATAGCCATTTGTGATCGTCAGGCCATCAAGAACACTGTCGTTGTGCTTCAGATAGAAGTTATACAAGGCATTCCCGTTAAAAATCGCGGCGCCCCTTCCGTTGAGACTCCGGATAACGACGTCATTCGTAATGGCAATGACATTATTCGTGAGTCCATAAACCCCATTAGTCACCCAGACGATTTTGGGCGTATCGCCATCGTTCATGGCGACCTTCACCACATCGATGACGCTGGTCCCAGCCGTCGCCCAGTTGGTGTAGGGAGGTTGCGCCCCGGCATTGCTCGGAACCAGATAATGGGTGGCCGCATCGGCATTCGCCACCCCGAAAATGATCGCCACCATCGCTGCCGCACGCACCACATATTTAACGTTCAATCGTCTGGTTGTCGTTTTATATTGCTGAATCATTTTTACCTTTTCTGGGTTTAGAGTGAAACACCCTAAACATATAGTGGTTATGACGATGTCGGATGCGGATACAAGTTTAAGCCGCCATAATGAAAATAAATTGCCAACCCCTGTCATCCCACAAGGTCAGACAAATGAGTTAAGACACGGTTAATATCGAAGGAAAACGTGCCTTCCTCGAAAAATCAGTTCCGGTTTTTTGGATCAACATATATGCAGCACACCTCCTTCCAACACATGGCTGTCCCACAGGAATTAGCCGAATCCTGGCAAACAAGCCGGTTCCGGGGTGCCGCAGATGCGCCCAGGAATACAGATGCGCCAGGTAACGCAGGATCAAATGGACCAACAGGCCCATCCACTTCTGCCAGCGCACAGCATTGGCGTTATGCCCCAGAAAATCGGCCAGTTGCAAGGTTTGTTTAATCTCCACTGGCGTCCCACAGGGGCGCCAGTGTTCCTGTTTTAATACTTCTCAGCGAGGGTAATTTCCAAAACTTTGATGTCGCCCGGGCCAACATCAATTGAGAATGAATTTTTGTTTTTGTCCCAGGCCATATCCGTGCCTTCCCGCAGTTCCTGCACCATGATCGGGGTCAGCGACCGCATGTCGACCGTAACCTTGGCGGTTTGGGCAACATCCGCCTTTTCCGGCGTGCGCGTGAATTTAGTTACGCCCTTGTTGTTGATCAGATACACCCACCAGCCATCCGACACTTTGTTCAGCCCATATTCGATATCGCCCTTTACCTCAACCGGCAGGACGTCTTTCACAATCTGCCGCATCAGAATTTGAACAAGAGGATGTTCCCTGGATTTCATGGCCTTGATGTAAGTATCGTCGTTGTTATCGCAAAAGCTTTTGCGCGGAACCATATAATCGACGGCGGTCAAAACCACCCGCCCCCGGCCATACGCATGCGCGCTTGCAAGAATCCCGCCCTTGCTGTCACGCCACAGCGGTTCGGCGCCTTTTAGTTCAAGCATTTCATAATCGTATGGCTCGGGCAGCGTTATGGCATCGCTTCCGCCAACAACATTGACTTTTCCTTCTGTCGCGCACATTTTCCCCGTCCGCCTGACCCCGATAAAATCATCCGGCAGATTGTCGTTAACCTGCCGGGTATTGAGGACCAGCGTTCCGCCTTTCTTTACATATTCCTTCAATCGTTTCGCCAGCGCCTGGTCGATATTGAATCCACCCAGCATGATCGCCACCTTGTAATTCATCAGCGTTTTCAAGGCCACGGGCCCGCTAGGCGGACGGGGCGTAACCACGTCATAGATGTCCCCATATGGGCTGTTTGCCAGGCAGCCTTCCTGGCCTTGCTTTAAATTCTGCGCCATCGGCACCAAGGTATACATAAAGGCATCGATCATACTGTCCGGACGCTCCATGGGAAAATATGACCAGGGACGTCCGCCAAATTGCGGATAACCCTGATTAAATGGAATCATGATCGCCACCGGCGCGTAGCTTGAGCCGCGGTCGGGAAACCATTGGGTGAATGCGTACCATTCCTTCATCGCCTCGCCGTACGGGGAAAGCTCGACGTCGCCGCGCGCATCCTGGTTTTTGAATTTCCAATAGGTATATGGCCAGCCTTCGTGTTGGACAATACTGGCCCCGGCTAAATACGCCAAATACATATTTCGTCGATTAAGCGAAATCGACGGCCCGCAGGTCGGGCCACGGACATGTTCGTCTCCGATACCAAAGGCAGTGGTATTGGTTGTCAAACAATACGGAAATGCATTGTCATCCCATTTGCCATCCTCGGTAAAGCCGTTATAACAGACGGCAATATACCATTCCCACGGTTTGCCATATTGCCGTGCGGCCCCGCGCGCAAACGACATGGCAACTTGGTACCGGTAGGGACCGGTGCTCGACGTTTCCAGAATCACCATCCCGGCGCCCCATTCCAGCGGGTAATGATCCCAGCACCAGCCACTGTGCAGGAAGATCATTTTTGCCGGATCGTTAAAATAGTAGCGCTGCGCGGCTTTGAAACAGGCATATGATCCGGCCAACGCCTGATCGCGGCCTTTTCTCGCGTTCACAAGAATGTTGGTTGCCTGCGTTATCATTGCTTCCGAATAATTTTGCGCTCGCAGCCGCTTGACATATTCAAGCACGTTCGTCTGGTGAAGAGCTCCAATATAATCGCTGTCATATTCATCGCCGGCCGCAAATCCCAGAAAATTGGGATGCTCTTTTTTCCATTTTTTATATTCTTTATCGTCTACCTTGAAATCATCCATGCACCTGAAATGGGGACGGCTGCCGCCTCCGCCGAGAATAAACGGCACCTTGGGATCGAATTCCGCTTCATTCAATCGGGCGGCGCTGATCGCAAGACTATTATTCGTGTCCGGTACCAACAGATTCTTGCGCGAATACCAGCGCGCCGCCTCACGCAGCATCGGTTCGCTTGAATGTACCATTCTGCCCTGCGAGGCTAGCGCTTTCTTCGTAGGCAACGGCTTGGGATCGGATTTGTTCCGCCAATCCCCGGGAAGCAGATTCCAGAACCTGCGTCCCATTATTTGCTGCGGAATTTGATCCGCAGTCGAGTCATAATCCTGCCGGGCGACAATACGGGCGGCATCACTTGAACCGTTCGTTCCCTCCACGCCGGCGGCGGCCCCAAATGCCGTTAGACAGAGCAGACAGACCATCGGCAGCGTTACGCGGCATATTTTACGCATATTGATTTTCATACTTATCACTTTCTTGTTTTATTTTCTTTTTTGCCCGAAAATCCATTCCGTCAATCCCGGTTCCTTGTACGCATGATTCCAGGCATCGTGCTTGACATTTTCCCATTCCGTATAGCGCGGGCTGCCGCCGGCTTTTTTAATGGCGGCGATCATATTTCGGCTGTTTATGACGGGAACCGAGGTATCCAGCGCGCCGTGGAAAGCCCAGATCGGTATATCCTTGATGCTGGCCGCCCTGGTGACATCGCCGCCGCCGCATAGCGGCACTGCCGCTGCAAACATGTCCGGCCTCCGGCATATAATGTCAAAAACAGCGTACCCGCCCAAGGATTGGCCGTTGACATAAATCCGGGCGTTGTCAATCGGATATTCCGCGACAATCCGGTCAATGATTTCAAGCGTCATTTTCATTTCGCGGGTTATGGCCGGCTGAATATGTTCTGTTTTGCCACAGTCCGTGTCCACCCATCGGTGATTCTCAGGAATTTGAGGTGCCACGATAAAACAGGGATATTTTGATTGAATCTCCCGGTCAGCATACACTTTTGCATAGTTAAGCTGCGCCAGGTTGTCGTTGCCCGCACTCCCGGAGCCATGAAAATAGACTATCAGCGGATATTTTTCGCCTTCCCTGATATTTTCTGGAATAAACAACCGGCAAGGCAGTGTTCCGTTCGTTCCGGATTCATGGATAAACACCCTAAAACCATTGACAATGTTGGTACCGTCTGGCCGGGCACGGGATTGGCCGGATGCTTTTACCGGCACGGCGCGGACGTCGTCAATCTCGGCCCGGTCCGTGACCCCGAGCGCCAGCGTCGCAACAGGCGGATAGTCAACCGGGAGGGTATGGATAAATTCATAGCGCTTCCATTGAGATGCCGGCGTTAAATTCAAGTCTGCCTCGCCTAATTTGGTTACCTTGAATAGTTTCGCGGTGTTGTAATGATAAAGGGACACTTCTATCTTGCCCAGGCCGCGGGCGGCAAATGAAATTTCAAACGTGTCGCCGGGCTTCATCGCCACTTTCATACTGTTTAAAATCACGCCGCCATCGATCTGGAGGGAATTTTTGCCCGCGTACGCCCCCTCGGACAGTATCGTGGCCATTCGGCCCCCCGCATAGTGCAATTTCCAGTCTTTCGGCACTATCGGCGGCTGGTTACCGAACTTCCATGTTCCGGATTTATGCTTCTTGAGCAAGGCTTCGTTGTCCAGCGTGATCGTTTCCTCAAACCCTCCGTTGGCGATAATGGGACCGGCAAAGGTTACCCCGCGAAAACTGCTGATATCATGGAACGAGCCGTCCATCCAGGAACTGATCTCGGCTTTGCCGGCATTCCTGCTCCGCCCAACATTCATCAGCCAGCGACCACCGTCGGCAATATTTCCGCCCAGCGACTTGGCCGAAACTTTCATCTCCACGGTCCATTGGTTCGTTCCGGCCAGGGCCGCCACCTGGGCATCGGTATTGAAATTAACCGCGCCAATCGTCGGCGCGCCGGGCTTGCATTCGGAATCGCGCAAGGCGCCGGCGAAATTGATTGCCATGTGGACGTAACGTTTGCCGTCCCCCGCCGGATCGATAAACAGCTCCACCGTGTTGCCGTCCCAGATTTTATTATCATCGCGCTCCCTGGTTTTGGCCATGAGCTTGCCCGGCAGGGGCTCGTCCATCTCCAGACCGGCATAAAGATTTTCGTTGTCGTAGAGCAGGCGCACGGAGGTCTGCGCTTCGGCCACCGCGCCATTTGACCGGATGAAACCGGTCGCGCGTTCGCATAAGCCCCAGTCGACTTCGTCCAGTTTACCATCAAGCGTGACAGGGGCGGTGATCCGTGCCGCGTGCACGTCGTTGGCCTGCCGTTTGATGTATTGCTCGCGCGCCTTCAGCCATCCTTCCTTGAAAATCTCCTTGTCCTTCGCGATGCGCTTCAGGACAACCGGGTCTCCCGTGGCGGCCTTCTCCGCCTCGTCCAGCATGTCGGAGAGCGCCTTGATCGCGGATGGCGACTCAACGCTCTTGCCGATGGCGCCGTAGCTGGAGCCGTAGATAAAGTCCCCGGGGGTTTCGTCCCAGAGCTTGCGCGCCAGGGCCTGGTAGCGCCCCATGGCTCCGGAGGCCGGGCCGTAATATTTATCGTTCAAATCCTTCAGCAGCGCGTCCACATCCGCGTTGATGTTCCAGGCCAGCTTGGCCTGGACGTAATGCATAGCCATGTTTGCCCGCCAGAAATCCCAGTTGCGCGGGCTGTCGTACAATCCGTTGCTGTGCCGGTAATTACCGTCCGGAGGTATGGTCCCTATACCCCACGCGGTGTGTCCCAGGCGGTGCGAGTAACGCATATCGCCGGCCACGATATATTCGAGCGGGGCGCAGAGAATCCCGGCCGTTCTTTCGTTTTGCTCACCCGCATAGATGACGTAATAGGTAGCGAGCTGCATCGAGCTAACAACCTTGGCCCATCCTTCAAGCATGTCGCGGAACCACTGGTTGGCTGGACAGTTAGTGTCACCCAGCGAGTGCCGGTAACAGCGGTCGTGGTCAAAGAACACGAACTTGAGCCGGGGGTCAAAGCGGACGCCGGTCGGCGGGATACGGAAATTCTGGTAGGCCCTCCCGTACAAATCCGCATCCGGAAACTCGCTAAAGACACGATTGGCAATTTCGTTCTCGAAAACGGCAAAGCGCGTGGCCACTGCACCTTTCCTGCGCTCATCCGGCGGGTCCAACACCAGACATTTCTCGCACTGGCACCAGCCGCCGCAATCGTTGTTGGCTATCTGGAACTGGCCGTCCGGGAACTTTCTGAAAAAATCAAGGACGTACTTTGTCGCAAGGTCTATCACTTCCGGGTTCGAGGTGCAGGGCTGGAAACGCACTCTCTTGTCCTGTGATTGCCGGCAACGCTTGCCATCGATCAATGCAAAATATTCCGGATGCGCTTCAAACAGGCTGTCGGGCACCATCTTCAGCATTACATTATCGCTGCCGCCATGCACAGTGTAACGTCCGCGTTTCTCAACTTCTTCGCGCCCACTCCTCATCGAGCAAGGCTTCACCCTGTTGCGCGCACACCAGTCCCAGGAATTTGTCGTCTTGGCAGTGGTAGCCGTATTGCAGTAACCCATACTACGCTGCTTGAACGACGGATTCTGCCGGTTGTTTATCCGCCTGATTTTCAGCGTGGGAGTCTTGGGGCAGTATTCGCCATCCTCGCCGGGAAAGAACCAGCGCATCCCGACGTGCTCCTCAAGGAACGCATAGACGCCATACAGGACCCCGAGCGGCGTCTTGCCGGCAATCAGCAGCCCGCGCTCATCCGACCTGATAAGGACGCCTTGATCCGAAAGCGACTGCACATCTTTCAGTGCCCCTAGCTTGGCGATTGCCGGACACGTTTCCGGCGTTCCGAGCCAGATGCTGTATTTGTCCGCCTGCGGCGCATTGCTCTGCGCAACCCGGGCTCCGGTCACCTTGCCGAGGAAAAGGCACAATTCCTCAGCCGCGTGTTTCTCCACCACCGAGGCTTTGTCGCCGATTACCACCGCGCAGCGGGAATTGCCTTTGTCAACAAGCGCGATGGAGCCGGCAGGCAAATCCCTGTTACGTGCGCAGGCACAGACCAGCAAGAGGCATAAAACAAGCATGGTGATCCTAGATGTCATGTTTTTCCTTTATCATCCCACAGGATGCTCTGGCCGAGGGCTGTGGGCCGTAGACCGTAGGAAAACACCAAGAAAAGAGATGATTATGAAAAGCCCTTCAAAATCATCAGTTCCGGTTTTTCCAACTTGGATTTGTTCGATTCCGACTTACAGCCTTCGGCCTACAGTCTACAGTCCGAGGTGCCCCTGTGGGACGCCAGTGTTGCTGAGTCATTCTTTAATTTCCACTACTTTGATGTCACCCGGACCGACAGTGAGGGACAAGGACTTCCCGACACGATCCCAGCTAACATCTTGCTCTTCCCTCAATTCGCGAACTTGTTTCGCGGCCAAATCCCGCAGGCGAATGGTTACTTGGGCAGACGCGGCCGGATCCAGCTTCTCGGCCGTGCGCGTAAACTTGGTTACGCCCTTGTTATTGATCAGATAGACCCACCAACCGCCTTCGACCCGGTTAACTCCATACTCAATCTCCCCCACGACTTCAACTGGCAGCGCTTCCCGTACAATCTGGCGCATAAGCAATTGGATCAGCGGCAGATTGCGGGCTTTCATGGCTCTGATGAACGTATCGTCGTTGTTATCGCAAATACTCTTGCGCGGCACCATGTAATCGGCGGTGGTCAGGACGACCCGTCCGCGGCCATAATCGTTCACGCTGGCCAGGACACCACCCTGTCCGTCCAACCACAAAGGCTGCGCGCCACGCAAATCAACCTGCTCATAATCGTAGGGCTCGGTGAGCGTCACGGACGACTTTCCATCCGCCGTCCGGATCTCGCCTTCCGTCCCGCAGACTTTGCCCGACCGCTGTGCGCCGATGAACTCCGCCGGTAGATTGGCATTAACCTGCCTTATATTAATGACCAGCGTTCCGCCTTTTTTAACATATTCCCTGAGGCGCCTGGCCAGCGCCTTGTCAATATCGAAGCCCCCGAGCATGACCGCCACTTTGTAATTCATAAGCGTTTTCAACGCCACAGGTCCGCTTGGCGGATTCGGCAGGATGACATCATAGATGTCTCCGTACGGACTATTGGCAAGGCATCCTTCCTGTCCCTGCTTCAGATATTGCATCAGTGGCACCAGGGTATACGTGAACGCGTCGATCATGCTATCCGGCCGCTCCATCGGGAAATAGGACCAGGGACGTCCGCCCCATTGCGGGGCGCCCTGGTTGAACGGAATCATCAACGCTACCGGCGTATAGGCCACACCACGTGCCGGGTGCCGGCGCGCGAACGCATAGCTGTCCTTAATCGCTGCGCCATAAGGGGACAGCTCCCATTCTTCCGCGTGCTTTTCCTTGCTCCCCTTGACAAACTGGCAATAGGCATAAGGCCAGGTCTCATTCTCGACGAAACTTGCCCCGCTCAAGTAAGCCAGATACATATCCCGCCGGTTTAGTGAAACCGACATGCCGCAGGTCGGGCCACGGACATGGCCGCTGGCGGCAATCGGAGATTCATTGGTGGTTAGGCAGTAAGGAAAGGCATTGTCGTCCCATTTTCCATCCTCGGTGAAACCGTTATAACAGACCGCAATATACCAGCTCCAGAATTTGTGGTATTGGCGCGCCGCTCCACGGGAAAAAAACATGCCCAACTGATGACGGTATGACCCCGTACCGCTGGTTTCCAAAGTAATGCCGCCGGCCCCCCACTCCATGGGATAATGGTCCCAAGTCCAGGCCGAGTGCAAAAAGAGCAGCTTATCGCAATCGTTAAAAAAGTACCCGCGCCAGGCATCATGGCATTTCTTCAACCCCGCCACCGCTTCCCAACGCCCTTTTTGACTCGCCTCTATCACTTGGCTGGCGGACTGGACGCAGGCCTCAATATCCTTCTCGGCAAAACCTTTGCGCCTTAAATCATTCCGCAACCAATCGGCACCCTGGTACCCTTCGAAATCAAGTCCGGCTTTCTTGCTTTTCGCCAATGCGCCAACAAAGTCGCTGTCGAATTCGTCGCCGGCCATGAACCCGACAAAATTCGGGTATTGTTCTTTCCAATGCTTATAGGTGGAATAATTTGGGCGAAATGGCAGCATGTACGCCAGGGGTGGACGACCTCCAGCACTTAACATAAAAGGCACGTTCGTCTCCGGCTTGATGCACGAACCTTTCAACTTGAGATTGGTCATATCGACGACCAGAGGATTATTGGTTGTGCTCAGGGACGCGCCATATCGCACTGCCGATTCGAACACCATCGGCTCAGAGCTGATATATTTTGCCATTTTGTATTCATTCGCCCAGTTGGTCCATATTTTAACACTCATCAGATTCCAAAAATCGCGTCCCGTAAAGACCGGCAAGGTCCAGTCCGGGGAAATGTCAAAATCCGTCCGGGCCACAATTCGATTATCGTTCGTTCGGCATATTCCTTCGTCAACCTTGCAAGGATTGAACGCACACCCCCCGACCAGGATCCATATCGCTGCCGGCAACAAAATACTGCAGACTATTCCACGCAGTTTATTTGACATATACTAACATTTCACTTGGATTAACATCATGATGTGCCTGCTTGTACGCCACTTTGCCTCTGCCTTGGAGAATATGGCCGCGGCAAAATCATTCCAGGCATACCTCGTAGTATATCGCTCCGCGTCCAATGCGCAGGGAGATCCAGTCGTTTTGCCAGGTAGGCTTCATTTTTTGAATCCGCTTTCCTGTCGGATCCAAGGCAAAGACTTTGCCACAGCGATGGATCGCGCCGGTATTGATCGCTATCCGCGCTTTGACCGGCTCGATGATCACCGGCGCCGCTCCCTTTTCATCATAGCGCAGTTCCCAATGCGTGCCTTGGTCGGCAAACAACTGACCTCGATTCTCGGCCTTGCCGACAGTGGTGACCAGGAGATGCCTGGAAACGGAAATCGGCTTGCCGTCCAAGGAACTGACGGTAATGGAGCAATATTCCGTTTCGCACTCCACAATCAGGTTCGCCAGCGCTATTTTGCCGGCTTGTTTTAGAAAACCCACCGCCGACTGCACTCGCGGGCTATTGATGGTAAACACACCTTGCTTGAAATCGCGCGTTAACTCGCCGGTATCGCTTGTCAGACGGCTGCCGAGGGAGCTTAGTTTGTATCGGGCGCCAAATATTCCCCAATACTTGCCGGCGCTCAGGAACAGGCGCGCCAGATTCTCGCTGGTGATTTCCATATCGGGCGCCACGCAATTACGCCCGTCAATGAATCCGGCGCATATATTCCGCTTGGAATCCACGCCGACTGCCAGGGCATCGCGCGGGATGCTTGACAACCGGATTCCTCGTTTGAGCTCCCTGACAATTGTTTTATTTGGCCACATCACCTCCCGGAAACTTAAAGCGCATTCACTTGCGCCAATGAGTTTGAGCTTCGGGTATAATTTACGGATAACATTGCCGGAGCTGTTCTTTAGAAGCATCAGGTGCTTGTTTCTGTATCCCTTGGGCAAATAACTTAGATCGCTTAATCCGGAAGGGATGATTACATCGGCGAGATTATCAACCGCCTGATCGAAAAAGCGTCCTTGAATTCCCGATATGAACGGCAGTGATTTATATGGCGATATTTGATCGATCGCGCCCCATACCCGATTAGTGAAAGCATCTTTGCGCGAATACTCGATTTCCAGCATGCTCTTGGCCGCCTTGACGTCGTGACGGTGAAACAACAAGGCGGCCGCCGGCATTAATCCCATTATTGCCGGATCCGACGCGATTTTGAAATGCCGGATATCGTTGCATTTCTTTCTGGGCCATAAATCAAGCGGGATGATCGGTCCTTCATAGTTATGAATGATAAATCCGTCCCAGTCTTGAAGGCAGGCATAGGCCGCCGTAGAAAGAACGCCCTCGCAGCGCCATTCATTTGGCCATACGTAATTCCACTCGGAAACGACCAGAGGCTTGCCCGCAAGCCTGGTTGGCGCAATGGTATGCACCAGCGTTTCGCGCCCGTTTTCAAAAGGGCTGACGTTAACCATAGGTTGATTGTGAAAGTGGAGCGCTCCATTTCCATAATGCGGATGGTCCCAATAATGATGGTCGCCGCTAAAATCCATCATGGTATATGACTTCAGGTTGGCAGGCGAGAAAACGTCGTCATTCGTGCCCGTGATCGGTATTTTAACACCCAAGGTGCGCAGGTGTTTGACCATGTCTTGATAGTATGCATTTTGGCATTCGTAGGCAAAAGCGCTGAATTCATCCAGCCGGGCTCCGGCATGCTTATTGTCACTGCATGTCACCACCGGCGGAAATTCCACCGTCCCTTTCCTTGGATCTTCACCATCGG
Source organism: uncultured Verrucomicrobiota bacterium (assembly GCA_964617825.1). Classification (GTDB taxonomy): domain Bacteria; phylum Verrucomicrobiota; class Kiritimatiellia; order JAAZAB01; family JAAZAB01; genus VSJD01. Next base: position 126,899 of record CAZTWL010000004.1, read on the forward strand.
CCAGGGATTGGGGTTCTTGGCGGCTGGACCAGCTTTTTACGAGCTTTTCCCGAAAGCCATATTTTTCAACCAGCCATTTATTCCACCGACGCTTCAATTCACTATAATATGGCTCGGGAACGCCCGACTGCCATATCGACCCCCAGGCAGCCTTGGAATCTTTATGCTCCCAAAAGGTCATGAAAATTGAATTTTCGTTGGTGATTTCCAAGAGTGCGATGCCGGGATCATCAACGTAGCGCTTTCCAACGTAAGGGTTGTAATGGGTCAGCAGGTCTTGCGCATATTGTTTCTGGAGCATAATCATGCGCGGATCGAAAGTGGACAAGTATTTAGCTCCGCGCCCGAGCTTTTCGCTTGCGCGCACGCCATCGCCCGGCTTGAATTTTCGATAATCAAGCAGGTCCAGGTAAATATAAATGCCCCTTTGCTCGAGAACGTGAATGAAATAATCCACCTTGTCCAATGCGGCCTTTATCAAGGACTGGGTGTGATCGGGTGCAGGATCAATAATATACGTGTCGATATCATGAAAGCGGACCAGATTGATACCGTATTTGGCAAGCCTTGCGGCAATGAGCCGCGCCTCGCTCTTGGAAGGGAGCGCATTGAATCTGGCGACGTTAATGCCCCAAAAACGAATTCTTCTACCATTCTCAAAGCAGAAATGTCCGTTTTCCGATTGTAAAAACCCGTGCTTGCCGGCCGGGGCATCGAGAAGGAAGCTCACATTGATGGCCGTATCGCTTTTGTCCTCGCGCGGCAATATGCATTCGACCCACTTTGATTTTGATATTTTCATGTTAATGCAAGGTAATATTTGCCAAGCACGTCACACTAGTCACCAATTGCACCACATTTTGATAAAAAACAACACGAATATTGCACGTACGATCACCACAATCTGTTTATCGCACCGGCACAGCGGTAACCTCATCAATGGCGGCCTGGCCATCAATGCCGATGGCAAGCTTCATAATTTGCGGGTAGCCCGCCGGGTGCACATAGTCCAATGCCCATGGCTTCCATTCCGGCGTAAGCTCCAATTCCCCCACTTTAGTAACTTTGAAAATAGATTGAGCGCCGTTTCCCGGATCGATAGAATAGTGATAGATATTTACCGTTATCTTGCCCTTGCCACGCGCAACGAAGGAGATGCGTAGCTTGGCGCCTTCCTTCATCATGACGGTCATGTCGTTCATAATTATGCCGCCGTCGATTTGGAGGGACTGTTTGCCCGCGTAGGCACCTTCGGTCAACACCGTGGCCATCCGTCCGCCCGCATAGTGCAATTGCCAGTTTTTCGGCGCCAGCGGCGGCGTGTTGCCGAACTTCCATGTTCCGGCCCCGTAGCGCTTGATGAGGGCCGCGCTGTCCAGGGTGACGGTGTCCTCGAACCCGCCGTTGGCAATAATGGGGCCTATGAACGCAACCCCGCGAAAACTGCTGCTATCATGGAACGATCCGTCCATCCAGGAACTGACCTCGGATTGGCCTGCCTGCCGCACCCTGCCAACGTTCATCATCCAGCGGCCGCCATCGAGTATGGAACCTCCCAACGACTTGGCCGACACTTTCATCTCCACGATCCATTTGTTTGTCCCGATCAGGGATACCACCTGGGCATCGGTATTGAAATTAACCTCGCCAATTGTCGGCGCGCCGGGCTTGCATTCGGAATCGCGCAACGCGCCGATGCTATTGATTGCCATGTGCACATAACGTTTGCCATCTCCGTCCGGATCGACAAACAGCTCCACCGTATTTCCGTCCCAGATTTTCGCGTTATCACGTTCCTTGGTTTTAGCGACAAGTTGTTCCGGTTCCGGCTCGTCCATCTCCAGCCCGGCGTAAAGGTTTTCGCCGTCGTAAAGCAGGCGCACGGCGGTCTGAACCTTGGCCGCCGCGCCGTCCGCCCGGATGAAACCGCTGACGCGCTCGCATGTGCCCCAGTCCGCCTCTTCAAGCTTGCCGTCAACCGTGATGGGGGCGGTGATCCGCGCCGCGCGCACATCGTTGGACTGCCGTTTGATGTATTGCTCACGCGCCTTCAGCCAGCCTTCCTTGAAAATATCCTTGTCCTTCGCGATGCGCTTCAGGACGACCGGGTCTCCCGCGGCAGCCTTTTCAGCTTCGTCCAGCAGGTCGGAGAGCGCTTTGATCGCGGCCGGAGACTCAACGCTCTTGCCGATTGCGCCGTAGCTGGATCCATAAATAAAGTCCCCGGGAGTTGCCTTCCAGAGCTTGCGCGCCAGGGCCTGGTAACGTTCAATAGCATCCGCCGCCGGACCGTAGAATTTCGCGTTTAGATCCTTCATTAATGCGTCAACATCCAGGTCAGGATTCCAGGCCAGCTTGGCCTGCACATAATGCGCCAGCAGGTTTGCCCGCCAAAATTCCTTGTTCCGCGGGCTATTGTAGACTCCGTTGCTGTGCCGGTAATCACCATCGGGGGGAATTGTCGACATGGACCATTCGGTGTGCCCCAGGCGATACATGTACCGCAAATCATCGGCCACAATATATTCAAGCGGCGCACAGAGTATGCCTGCGGTCCGTTCGGAAGTCTCGCCGGCATAAATACAGTAATAATTAAAAATCCCGCGTGGATTTCCGGTCTTGGCCCAGCTTTCAAACATATTACGGAACCACTTATTCGCCTGACAGGACGGATCCGGGAGTGAATGCCGGTAACAGCGATAGTGATCGCAAATCATGATTATTATGCGAGGATCGGGCCTCACGTTGGCCGGGGGCATCTGAAAATTCTGGTAGGCCAGCATCTTGACACACGCATTGGGACATTCGCGGTAAACGCGCTTGAAGACTTCGTTGGCATAGATGGTGAAACGGGTGGAAACACGGTTGGCCTTGCGCTCTTCCGGCGGGTCTTGGGCCACACAATTCGTGCACTGGCACCAGCCGCCGCAATCATTGTTGATCAAGGTGAATTGGCCGTCCGGATGTTCCTTGAAATACTTGATCACACGTTTGGCCGACATTTCAATGACCTCCGGATTGGAAGTGCAGGGCTGGCTCATAAACCTTCCATTAGGACTCAATTGCTTGCGGCGCGTACCATCAATCAACGCAAAATATTCCGGGTGGGTGTCAAATAGGCTGTCAGGGACCAATGCGAACATAATATGCCCGCCCCATTTCGGGATAGCTCCGCCGCGTTTTTCGAATTCGGCCTTGTGCTCTGGGCGAAATCCGATCAGCTGCATCCGATTACGCACAGCCCAGTCCCATGTATTTGTCATTTTTGCATTGACGGCCGTGTTGCCCAAACCAAGAACCCGCTCCTTGAAAGCCGGATTCTGTTTTTCGTCGATTCGCCCGATTTCCAGAGTCGGCTTGCTTGGGCAATACTCGCCGTCCTCGCCCGGGAAAAACCAGCGCATCCCGACATGCTCTTCAAGAAACGCATACACACCATACAGGACCCCGAGCGGCGTCTTGCCGGCGATCAGCAGCCCGCGCTCATCCGACCTGATGAGGAAGCCTTGATCCGAAAGCGCCTGCACATCTTTCAGCGCCCCGAGCTTGGCGATCGCGGGACACGTTTCCGGCGTGCCGAGCCAAATGCTGTATTTGTCCGCCTGCGGCGCATTGGTCGGCGCAATCCAAGCCCCGGTCACCTTGCCAAGAAAAAAACATAATTCCTCGGCCGCGTGTTTCTCCGTCAATGAAAACTTTTCGCCCATCACCACCGCGCATCGGAAATTGCCCTTGTCAACCAGCGCGATGGAGCCGGCAGGCAACGCCCTGTTCCGGACACAGGCACTGGCCAGCAAAAGGCATAAAACAAGCGTGGTGATTTTGGATGTCATGTTTTTCCTTTATTAACAACCACTTGTTGTCCGAATAAATAAGGAGTTCGATGTTTTATTTAGATTCAAATATCAGCGTCATGACTGAATGCGACGCAATCTTAAACCTGGCAATTTGCGGAGCGCAGCGGAGCACGAATTCTTTTTCAGCATCGGTCCTGTTCATCACCACCGCAACGATTTCGCCCGAAAGATTTCTTGCAGCGGTGACCTCGAGATCCGGCGTATATTTGCTGAAGCCGATAATGTGCGCGCCGGGCTGGATGTATTTGCTGATGTGCCCGATGTAATAATAAGAAGACTTAAAAATTATCTTTTTCTTTTTCGTGTCGACAATTATCGGGGCATCGCAGGCATTCCCAACGTGGTTTGGCCCCCCCTGTTCGTCCAGCGCCATGTTCCAATCGATCCAGCCCTGTGACCAGTGGTTCAGGTCGCCAATAATATCGTGTAAATATTTTTCACCGTTGATCCAGTCGTTCCTTTCATGACCGTGAAGGCATCCTTCCGTGAAGATCAATCCTTTTTCCGGGAAGAGCGCATGGAGAGCGGACAGCGCTTCGAAATGGTCGCCGGAATACCAGTGGAAGGCAGTGCCCCAAACGTACTTGGCGGCCTTGCGATCGGCAAATACGGTCTGGGCGCGATCAAAAACCCGCTCCTTGTTATGGTCCCATACCAGCAGCCTGATGCTACCGTGTCCGTGCCTCTTTAGCGAAGGCCCCAGGTGGTTTTTGACGAAATCCCTCTCCTCCTCGGCGGTATATACGCAGGAATCAAATGGTTGGGTCGCCTTAGGCTCGTTCTGAACGGTTAGATAACGGATCTTGATGCCTTCCTTCGCATATGCGGCAATGTATTTGGAATAGTATTCAGCCCAGATTTTGCGGCAGTCGGGCCTTAGTTTCCCGCCTAAATTCATCTTTCCGGTGGTTTTCATCCAGTCCGGCGGGCTCCAGGGCGAGGAAAGGATGCCGAGTTTTGAGCCCCTGATCACCTGGGCGGCCTTGATCATCGGGATGAGGTGCTGCTTGTCGCGCTCGATACAGAACGTCATGAGCCGGCGATCATTCTTGGCCGTGTAGTGATAGTTTTCGGTGGAAAAGTCGCAACTGTTGATGTGCGTGCGGCACAGGCTGTAGTTCAAGCCTTTTGCGGTGTCAAAACAGGCTTTCAGCACTTTTTCCCTGATTGCCGGGCCGGCCTTGTCCAGCGTAACTGCCGCCGACTCCGTGAAGGCTCCGCCGAACCCCTCGATCTTCTGGTAATGTACCTGGGGAAAGATGTTGATCACCTTTTGTTCGACGCCTTCAGTATCTTTCTCGAAAAGGACGCTACGCTTTTCCGACAGTCTGTCAGCCGTTTCCCGAGAAGTAAGCACCACTCTTATCGCGTTTTTTGATTTCATCTTCCCCTTCCATTAATAACCTGTTCAATTCCGCTGTTTCACCATAGCAACACGCCCAAGCGAGGCAGATCCATCCAAGTAGCCACATGGCTGTTCAAAGCAATATCGACATCAGGAATAACATCATTCGATTTAGCGATAAGGCTCGTTTCTTTTGAAATTACTGGGCAACCCCGTGTTCTGTAAAGGCCACAAGCCAGCCGGCAATATAGGCCGCCTGATTTTTCCGGATGTGATCATGAAAATGAATGTGATCGCAGTACAGGTCTGCCCCCAGATTCAAGGTAAAGGTGTACAAATCGATGGAAGGGACCCCATGATCTTTCATAATTCGATCTGCCGCCAGATTGTATGCGTCACAATCAGCCGCAAAACGATGGAAGTTCACGCCACCTTGATTGTGGACCACCTCATCGCAGGGTGTGGTTCTGATCCAGATCGGCTTTGGACGCATTGTCGCAACCGTTTGCAGAATAGCCCTCAAGTTGTCTTCGTATTGCCTGATGGGGATTTGTTTCCGCCCGGTTAGCGGGTCAGTCCGGATATCGTGAAGACCGCAATTCATGAGCAGCAGGTCTGCGTCAATACCATTGCCGCGAGCCTTACCCTTGAGAAATGTCAGGACCATCGACGAATCGCCGCCATTTGCTCCCTGGGGTTTATCCAAATTAAGAAGGGCCTCCTCCTCGCCCGCCTTTCGGGAGTACTCCATGATGCCCTTCAAGTCTGCTTGCAGATAAGGTCCATAGTGGATCGAAATGCTATCGCCGATAATGTAAATCTTCATATTGTTGGTCCTGGTTTTGATTGATAAATTGCTTCACGCATCAAGATTCCATAAATATTTTATTTATCCCGAACGGTAATCTTCACGACCTTGATATCTCCGGGACCAACGTCAATGAAAAACGATTTCCCATCCCGATCCCAGGCTATATCCTCTTCCGCCCGCAACTCCCGTACGCCGCCTACCGCCAGCTTGCGCATATTCACGGCAACTCGTGCAGTCGCAGCGGAATTCAAGCGCTCTGGCGTCAGCACGAATTTACTGACACCCTTGTTGTTGATCAAATAGACCCACCAGCCGTCAGCTACTTTGTTCAATCCGTATTCGATATCCCCTTTAACTTCAACCGGCAGCGCTTCCTGCACGATTTGCTGCATAAGCAATTGGACCAACGGATGCTGGCGCGCTTTCATGGCTCTAATGTATGCATCGATGTTTATATCGCAAAAGCTCTTGCGCGGCAGCATAAAATCCACTCCCGTCAAAACGACCCGCCCTGAACCATATTGGTTCACGCTCGCCAATATGCCACCCTTGCCATCAAGCCAAAGCGGTTTTGCCCCATTCAACTCTATTTGCTCGTAATCATAAGGTTCGCTTAATACGGCCGAATGGCAACCACCTGCAACCTTGATCGCGCCATCCGTTCCACACACTATCCCTGACCGCTTGGCCCCGACAAAATCCTCCGGCAGCGTATCGCCGAACTGCCTGATGTTGACGACGAGCGTTCCTCCTTTTTTCACATACTTCATCAGCCGTTTTGCCAACGGCTTGTCGATCTTGAATCCGCCCAGCAGAATGGCCACCTTGTAATTCATTAAAACATCCAACGCCACCACGCCATGCGGCGGATTCGGCAGGATCACATCGTAAATATCGCCATACGGGCTGTTTGCCAGGCAACCTTCCAGACCTTCCGACAATTTGTCTGAAAATGGGACCAGGGTATAGGTGAAGGCGTCAATCATGGAATCCGGCCGCTCCATTGGGAAATAAGACCAGGGGCTACCGCCCCATTGCGCATATCCCTGGTTAAACGGAATCAGGAGCGCCACCGGCGCGTAGCTTACACCGCGATCGGGATGACGTTGCGCGAACGCATATAGTTCCTTCAGATCCTCGCCGAACGGCGAAAGTTCGTAACCGTCTTTCTTGTTATGGTTTTTGAATTGCCAATAGGCATAGGGATAGGTTTCGGGTTGCACCATGCTTGCCCCGGCCAGGTATCCCAAATAGAAATCCCGACGGTGCAATGAAGGCGACATGCCGCAGGTCGGACCGTAGACATCGCCATTCCCGACAAACGTGGGGGCATCATTGGTAGTCAGAAAATAAGGGAACACATTCGACCGGTATTTTCCATTTTCCTCATTACCATTATAGCATACGGCTATATACCAACTCCAAAACTTGAGATATTGCCGGGCTGCCCCGCGGGCAAAAAACATCGAAACCTGGTGCCGGTAGGGCCCGGTATTGGTAGTTTCCATGATTGCGCCCGCTGAGCCCCATTCCAGAGGATAGTGGTCCCAGCACCACCCGCCCCGCAAAAAAAGCATTTTTTCAGGATCGTCAAAGCAATATTTTCTGGCCGCCAGATAACATTCACGTAGGGCGGCCAGGGCATGGTCGCGATCCTTGGATGCCGGCGCAAAAATGTCCCGCATGCGGTTGACGACGTCATCCGACATCCCCCATTTGCGGAGAAGTTTTACGCTTTCATTGACGTCCCGCCTCAGGTAGCCCATAAAATCGCTATCCCATTCCGCGCCGGCCATGAATCCCAGGAAATTAGGATGCTCCTTTTTCCATTTCCGATAGCCTTTCTTCTCAACCTGAAAGGATTGCTGACAGGCCAAAAAGGGGCGGCTGCTTAGAACAAATGGCACCCCCATGTCGGGATCCATGTTCTGCAATTTTGCATCGTTCATCAGAAGGACGCCGTCGTTTGTGCTCAGTAGTCCGTCACGGACGTGATAACAAGGCACCGCGTCATGGACCATGGCCTCGTTCGAATAGGCATAACGTTCCTGCGGATTGTAGCGCAATTCCCGGGGACGATTGTCCGATTTCAAGTATAGATATCTGCCCAGCACATTCCAGAATCTCCGCCCCATGATTTCCGGCGGCGCCAGTTTGGCGCTCACATCGTAATCCTGCCTTGCCACAATTCTCTCTGGTTTCGCGCAATCGTCCGCCGGCGCGGCGTCCAGGATTAAAGCTGTCGGCACCTGTAAAGCCACGATCAGCATCACGGCTAATTTTATGTCCAAACAATGCACGCCGTCTTTCCTTTCTTTCAATTTGCTGCGAAAAGCGTCATTATACCGACGATTGTTTTCATGCTATCGGTTCTAAAGAACAAAGCAATCGTTCGTGTTTGGATATTTGGACAAATAATTTGTACGACTGATCAACGCCCTCTTTTCCAAAACAATTATTCGGCTTTGATCAACGTTAAGCGACAGGAATCGACATGGCAGACTTATCCATGGCCGGCGCAGTCAAGCGCTATTCTTATTTGTTGTCCGATCGCATCCCTTTCAGCGGCGAATATTACCCGCGGAAAACGGCGCCAACTGTCGTTTATGACATGCATTATCCGCTGGAATTGATAATTATGCTCAAGGGGCGCTGGCGCCGCTATTATCCCGGCTGGGCAATGGAGATGACGGCGGGCGAAGTATCCTTCTGCGGCATGTGGGAAAGCCATGGAATCAAAACCAGCCGCAACGAGTCTTGCGATATTTTTGTCCTGATTATCTGGCCCGCATTGGTCGCGCGCTTATTCTGCCCGGAAGCTCCCGACTTCAACTGGATGGCGCCGTTTATCGCCCCACCCCAGAAACGCCCCAGGGTGCCGGCGCATCAGCGGCGCTATTTTATCGATCTGGGATACAGATTTGTGGCGGCCATGAAGGAACCGCCGGCATTGCGCCTGGTCTGGTTCCGTATTTTGCTGATGGAATGTCTTTTGACCTTGAGCAAAACCTGGCGCATGCCGGCCGTATTGAAGGCGGCGAACCCGCCTTTCCAGCAGCTTAATCCGGCCATCGAACTGGTATTCGGCTCACAGCGATTTATTCCGAGCGCACAGGCGGCCACCGCCTGCGGCATGAGCCGGCTTCAATTCACGCGTTTTTTCAGGGCCAATATGGGCATCAGTTTTGCAGACTTTTCACTGCGTCACAAGCTGGACCAGGCCCTGGGTCAAATGCTCTCCAGCACCGCTCCGCTCAAATCGATCGCCCGCGAGTGCGGCTTTGCAGACGAAAGTCATTTCCACCGGGTCTTCACTCGCCAGTATCGTTGCAGCCCCATCGCGTATCGCACGAAGCATGCCAACCCGCCCAAATAGACCGATGGCCGGCAGGGCGCCTGCTATTTCAAGGCATGCGCGTCTGTGGCCATGACGGTGATTTGCGCCCTGGGGGCCAGTGCCTCCCCCACATTGTCGCCGGCGACAACCAGGAGATTCTTGCCGGAATTCAACTCCGGATGCGCCCCTTGCGGCGCGATCGACCTGATCAGTTCGCCGGTCGGCCGATACAATTTGCAGTCATCCAGCGCATTGAATTCGAGATACTGGCCGGGCTCCATTTCCACCGGAAATACGATCTCTGCGCCATTAACGCGCACGCGCGGATTGCGCAAATTGATCAGTTTCAGCGGCAGCGCCCTGACGGGGCTGATCGAACATTGCACGGATTTGCCCGGCGGCAGATTGTTATACCAAAGGCTGAACGAAGCGATCTGATCGACAGCGCAATGACCGCTGAAGATATGATAGGGCGCACGATAAAGATGCCGGCTGCTGGCAACCAGCGCTTCCATTTCTTCCGGATCGTCCGGAAATTCCATGAGTGAATTTTTGTAGGAAACATAAGGCCAACAATATTTGGCAAAGTGGTCCGTATCCGGCTCGACCAAAGCGAAATATTTCCAACCTTTGAAGTCGATCGTCACGCAGCGGTCCGTGTATGACGTGCTGGCATATTCCGGACAGAGCAGCTGAAAGTTCAAAACTTCCCGCTGCCCATCGCCGTGGATCCATACGCCCAAGGCATCGGTTCCTGCCAGGCTTTTAAGGGGAATATATTTCCGCCCGATCATGGCCCATGCGCCGGACCGGCCTTTGCCGCAGTTGAGCGCCGTGAAATCGGCGCTGCATTCGCCGCATTTGACCCGATCGGATGTCAGGCACAGATCGGAGCGGACATTGGCACTATCGGCATGTTCCGTAAACTCCTTGATATCGGCATAGTCCGTCAGGCAGACAGTGCCCGGCGCATCATACGCAACCGCTGCAGGCAGGGCTTCCAGGCGCATACGGAATGGTTGCCGATCGAAACGATTCAGCGTCTGCACCCGTGCGCCTTCAGGGGACACGCCAACTTTGGCTTTGATATATTCGGCAGGATGGAAGAGCCAATTGCCGGCCGAATCCGGTTTCAAGATGCACTCAACGCCCGGTTTGCGCAATTCGGCCTTGATGCTTGCCGGCACTTTGCCAGCATGACGAAGCTGCTCATAGCGGCCGATGATCTCAACCTTTTTCCGGATCGTTTCGTTCTGTTTGGGATAATCCGGCCAGATGCCTCCCAGTGAAAAGCACACGTCGGTGGCCAGGGCCTTGCCCGCCAGATATTCAATATCGTCCGTAAATTGCGTTTCGCTATAAACCGACAATTTACCGGCATCATGCCAGCCCTCGGCCCGGCTCCACTTCATCCTCTGGTTCGCGTACCACCATCCCAGATGGCCGGGCATGAACATGCGTCGATCCCGGTCATTGCTGGCCACGTGACAGTCAATGAAACGTTTGAAACCTCGCTGCGGCGCATCCCAAGCCCCTACCCGCGAGCGGACATACCAGAGATGATGGTGAAAAGTCGCCATCTCCATCAGTGCCGGCTTCTTCAGGCGCTTAAAAAGCTCATGGGCAAACTTGCCGCCATAATGCCAACCGTTACGGCGTCCATTCACCGATGCCTCACCATCGAGGGCGTCCAGATAAATCATGTCAAAACCGCAATAATTATAAAACGCCGCATTCCGTTCGGCGACCTCCGTGAATAACGTGGACTCGCCGTCCGGTATAAACAGCCCAAAACATTCCTTCAAATGATAAACTTTGGCGCCTTTGACATGAGCGCTTTTCTGCGTCCCATTAGCTCCGCGCTCACACTTGCAAAATCCGAAGGGTTTCCGCTTATCGACTCCGGAATATTTGACAAGTTCATCGTCGATCTGCAGCGTCACGCCATTTTGCAAGATATCCAGTTTCGGCAGATATTCCCTAAGCACCGCGGACATATCTTCGGTCGATTCGATCACGGGAATAGCATCGGTTTCCGCATCGATCGTCGCCGCCAGAGTAAAGGCCGCATCCTTTGCCAGTCGCGGATCGGGCTTGGGCGTAACCCAAGCGCATTTTTTATCGATGCAGAACGAGTAGTTGTGCAGCACAGCCGCAATGCCGGCCGCATGCAGCTTGTCGATTACCGCCTTGATGCTATCCCAACCCCGCGGATGCAGTTCCGGATTCGCCTCGCAATCTCCAAAGCGGAACGATTTGGCCTCAGCGCCATGGAATTCGATCTGCGTAAACCCAAGGCTGTGCATCATTTCAATCCACTGGTCAACGTTATGCTCGCCGATATCGCCCAAGTCGAACACGAACGACCCCTTGCTCATGGGAGTATCCAGAGCATATGGCCCGCCGACAGGCGAATGAGGCAAATCGTCCGCCGCTTTCACAACCGTTTTGATCAGGGCGCGCATTTCAGCAGGCTGGCACCCAAGGACCGCCGCCTTGGCCCCGACAATTCCAAACAAACGGCACCCAATTGCCCGCAGGCGATGGTTCAACCCCGGCATTTCCGGCACATCGGTTTGCAGGTTCAATGCCAGCGCGCAGCCCGCAAAGGCTTCGTCAAATGTTCCCGCCAGCTTCAGGTAAATATTGGCAAACACCAATTCGTCGATCTGAGGGTCGCTGACTTTGGCAACCTCAAAAACGAAATATTGATCTTTGACAGCAACCGTGAATTCCACGCGGACATCCGATCGATCGAAATCGACTTGAATGCCGTTGGCGGTCCGCTGAATACTGCTGGCCGCATAGCGCTGTTCGCCCTTCCGAACATATGCAAAGGGCGCCTTTTTCTTTCGATCGCAATAATTTTTGCCGGTGCCTTTATCAATGAAACCGGTTGTCAGGCCATTAACATCCAATTGCAGACTGAGGTATTTATTTGAAAACTCGACCTTTTGCATATGTCTCCTTTGATATTGAGCGAGCGATTCATTCTTATGTGTTCTTGCAACCAACCCCATTGAATTCAGCAACCTAACCGCTTCAGGCCGGCTTGCTGGTGCGCGCAGCATTGATACACTCGATGATGGCGGAGCCGCTGACACGGATATTGATGTATCCCGACTCATACGGGACAAATTCGAAACGGAAGGGACAGGCCTTGGGCGTCTCGGTGATCTGCCAAGGCGCGGTTTCGTGCTTGATCTCGTGCCCGAAACCGCGGGTATCACCGGGAGCCCGAACGCAAGTGCTTGTCCATATCGTCAACTTGCCTTTCCCGGATGCCACAATCTCGCCAATCACTTCGGTGGCGCACACCGACCGAGGAACCGTCATGTACGAATACATAAGGTCCTTCAATTCGACCCGATTTCGGTTGCACTTTCCGGGAATCAGGGTCGCCAGATTATACCCCCACCCTTGCGGGAACTTAATGCCGGTTTTTTCATCCGTGGCAATTCGTTCGAAGTTACCGTTGAAAACGGCGCTTTTGCCGATCAGCGCGCGCCGGAAGCGCGTTTGCTCATGCGGCGGCGTGCCGTCCAGCCCGCTGAACTCCTCGGTCTTGGGCGGCTGTAGATTACGGCAGGAGCGAGTGAAATGCATTTGCCAGACCTGCCCGTCGGCGATTTTTGTCCCCATGGATTCCGCGGGGATGCGGACTTCAATCACATAACGGTCTTTGAAAACTTTGGTCTTGATATCGGCCTTGGAGTCGAATTCCAAGGAACGCACCTTGGCATCATAGAATGTACCGATGCTGTTTATTATCCAGTGATAATAATCGGCATTCGGCGGCATCAGGAAAATTTCCACCTCATCATCCTTCCAAACCTCACCGTCGCGCTCTTTAATCTCGGCCTTGAGCGCCGACCAGGCATGTTCGGTCATCGCTTCGATCCCGATATACCAGTTGTCGGCATCATAAAGAACCTTGACGCGCGTCTCTTCAACCGGCTCATTTCCCTCTTCCGTTAAAAACCCGGTTACCAGAGGAGCCTTGCGCCAGTCTTCTTCATCCAGGACGCCGTCAACGACAATCCGGCCCTCAAGATTACGCACGGGGATATCGTTCTGCCCCGACCGCTGTTTTTTGATCTTTTCAGCCTCTTTTTCCCATAATTCCTTCAAGAAGCTGCGGTCAACGCCGATTCGATTTTTCAGGATCGCATCGTTCCCGGCCAGCTTGTCGGCTTCATCCAGATAGCCAATGAGGCGCTTTTCGGCGCCGTCAACGGTCAAACAGTAAGCAATCCGGCAGGGACCGCCGTAGGCGGCATGACCGGGGGCGCTTTCCCATAATTCGCGCCGATAGGCCTGATATTTTTTCATCGGTTCTGCGGCGATTCCATAGAATTTATCGTAAGCATCAAGCATGAGCTTGTCGACATCGAGAGAAGCATCCCACAGCATTTTTGCCGCAACATAATAGAACTGCCAGTTGCTGGACAAAACCGGCAAATTTTTGTTGGTGCAATCTTCAATCCAATGGTCCAAGGCAATTCTTTTATAAAGCTTGATGTCCTCGGCAAGGGTATATTCCATAGGCGCATAGGGCGATTGCGAATAGGCATAATAGTCGAAGATGCCCACTCGCGGACACTTTTCCTGCCACGCCATGAGTTCTTTGAAAAACTTGACGTTGCACTCGCTTTTGGGATCGTCCAGACGGTGGACGTAACAACGCTGGTGCGGGCAGTAAGTGCCGCTCACGCGCTTATCGTAGCGTATATCCGGATCGGTCGGCAAGTCGCGGAAGCAAGAATACATGTCGAAGGACAACTCCGCCTGCGGGTTGCGTTTCAGAATTTGATCCGCAACCAGGCTTGAGAAGCGATGCGCCACGTTGGGCACCGTAAACTTGCCGTTATATGTCCCCATTCGCATGCATTCGGGACAGTGGCACCAGCATTCGAATGTTGAATCATGATAGGCGATCGAATAGCTGGCGCCGTAGGACGCCATTGCCAGCGCATAATCCGCCACCATCTTCTGAACATCGGGATTTGCCAGGCAACGCTGCGAACGCTCTTCGCAGACACGCTTGCCATCTTTCAATGGGAAATATTCCGGATGGGTGGCAAAAAGTTTCTTCGGAACAGCCGCTTCGAAAGTCATGTGCCCGCCACCGCCAATCGAATGATTTCCGCATTCATAAAAATCCAGATCGTCGCGACTGAGATTGTTGTACTGGTATGACGAACCGAACTGGATTTTATTCCGCACCTGCCAGACGCGCACTTCTTCCATAGTCCAAGGCTTAACCGATTGCTCCCAGCAGTTTATAAAACGTCCATTGATCGACGGCGCCTCGAACTCGTCGATTTCCCCTAACTTGATATCCGGCGATTTCGGGCAATATTCGCCGTCGGCTCCGGGCTGAAACCAGCGCACGCCAAGATACTTCTCGATAAAGGTATAGGCGCCATATAGCACGCCAATCGGCTTTTTGGCGCCAATAACGATCCGATTGCCGTCAGTCTTGATATAAAACGCCTCGTCACTGGCGGCTTCGACTAATTTTGCATACATCACCGGCGGCATAAGATACTTGCCGTTTTCCAGGGTAACCGGCAATATTTCGATAAAATCGGGATTATCGTTGATCCGGAAATGAATGGCCGGATAGGTCGCCCGCGCCATACTTGCCCCGGAGATTTTTTTGACATAATCCTGAATCTCCTTGGCCGCGCGGAATTCCGGCGCGGACGGGCGCGGGTTCATCTGGATCCGCGCATCGGTCTTGCCCCCGGTCACCAACTGATAATCGCGGGCAAAACCGTCAAGCGCAATCATGGTCAACACGAGCATGCCAATCGCTTTGATGTTCATCCTGATTTTTCTCCTTTGCATTAAATACCGAAGACTTCCGGTTTTAGATCAATTTCCAATATGTTGCGAATTTTGACAATATCCGGATTACAAAACTTTTTACGGGCGGCAAGTTCACCGTCGCCCATAAAGCAATAATCGCCATTCCCGCTACGCCCTTCTTCCAGCAAGGCCGCCGGATTGCTCACACGACCTTCGATGGCGCCGATGGATGCGGGCACATATCTGGTTTTTCCATTATCGATTTCAAGGTATGAAATCCACAGACCAACATACCCCCAGGCTTCAATGCGGACAGCCTGCGGAATTCGACTCGTATACAGCGGATAAAAACATCGCGAACGGCTGGCCGCACCGGAGCCGACTTTCTGCCATTCGTCGTTATCCTGATATCTTACAAAAAAATCGACGTTGGACGCGTCTTCCGGGAATGTTACCTTTAAAAGCGCCTTTACTTTCCGCGCCTCTTCCGACGCACGCGCCAGCATCTGGATAATGGAATCCAAATACGAATCGGTCTGGCACGGAATCACACCTTTGCGGTGCCGTTCCCACTGTTGGCGGCGTCGAGTCTTTACGGTCTTCAGGCGACCGATGCAAAGCCCGACCTTTTTATCCAACATGATCCATTGCGACGCATTGTTCCCCGGCGCATACAGCGCCGTCATCAATTCCCGCAATTCATAATAAATCGACTCAACCTCCGCGCATATCGCCATATCCTCCAACACATCATGATGCAACCGTGCACGCGCCGCCGGCACACTTGATTGCAGAGCAGTTTGCGAAGCATTGACCATAAGCTTGCGCGCATATTCCTGATCGCTTAACGGCCCCCGCAAATACGCTTGCGGAGAGTTTGACAACACAATATCCCTGAAATGGAGCAGTCCCTTGATCAGATTGAGTTGGTCTTTGCGGACGCATCCGGTCGTCTCCTGCACGGCTCGGTCCAGCAATACGCTATCGGCCATAGCCTTGTATTTTCCGCTCCAAAGCTTGCCGGCATAGGCAATCGTCGGATAATCCGAATGGAGCATCAGACCATGCATGCCCCAGACCGTAAGCAATGCGCCCAAGGGCTTCCTGGCCATGGCATATGCGCTGAACGTCTCCACGTTCCGGCTGGAATTGGCCCACGGCGCAAAAATATATTTAAAGCCCAGCTTGTCGTAAAGGGCGCAAATATCCGTCTGCGGACCTCCAGTATGACCGGACGGACGCACAATCAGTGGTTCGTAATGCCAGGCGCACATGATGATGTCTTTCGGAATCTTCGCCAGCGCCTGCGGATAGATATCGAACAAATCGTCCCAGATAATCATTTTCTTCTTCAGCTTCCGGGCAACGATCCCATGGATATCGAGCAATTGCTTCGTAAAGATGTCCGCCTGGGTTTCGGTTTCCAGGCGCTTTTTGCATAAGTCGCAGTAGCCGATATCCCAGGCCTCGTCGAATCCGGCATGAAAATATTCCGAGGGAAAGAGCTCCGCCACTTCCGTCAGGTAGTTTTCGAGAAACGCATGCGTTTCTTGCAGGGAAGGACAGAACACCTGCTTAACTTTTGAAAATCGCCCCTCGATTCCCCCTCTTAATTCCGCCAGATGCTCGACTTCTGGACAACTCAGAAACTGTTCGACATGCCCGAACGCCTCGACGATCGGCATGACCTCCACGTTCTTTTTGGCCGCATAATCCACGATGATCCGCATATCGTCCGGAGAATAGGATCCGCTCGCGCTCTTGTACGGGAACGACTTTGTTCGAATGCACGATTTGAGGTGCAGGGCCAGGCAATTGAAATCATATTTGGCTGCAAAGTCAACGAATGACCGTATGTAACCCATATTTTCAGGCTGATTGGCAATATCCAGTTGGATGCCGCGAAATTCAAGCTGGCATTGATTGCGGTATTTCATTGTTGCCTCCCGTGATTGTCTGCTTCGAAAGCGACGGCAAATCTCCGGCAAAGCTGCCCGATTTTCAGGTCGTTACTGTTCAAGATTGGAATGCGCGTTTAAATCAGGCCTTTGTTTTTCATCCACTCGATATTTTCGCCGAGACCGGCATCGAGCTGAATTTCCGGACGCCATCCCAAATCGCGCTCG
Organism: uncultured Verrucomicrobiota bacterium; assembly: GCA_964617825.1. Classification (GTDB taxonomy): domain Bacteria; phylum Verrucomicrobiota; class Kiritimatiellia; order JAAZAB01; family JAAZAB01; genus VSJD01. The sequence continues at coordinate 144,189 of CAZTWL010000004.1, forward strand.
GCCTTCGCGATGGACGCGCACATGTGCTGGGTGGCGAATTTCATGCCGCGCTCACTGGTGATTTTGGGAAATCGCGCCAGGATTTCACCGACCGGGACATATTCAAGATTGGGTTGCACGCCCATGACACGCGCAATTACGCCGACGTAGTCTTTCATCATCAGCGCGCATGGCCCGCAAATGTTGTAAATCTGTCCGATCGAATCCGGCCATTCGGCTGCATGCAGAAAAGCCCTGCCCAGGTCTTTGACATGCCCCGGATGGAGCAGCGCGCGCCCCTCGTTGGGCAGCGGAATCTTCTCTCCATCGCGCAGCATTCGAAAAAATTCAGGAGAACGTCCGCCCCATCCTTCCAATGGCACGTCACCCGGCCCATAAATATTGCTCATGCGTAAAATCGTTCCAGGAAATCCGCGCTCTTGAAACGCGCGCAAAACGACCTGATCCTGCTTGATTTTGTAATTAAACACAATGTATTCGCCTTCATATTCGGCCAGCGGTTGCGATTCGAGCGCCGGTATTTGCCGGGCATCCCCGTAGACGCCGATTGAGCCGGTATGAATAAAGTGGCCGACATGGGAGCCGACGGTTTCAACTACAAACTGCAGATCCTCATCGTTAAGGATCGTGTCCACAACGATATCCCAACGTCTGCTATTCAGCACCTTGGCAAACGCCGCACGATCGCCCTTGTCGCAGACAATCTGTCCGGCGACTCCCGCCGACGACGTTTTGGTGCCGCGGTTCATTTCGTAAAGCTCATAGCCTTTGCGGATAAACGCATCGGCGATGGCATGCCCCAAAAAACGCGTCCCGCCGATCAACAATACTTTCGTCGCCATTCTTGCTTTCTCCTTATTTATCCTGCCGTCCGCCTTGCTGCACACGCAAGGCAACGTCCGTTCACGCCGGTGTGCGCTTTCTTGCGGCGTTAATACAATCGACCACGGCTTTACCATCCTTGACGTTGATGTAGATGTATCCCGTTTCGTATGGAAGCAGTCGGAAATCGAACGGATAAGGCTTGGGCGCCTCGCCCAACGGCTCGGTTTCAACAATGTGCTTGATCTCGTGCCCGAACCCGCGTTTGTCGCCGGGAAGCCGCACGCAAGTACTGGCCGATACGATCAACTTGCCGCTGCCGGCGGCCACAATCTCGCCGACAATCAGATTGCCGCTCTCCGATGCCGGAATGGTCATACATGAATAAATCCCATCTTTGATTTCAACTTGATTCCGGTTTTGCGCGCCGGCAATCAGTACGGCCTGATTGCAACCCCAGTTTGCCGGAAATCTTTTTCCGGTCTTTTCATCCGTGGCAATCTTTTCGAAGTTGCCGTTCGCAATGGCGCCTTTGCCGATCAGCGCGCGGCGGAAGCGCGTTTGCTCATGAGGCGGCGTGCCGTCCAGCCCGCTGCACTCCTCGGTCTTGGGCGGCTGCAGATTACGGCAGGAGCGAGTGAAATGCATTTGCCAGACCTGGCCGTCGCTAATTTTCGTCCCCATGGGTTCCACGGGAATGCGGACTTCAACAATATAACGGTCTTTCAGGACCTTGGTTTTGATCTCGGCTTTGGAATCGAATTCCAATGAACGCACCCTGGCGTCATAAAAAGTCCCGATACTGTTGATTGCCCAGTGATAATAATCGGACTTCGGCGGCATGATAAATATTTCCACGTCATCGTCGGACCAAACCGCCCCATCCCGCTCTTTAATCTCGGCCTTGACCGCAGACCAGGAGTGCTCGGTCAGCGCTTCGATCCCGATATACCAGTTAGCGTTGTCGTAAAGGACCTTGACGCGCGTATCCTCGATCGGCTTGCCTTTTTCATCGGTGGTTAAAAAACCGGTTACCAGAGGCGCCTTGCGCCAGTCTTCCTCATCCAGCACGCCGTCGATGGTGATCATGCCTTCGAGGTTGCGGACGGGAATATTGTTCTGCCCCGCCATTTGTTTTTTGACCGCTTCCGCTTCTTTAACCCAAAACTGGTTAAGGAACCTGCGGTCAACGCCGATGCGACTTTTCATGACTGGATCGGCGCCGGCGAGTTTGTCGGCATCATCCAGGTAATCATTGAGGCGTTTTTCAGCCCCTTCAACAGTCAAACAATATGCAATGCGGTTTGGCCCGCCATAGGCGGCGTGACCGGGAGCGCTCTCCCATAATTCGCGCCGGAACGCTTGATATTTCTTCATTGGTTCGGCAGCGGCGCCGTAATATTTGTTGTAAGCATCCAGCATAAGCTTGTCGACATCCAGCGAGGCATCCCACAGCATTTTTGCCGCCACGTAATAAAACTGCCAGTTGCCGGGAAGGATCGGCAAATTTTTATTGGTGCAATCATCGTACCAACGCTGCAGGTTGAGCTTCTTATAAAGCTTGATGTCTTCCGCAAGCGTATATTCCATCGGCGCATAGGGTGATTGCGAATAAGCGTAATAATCGAATATGCCGATTTTCGAACAGCGCTCCTGCCATCCGGTGAGTTCCTTGAAAAATCGGACATTGCATTCGCTTTTGGGATCGTCAAGGCGATGGACATAGCAGCGCTGGTGCGGGCAGTAAGTGCCGCTAACGCGCGGGTCGTAACGGATCGCAGGGTCCGTCGGCAAATCGCGGTAAACCGAGTAGATATACACGCCCAGAACTGCCTGCGGATTTCGCTTCAAGGTTTGATCCGCGATCATGCTCGAAAAGCGATGCGCAAGGTTGGAAACGGTGAATTCACCCTTATATGTGCCCATTTTGATGCAATCGGGACAATGACAAAAACATTCGAAACCGGAATCGTGATAGGCAATCGTAAATGCGGCGCCGTAGGACGCCATTGCCAGGACATAATCGGCCACCATTTTCTGGACATCGGGATTCGCCAGACAGCGCTGGGACCGTTCTTCGCAGACACGCTTGCCGTCTTTCAGCGGAAAATACTCGGGATGAGTTTTGAATAATTTTTGCGGCACCGACGATTCAAAAGTGGAATGGCCACCGCCTCCGGGGGGACAGTTGCCGCACTCAAAAGCATCCAACTCTGCGCGGCGTTTGTCGTTGTATTGATACGATGAGCCGAACATGAGCTTATTCCGGGCCTGCCAGACACGGACTTCCTCCATATCCCACGGCTTCACCGATTGCTCCCAACAGCCGATGGCGCGCTCGGGAATGGACGGCTCTTCGTAATCGTCAATGTCGCCAAGGCTAATATCAGGCGACTTCGGACAATATTCGCCGTCATTCCCCGGATAGAACCAGCGAACTCCGAGATATTTTTCAATGAACGTATAGGCGCCGTAAAGCACACCGATCGGCTTCTTTGCGCCGATTACGATCCGATTACCATCAGTCATGATATAAAAGGCCTCGTCGCTTGTTGCCTCGGATAATTTCGCATACATCCCCGGCGGCATCAGATATTTGCCGTTTTCCAGAGTGACCGGCAGGATTTCGATAAAATCAGGATTGCCGTTGATCCGTTGATGAATGGCCGGATAGGTCGATCGCACCATTTCGGCGCCGGAGATTTTTTTTACGTAATCCTGAATCTCACTGGCCGCGCGGAATTCCGGCGCCGACGGACACGGGTTCATCTGGATCCGGGCATCAGTCTTGCCCTTGACCACGAGTTTATATTCCCTGGCAATCCCCCGGAACGCAATCAGCGCCAACGCGAGCAAAAACAAGATCCTTATAGTCATTGCCTTCCGATTATTCATAAATGCAGCCAAACAGAAACGGTGTTTACGCCCATTCCCGCCAGTTTGCCCCGCGCCACCGTTCCCAATACCAGAAGGCAACAATTATTTTTGTTCTCCGCGGACAGGCCATACAAAGGACACGGAGGACCGCTCGCCGGCGCGCACACTGCCGTTGGTCATGTACATGCAGAAAGCAAGCTCTTGATCGTTCGTATTTGTGACACTCGACCAGTAGGCCCCCAACTGGACAGCCATGAACGGCGTGCCGGGCGCCTCGTAAGGTACTCCGCCCCCATGATGGCCCAAACTCTCGAACTCGGCTTGGCCCTTTCCCTTGATTTGAACGGCCGGCAATCGCCAATCTTTGTAACCGGCAAAATCGAGGTTCCGGCAATAATTCGTCGCGGCCTCATACAGCATCATGCCGTGGTTGGCGTTCCTGGTCCACATCAGGCCGGTCGCGTTATCGGTCACCGTACCGTCGCCATTATCGACATAACAGGCATACCCATCGTTAGCAATCACCTTGAACAACACCTGCTTTGAATATTGTCCGCCCCAATCCGCCCCCATGTCCCAGACGATCTTTTTGCCGCCCCCCGGCTTCACGTTGGCACCATAGCCGTTGCCGCTGAAACTGCGGGCAGGCAAGTCATAGTTGGCGCCGCCGTTGGTGGAAACCTGTACAAATATCAGGCAATCGGCCTCGCTGACCAGCGTATATGTGATTATAACCTGCTTTGCGTCCGGCTTAGGAACAACGCTTGTAATTATCGCCGTGGGGGTTGCCGCCCATACCAAGCCTCCCAACCCGAACAAAATTGCTGCTGCCGCCCAACCCGCATACTTCAACCGGATTGCTGTCATGCTTGCACCTTTCCTGCTTTGGTTACTTTCCCGATTTTCATAATCTTTCACCTGACTCCGCCCATTTCAATAGATAAGCGCATTAACCGCTTCTTCCACATTGCGACCCTTTAATGCGCAAGTGCGCCCGTCGATAATCTCAAATTCCGGCCCCCGGTAGGCAACGGGCAATTCCTTGAAATACTCCAATTGCAGCCTGATCGGCGGCTTGATTTTTACCGGCTTGATCCTTCGGCATTTTTTGACGGCTTGAAGCGCGCCATCGTGAATTTTCTGCAGGGCATTGGCCATGGGCAACAGTCGCGCGCTTTCACGCGCCAAACCCGTCTTTACCTGCACGGCAACGATATCTTTGATCGTTGCCCGCGCTTCCGCGCAGAGCTTGTCATCGCCGCTGGCCATGATCACCGGCACTCCATATTCGCCGGCCCGGGCAGCATCCAGGGCCACCTCGCCGACCTTTTTCCCGTTAATCCAGCAGTTCTGCCACAATGTCGAAGCCGTATGCGCCAATATGCCGCGCGCCGTTCCGGCCATGGCATGATACCCTAAAAGGATAAGCCCATCGCAGCCTGCAACGCTCTCGAATCTTTGCTTGCCCGGGTCACCCACCGCAAGATATTCGGCCCTTGAATCGAGTTCTTCCCAGATGATGTTGCAACATTTGGCATGAACATCCCTCACAATTATGCGATCAGCTCCTCCATCGATACATCCCTGGATGCAAGCATTAACATCCTGGGTCATGTAATGGCAGGCCTCGCGATAACAGGAAGAATCGTACGTTACCTGCTCTTCCCGCCACACCCCGCTTGCGCCTTCCATATCGCAAAATAGAACGATCTTCATTGTTGCTTCCTATAATTGACTGCTTTTTCGTGGCTGGATTCTTATCGTGTTATTTAATTTTATCGCCAGCCCAGTTTGGTTGCCTTTATACGCCAACTTTTCGTAATTGAGCAACTGCATACAGCCTGATCCTCCGGGCCGTAAAGCGAACTCCCCGCAACGGAAAATATACCTAAGCGCACAATCGAACTGATGATGACCTCCAGCTTGTCGCTTGCGATGGAAACATTATTCTTAATAATGCCGAGCTTTCTCCTTTATTCTCCCGGCGACAATACCAGCAGATTGTCCGGATCGGAAGCGAACAGCGGCACAAGTGGAGCGCCAATGCGCAGAAAAAGTTTGGATGCGTTGAATTTGATGCTCCAGACTTCGGCCTTGGCCTCGGCTGGACGCGTAAATTGCAGGATTTTACTGCCTTCGAGATGGAGACCGGAATCGACTTGTTCCCCGGTGGAATTCAGCAGAAATACGCTGGACGCTTCGTTTGGCGATCCACCCGCTTCTATCCGAACATCATTTATTCCTGCCGGCACATTGAAATAGAGCCGACCACTGCAGCCGAATACATATAGATTTTCAGCTGCGGCCATGCCCTGGCCGGGCGCATCCGTCAGAACGGTGGCCGTCTGCATCCGCGCATCAATTTCAAACCGGTAAATTCCGGTTTCAGCGGCATTGAGCGTATAGTTTGTGGCGCCATCGAACGGGATCCCGATTTTATCCACGATGGCACGGCTCGGGCACCAGACCACCACCTCCAGCGGCGCATGCGTCGATTTGCCTTCATAACGGTGGACCGGCTTGTTGCTGAAAGCGATTTGGATTTTCTGCCCGGCTGCGGCCCATTGCAGGTATTCTGATTTTTCACGGAAGCGGATCTGGCCGCCGGACGCTTTGCCTTTCCCCGTCAAGGGTTTCAGTTTTTTAAGATCTAGCGGAACCGTTTTGAAAACTTTATCAGGAGGAAGCGGCGCGCTGTTCTTTACAAATGCCTCGCAGTCAAACGCCTTTTCCATGCCGGCACTGTTGCGCACCTTGACGTTTTTCACAACCGGATCCACCAGCCCGTTACTGAAACGGCTGATGAACAAAACCGGCGGCCGATTAGTATTGTCGTCTATGACCGTCAGGCCCTCAATCCGCAATCCGTAAATATTGTCGATGTGGCCGCTCGAAATCTTGACCGCCGCGGTTTTGGACTTGCGGTTGTCAATGACGCAATCTCGCAGAACAAACTCCAGATTTTTAACCCGGTGTTCGCCAACTGCAAACGAGGTGTTGGCATTATCCGTAATCGTGCAGCCAATAAACTCGATTTTGCCGGGCGCGGCCGGCGTGCCGGACCCAGTACTCGTTACCAGCACGCCGAGATCATTGCCGCGGATCCGGCAATTTTTAAACGTAATTGACACCGGCTTGGAATCGGCGCCGACATTGCCGACCGAGATGGCAATCCCCGCCAGGGCGTTGCCGTCAAAATCGCAGTTTTCAGCCACGCAGTTGACGATCGAAAACCGCGCGTAATTCGGCTCGTAGTCAATCCCGCACTGCGGCGCCGCACCCTTTGTGTCGTTGAATTTGCAATCCTTCATCAGCAGATTTTCGGCGCCGGTCACACTGATGCCCTGACGGGGGTTGTCAAGGCATATTAGGCGGTCAAGGGTAACGTTCTTAGCGCCCAATCCATTGCCGCCCGAGCCGACGTAGACCCCGTCGCCGCCACTGGATTTCAAGGTCAGATTTTGAACCAGGACATCCTGGCTGTTATATATCCGGATGGTATGACCTTGGCCTAAGCCCTTGTATATATCCGGATGCTGCATGTAGTCGTTCTTGTTCATGACAAACAGGACCTTACCCTCGCCGCGCAAGATAACATTGGATCGGCCATTGATATCAAACAGCCTGTCCTTTGCTTCCCTAAACGCTCCGGTTTTCGCGCGTACGACCACGCCATCGGCAAAAACGATCTCCACGTTACTGGTTACATCTATCGGACAGACCACCCAGTCGGCGCCAACATTGTCAACCACGAGCTTTTTGACACCGGAATTAATTGCATCCTGCAGGCATCTGGTACTGTCGGTTTTATCGAACCCCCACCAGCTGGCTTTAGCCTCCTGAAGCCTGCCGGATTTGACCTCGGCAATCCTACTTTCCCGATTGACACAGCCTGTGGCAATGACGAGTCCGGCCAGCACGAGCATTGAGATTCCTTGTTTAAACATGACTTCCCCCTGTAATTTGTTCAGCGAATCGTTGCTTTTGGATAACAAGATCAAGGTTCATTGTTTCAGGAGTTCATCGATATCCTGGCGGAATTTGGCATCAAGAAACTTTTGAATGTTGGCATTGCCCCCACGGGCCGCCTCTTCCAACTTTTGATATTCGCGGATGGATACATCGCTCTTGACGGTAATGGTACAGGCTTTGGGCACATCCAACCATTCGGCCTGCAAAGTTTTGATCCGGGTTTCATCGAAACCAAATGCGCTTAGTATTCCCGAAGCCATCAATATATTGCCATGCGGGTTCATATGCACACCATCAACCGTAAACAGAGCGCCGTTTGTCATGGATTGCGCGGCGGCCTTCCGAATGGCGTTCTGCATCTGCGCGCCAAGATCCGCGATAAGGCATTTTTTCTGCCCGGCCAATTCGCGCAGATAACCGTTGTACCCCGCCAGAGTTTGATTTTTGGCATTGTCCAGATCTTCGCCAATGACGGTGGCCGTGAGAATCATGACCTTAATTCCAGACGACTGGGCGCGGCTGACAATCTCGGCCATGTTTTGCTTGTACTGGTCCAGGGGGACGCCTTTGTCGCCCCAGGAAACATCGTTAACCCCACAACTAACGAGAAGCCACGTCGGCTTACCATCAATAACTTTCGATAAACGCGCGAGCATTTGATTGGACTTGTCGCCGCCCCGGCCCGCTTCAATGGCTTTGACCTTGATGCCGTTTTTTTCGAAGGCATTCATTACCAGGCGCCCATAGCCGGAAGGCGAACCGAAACCGAACGCCGTGATTGAATCGCCGAGGAATGCAATCACATCGCCATTCTTTACGGAAATACTATTCGATTCGGCCGCGGCGCAAACGCCGGCAGACAAGATAACGCCCAGACAAAGAGATGGCGCAATTGTTGAAACCCATTTCGATAGCGTTTTGGCTCGCATGACCATGTCTCCAATATTCTTCAATAACGTCCGGCACATCCGGATTGACGTTAAAACTCCGCTTTCTTGAGATTGATTTCGATCGCATTCCGTATTTTGGCCATGGCCGGATTGCAAAACTTCTTGCGGGCGGCAAGTTCCCCGTCACCCATGAAACAATAGTCGCCGTTCCCAAGCCGTCCTTCCTGCAGCAATGCCGCCGGATTGCTTACATTGCCTTCGATGGCCCTGATGGATGCCGGCACATACCGGATCTTTCCAGTGTCGACTTCAAGGAAGGATATTCCCAAACCAACATAGCCCCAGGACTCAATACGCACCGCCTGGGGAGGTTTATCCGTTGCGAGCGGGAAACAATATCGGGAGCGACTGGCCGCACCGGAACCGACTTTTTGCCAGAGTTGACCTTCCTGATAGCGCACGAAGAATTCCGCACCGGACGCATCGCACGGGAATGTAACCTTCAAAAGGGCTTTGGTTTTCTTGGCCTCGTCCGGTTCCTGTGACAGCATTTTGATTAAACCATCGAAATATGGATCCGTATGGCGAGGCATGATCCCTTTGCGATACCGGTCCCACTGCCGGCGGCGTTTGGCCTTTATGGCCTTAAGCCGGCCAAGGCAGCTCACGATCCTTTTCTTCAGTTCCGCCCATTGTTCCGGCATATTCCCCGGCGTATACAGCGCCGCCATCAGTTCCCGCAATTCATAATAAAGCGATTCCAGCTCAACACCGATCTGCATGTCTTCACACACATCGCGTTGGAGTTTGCCGGATGCTCCTGACACACATGCATCGATTAGCGCTTGCCCCGCGTCAACAACATACTTGCGTTCATATTCCGCGTGGCTGAGCGGACCTTTTAAGTAAGCCTGCGGCTTGGCCGGAAGATTCACTCCCCGGGAATTAAGCATGATTTTAATCAGGCCGACCTGATTCCGATGGCACCCGGTTATGGCGCACACTGCCTTATTCTGGAGTTCCGCATCGCCAAGGCCGGCGTCCGCTCCGCTCCACAGATCGCCGGCATAGGCAATCGTCGGATAATCGCCAAAGAGAAACTCCCTTTCCAGTTCCCAGCTTGTCAACAAGCCGCCCAAAATATTGCGCTGCATGGCATAGGCGCTGAAAGTCTCGACATTTCGGATGGAAGAGGTCGTCGGCGCAAATATATATTGAAAGCCAAGTTTGTCATACAGCGCGAAAACGTCCGTCTGTGGACCGCCGCAGTGGCCGGCCGGACGTTCCACCAGCGCATCGTAATGCCAGGCGCACATAATGATGTCTTTGGGAATTTTCGTCAGCGCCTGCGGGTAGATGTCGAACAAATCGTCCCAAATGATCATTTTCTTCTTCAGCTTCCGGGCCACGATCCCATGGATATCTAGCAATTGCTTCGCAAAGATGTCTGCCTGGGTTTCGGTCTCCAGCCGCTTTTTGCATAAGTCGCAATAGCCGATATCCCAGGCCTCGTCGAATCCGACATGAAAATATTCCGAGGGGAAGAGCTCCGCCACTTCCGTCAGATAATTCTCCAGAAATTCATTCGTCTCTTTCTGGGAGGGACAAAAAACGTGCTTGACCTTCGAAAACCTTCCCTCCCGCCCGCCGCGCAATTCCGCCAGATGCTCGAGCTCCGGACAATTCACAAAATGTTCCGCATGCCCCAGGCACGACACCACGGGGAAAGCTTCCACCTTCCTTTTGGCGGCATAGGCAACGATGTTCCGGATTTCGTCCGGCGTATATGACGCGCTATCGGCCCTATAGGGAAAAGATTTTGTTTTGATCCGGCCCTCGAGATACAGCGCCAGGTAGTTGTACCCGTGTTTGGCGACAAAATCAGTGAACTCCATGATGTATTCAGGAGTTTCCGGCTGCCGGGCAAGATCCATTTGAATACCGCGGAACTTCATGACCCCATTTTCGTTCGATTTGGTGTTCTTCATATCGCCTTTTCCCGATTAATATCGATGGCTTCGCCATTCGCTGCGCTAAAACGACTCCTTTTTGAGATTGATTTCGATCGCATTCCGTATTTTGGCCATGGCCGGATTACAAAACTTTTTGCGGGCGGCAAGTTCCCCGTCGCCCATGAAACAATAGTCGCCGTTCCCGGCCCGTCCCTCCTCCAGCAAAGCCGCCGGATTGCTCACATTGCCTTCGATGGCCTCGATGGATGCCGGCACATACCTGGCTTTCCCCGTGTCAACTTCAAGGAAGGAAATTCCCAAACCAACATAGCCCCAGGACTCAATACGCACCGCCTGGGGAGGTTTATCCGTTGCAAGCGGGAAACAATAATGGGAATAACTGGCCGCGCCGGACGCGACTTTTTCCCATGAGCAACCTTCCTGGTATCGCACGAAGAATTCTGCACCGGACGCGTTGCACGGGAACGTCACCTTCAAAAGGGCTTTGGTTTTCTTGGCCTCGTCCGGCTCCTGCATCAACATTTTGATCAAGCCATCGAAAAAATGATCCGTCCGGCAAGGGAGAATGCCATTACGGTGCCGAGCCCACTGCTGATGCCGTTTGAACTTGATGGTCTTAAGACGACCAAGGCATTGTCCAATCTTCTTATTTAATCCCGCCCATTGCTGCGGCGTATTCCCCAGTGTATACAGCGCCGTCATCAATTCCCGCAATTCATAATAAAGCGATTCCAGCTCAACACCGAGCAGCATGTCTTCGCTAACATCGTGCTGAAGTTTGCCGGATGCGCGTGATACGCATGATGCCAGTTCCGCTTGCGCGGCGCCAACAACATATTTGCGCTCATATTCCTCGTTGCTGAGCGGACCGCGCAAATAGCCCTGCGGTTTGGCGGGCAGACCAATGCTTCGTGAATTGAGCATGATTTTCAAAAGGGCGACCTGATTATGGTCGCAGCCCGTGATGGCGCAGATTTCTTTCTCCTGAAGGACCGCATCGGAATGCCCGTCGCCCTTGCCTCTCCATAAATCGCCGGCATAGGCAATCGTCGGGTAATCGGCCAACAAAAACTCCCTTTCCAGCCCCCAACTCGTGAGCAAACCGCCAATCGTTTTGTGCTTCACGGCATAGGCGCTGAACGACTCAACATTACGAATGGAAAAGACGGCTGGCGCAAATATATATTTAAACCCGAGTTTGTCATACAAAGCGCACACATCCGTTTGCGGCCCGCCGCAGTGGCCGGCCGGACGCTCCACCAGCGCATCATAATGCCAGGCGCACATAATGATGTCTTTGGGAATTTTCGCCAGCGCCTGCGGGTAGATGTCGAACAGATCGTCCCAAATGATCATTTTCTTCTTCAGCT
>CAZTWL010000005.1:0-1925 GCA_964617825.1 uncultured Verrucomicrobiota bacterium
CCGGCCCTGGTCGCGCAGTTCCGCTTCGCTGAAATGCAGGCTCATGCCGTTGCGCGTGGCCAGCATCACGTCGTTCTGGCCATTGGTCAGTTTGACGGCAATCAACTTGTCGCCTTCGTCGATATTGATGGCGATGATGCCGTCGCGGCGCGGGTTGCCGAACTCGCTCAGGTTGGTTTTCTTGACGATGCCTTTTTCCGTGGCCATCACCAGGAATTCGGTTTTGGGGAAAGCGCGCACGCGCACCATGGCGGTAATCTGCTCTTCGTCCTTTAGTTGCAGCAAATTGACGATGGCTTTGCCGCGCGCCGTGCGGCCGGCCTCCGGGATTTCGTATACCTTTTCCCAGTATATCCGGCCGCCCGCCGTGAAGAACAGGATGTAGTCGTGCGTGTTGGCCACAAACAGGTGCTCGACGTAATCCTCATCCTTGGTTTCCATGCCGGCCACGCCTTTGCCGCCGCGGCGCTGCGCCTTGTAAGTGCCGACCGGCACCCGCTTGATGTAGCCGCCGTGACTGATCGTGATAATGCACCCCTGGTCGGCGATCAGGTCCTCGATGTTGACCTCGCCTTCATCCGGCACAATGTCGGTGCGGCGGGTATCGCCGTAAAGTTTTTTGAGTTCCAGCAGGTCCTCCTTCAGGAGGTTGTAAATCTTGTTCTTGTTGGCCAGCAGGTCCTTGAGGTAGGAAATCTGCTTGATCAGGTCAAGGTATTCCGTTTCGATCTTGTCGCGTTCCAGCCCGGTCAGCTGGTACAGGCGCATATCCAGGATGGCGTTGGTCTGAATTTCCGAGAGGCCGAAGCGTTTTATGAGTTCCGCACGGGCTTCATCCCGGTTCTTGGCGCCGCGGATAATCTTGACCACGGCATCGAGATGGTCGATCGCGATCTTAAGGCCTTCGAGAATATGGGCGCGGGCCTCGGCCTTTTCCATGTCGAACTGGATGCGCCGGGTCAACACTTCAAAACGATGCTCAAGGAAGGCCTGGAGGATCTCCTTCAGGTTCATGACTTTTGGCCGTCCATGATGGATGGCCAGCATGATGGCGCCGAATGTCGTTTGCAACTGGGTATGCTTGAAGAGGTTGCTCAGGATTACTTTGGGCACGACCCCGCGCTTCAGTTCGATGACGATCCGGATGCCGTGGCGGTCGGACTCGTCGCGGATGTCGCTGATGCCTTCAAGTATTTTCTCCTGCACCAAGTGGGCCATGTGCTCGATCAGGGCGGATTTGTTGACCACGTAAGGTATCTCGGTGACAATGATGCAATCCTTGCCCTGCTTGCCTTCCTCGATGCCGGCGCGTCCGCGCACGCGCAGCTGGCCCCGGCCGGTGCGATACATTTCCTCGATGGGCTTCAGCCCGCAGATGATGCCGCCGGTCGGAAAATCAGGGCCTTTGATGCACTTCATCAACTCGTCCACGGTCGCTTCCGGCCGGTCCACCAGCGCGATCAGGGCGTCGGCCACTTCGTTCAAATTGTGAGGGGGAATGTTGGTGGCCATGCCCACGGCGATGCCGGTGCTGCCGTTCAACAGGAGGTTCGGCAGGCGCGAGGGCAGGACCGAAGGTTCGTCGAGTTCGCCGTTATAGTTTTTGACCATGTCGACCGTGCGCTTGTCGATATCGGCGAGCATTTCCTCGGCGATTTGCTGGAGGCGGGCCTCGGTGTAGCGGTAGGCCGCAGCGCCGTCGCCATCGATGCTGCCGAAGTTGCCCTGGCCATCCACGAGCATGTAGCGCAGGGAGAAAGACTGGGCCATGCGCACGAGAGTGTCGTAAACCGAGGAGTCGCCATGGGGGTGGTATTTGCCGAGGACTTCGCCGACCACATAAGCGCATTTTTTATAGGCGCGGTTGTGAACCAGGCCAAGCTGGCGCATGGTGTGGAAAGCCACCGCCTGCACAGATGCCCGCA
>CAZTWL010000005.1:1935-27639 GCA_964617825.1 uncultured Verrucomicrobiota bacterium
GAAAAGGATCCGGCGGGCTCCGGGCTTCATCCCGTCGCGCACGTCCGGCAGGGCGCGCCCGATGATCACACTCATCGAATAGTCGATATACGAGTGCTGCATTTCATCTTCGATGTCGATGTTCTGAACGATCTCGTTGCGCGCGTACATAAAAATCCGTTCTAGGCTCGTCGTTCCTTGTCCGGCGTCGCTTGATTATCCAACCAAGAACGAAGAGCCAGAAACTAAGAACCGTTATTGTTTGTCAGATATCCAGGTTGCGGACGTTCAAGGCGTTATCTTGAATGAATTCACGCCGGGGCTCGACTTCGTCGCCCATCAGCAGGGTGAAAATGCGGTCGGCCTCCACGGCATCCTCCATGACGACCTTGAGCAACTTGCGCTTGTCGGGGTTCATGGTGGTTTCGTAGAGCTGCTCCGGGTTCATTTCGCCCAAGCCTTTATAGCGCTGAATGTTGCTGATGCCCTTGCGGCCTTCCTTGCGCACGGTGTCGAGCAGCTGTCGCAGGGATTGGACGGGAATGTCGATCTGATTCTCGTCGATCAAGCTGTAAGGGGCAATGTCGTCGGCGTTCGAGCTCGCGCCGGTGTCAAACCCCTTTTTCTCCAAGCCATCCAGCAGCCGTTCGATTTGCGGTCCGGAATGAATTTCAACCCACCGGATGCCGGAGGGTTCGGACCCGGCGGATTCATATTCGGTAAAGATCTCCAGCTGGTGACCGGCGTTCTTCTCCAGCGATTCGCGGAGCTTGGCCAGCTCGTCGTCGGTATAAACGTAATGAGTTGCCCCGCCGTTGCCGTTGGTGACGGAAACGCGGTATTTCGGGAAAATCCTGGTCTTGGGGTGCCGGAGTTTGAGAAACTCCTCGAAGACGATGTTCTTGCGCTCCAGGTTAAGGGCCAGCTGCTCGAGCTCGGCGACCAGTTCCAGAATGGCCAGCAATTCCTTGCCGGCGTACGTTTTCTTGGTCTTAACCACGGAAAGCGTCATGTCCTCGGAACCCAACTCCAGCAGACGGCGGGTTAGCTGGACGTCGGTATCGATGTATTCCTCGCGCTTTTTCCAGATGATTTTATACAGCGGCGGCTGAGCCAGATAAATATAGCCTTGGTCGAACAACTGCGGCATTTGCCGGTAAAAAAACGTCAGCAGCAAGGTGCGGATATGGGCGCCATCCACGTCGGCGTCGGTCATGATGATGATTTTGTGATAGCGCGTCTTGGAGACGTCGAATTCGTCCTTGCCGATTCCCGCGCCGACGGCCGTAATCATTGTGCGGATTTCATTGTTGTTCAAAATCTTGTCCAGCCGCGCCTTTTCCACGTTGAGCACCTTGCCACGCAGGGGCAGGATGGCCTGGAATTCCCGGTTGCGTCCCTGCTTGGCCGAGCCGCCGGCGCTGTCGCCCTCGACCAGGTACAACTCGCACAGGGCCGGGTCACGTTCGGAGCAGTCGGCCAACTTGCCGGGGAGCGAAGCATTGTCCAAGGCGCCCTTGCGGCGGGTAAGATCCCGAGCCTTGCGGGCGGCGACGCGCGCGCGGGAAGCCAGCAGTCCTTTTTCCACGACGCGCCGGGCCACCGGCGGATTCTCCTCGAAGAACGAGGCGAGTTCGTCGTTGATGATGGATTCGACAATACCCTGGGCTTCGCTGTTTCCCAGCTTCGTTTTGGTCTGGCCCTCGAACTGGGGATTGGGAATTTTAACGTTGAGCACGGCGGTCAGGCCCTCGCGGACATCGTCGCCGCTCATGGTCTCGCTGTCGTCCTTGATCAGCTTGTTGGCCTTGGCATAGTTGTTGATCGTGCGGGTGAGCGCCGAGCGCAGTCCGCTCAGGTGGGTGCCGCCCTCGATCGTGTTGATGTTGTTGACGTAGGAACAGAGATTCTCGGTGTAGGCGTCCGTATATTGCAGAGCGATCTCTGCGAACAGGCCGTCCCGCTCCTTGGAAAAATAAATGACTTTCGGATTGATCAGGTTTTTGTTGCGGTTCAGGTGCTGGACAAACTCCACTATCCCGCCCTTGAAGAGGAAGATTTCGTCGCGGGCCGGATCTTCCTGAGTCAGCCGGATTTCCACGCCCTTGTTCAGGAAGGCCAACTCGCGCAGACGGGTGGCCAGGATGTCCCATTCGAACTTCGTGGTGGAAAAAATGGCGCTGTCCGGAAAAAAGGTGACCTTGGTGCCGGTGCCCTTGGTTTTGCCGATTTTTTCCAGAGGCGAAGCGGTAACCCCCTTTTCGTAGCTCTGTCGATAGACCATGCCGTCGCGCCGCACTTCCACTTCCATCCATTCGCTGAGCGCGTTGACACAGGATACGCCGACGCCGTGCAAGCCGCCGGAAACTTTGTAGCTGCGATGGTCAAATTTGCCGCCCGCGTGCAGAGTGGTCATGACCACTTCCAGGGCGGGCTTGTGTTCCGTGGCGTGCATATCCACGGGGATGCCGCGGCCGTTGTCGTTGACCGTTAGGGAGCCGTCCGCGTTCAAGATGACCTGGATCGCGGTGCAGAAGCCGCCCAGGGCTTCGTCCACGCTGTTATCCACCACCTCGAAGACGCAGTGGTGCAAACCGCGCAAGGAGGTATCGCCGATATACATGGCCGGCCGCAGCCGGACGGCTTCCATGCCTTCCAGCACGGTAATGGTCGTGGCATCGTATTTTTTGGAAGCGGTGGCCTTGTCCTCCTCCGACGCGACGGGGACCAAGGACGGATCGTTCGCGGATGGCGTTTCGGCCGGGCTGTTTTTGGACGCCGCATTGGCGGCGGGTGCGGATGGGATCGGCGCTGTTTCTAAGTTGGCAACATTGTCCGGCGCAGCTGCCGGCTTGTCTGTTTCCTTCGGATCAGTCGTCTTTTTTGATCGGGCCATAACTGTTTTTTTCCTTCACATATAAGAAAAGAATTATATGGATGCAGGCCGTAAAAAGCAACTGAAATAGTAAAAAAAAAGCGCAGGCAAATGGAGGCAAAAAGTCATTTTTTGGC
Organism: uncultured Verrucomicrobiota bacterium; assembly: GCA_964617825.1. Taxonomy (GTDB): domain Bacteria; phylum Verrucomicrobiota; class Kiritimatiellia; order JAAZAB01; family JAAZAB01; genus VSJD01. The sequence goes on from CAZTWL010000005.1 coordinate 4,927, forward strand.
AAACGAGCAGCGGCCAATAGGCTTGTTCTGGCCGAGGAAAATAATTTCGAAGTCCGTGCGTTCCTCGGCCGACGTAACGAAGGTCTCTGCCTGCCTAAACCGCGTGTCCGCGGACAGCAGGCGCCGAATGCTTTCGAAATAATCCAGGTGGTCGGTGGCCAGATGGATGCAGCCGCCGGGCATCAAAGTGGCGTTGAGCGCATCCAGGAACGCGGCGCTGAAAAGCCTCCGCCGATGATGCCGCCTTTTGGGCCAGGGATCGGGAAAAAATATGTAATAGGCGGCGACCGAACCGGGCGGCAGCAGATTTCTAACGGCGTAGGCGGCTTCGGCATAGAGCAGGCGGACATTGGTTAGTTGCGCGCGCTGCGCTTTGCGCTCTACTTTGGCCAGACGCTGCGTTTGCCGGTCCAACCCTAAAAACGAGGTCTGCGGGTGGGCGGCCGCGCGGGTCATTAAAAACCGGCCCTTGCCGCAGCCCAGGTCGACTTCCAGGCGTTGCGGCTTCCGGCCAAAGGACGCCGTCAAATCCAGCGGCTTGTCCCAGTCGGTTGGGATAATGCGCAGGCTTGGCCAGGTTTGAGGCGGCGGATTTGCGGGCGCCGATGAGGTTGTAAGCTCTGTTTCCATGTTCATGGAGTGGACATTCGATTCAGCCGGGACAGTGGCGGCCGGCGTTACCCAACCTGCAGCACGATCGCCAGCAGGCCGACGATGGCCATGTAAATACTGAAAGCGCGCAACGAATGCCGGCGGAAATAAACGAGGCAAAAATGAATGGCGCCCAGGCTGACCACGAAGCTGACGGCGAAGGCCACCAGGATTTGAACCGGCTCAATCTGCGCGTGCCCCATGTGCAGGATATCGCGGACCTGGAACAGGGTTGCCCCGGCAATGGCCGGGACGGCCATGAGGAAGGCGAAGCGGACGGCCGTTTCGCGCGATTGGCCCGTCAGAATCCCGCCGGCCGTCGTCCAGCCGGAACGCGAATGGCCGGGCATCAGGGCCACGATTTGCATAAGACCGATCAAGAAGGCGTCCCGGAATCCGAGCGGCTTGACGGAAGGGCGAAAGCGCAAATCGCAGAGCAGGAACAATAAGGCCGTGGACAGCATGCTCAAGCCCACGGAGATTCCGTTGCGCGCCAGCTCTTCGCTTTCCATGAAGGGCTTGAGCAGCGGGCCGGCCAGCACGACCGGCAGGGTGGCAGCGACGAGCAGCCAGGGCAGGCGGCGATCGGCGGCGCATTCGGGACTGTGCAAACGAAAATATCCCCGGATAATGGCGCGCCATGTGCCCATGAAATAAATCAGGATGGCCGTCAGGCTGCCGGCGTGCAAGACGGTATCGAAAACCAGGCCGCCATCGTCGGACCAGCCGAACAACTTGCGAACGAGGACCAGGTGCCCGGAGCTGCTCACCGGCAGAAATTCGGTGATCCCCTGGACGGCGGCAAGCACAATCGACTGAAACAAGGTGAGATCTGAGGCCATATGAAGAAATCGAGTGATGGTTTAATTCGGCAATAACTTGTTTTCCAATGAGCAACGCTCGATATTCTTGTTACCACGTCGGCAGGACCGGGATGTATCCCGGTCCGCCGATAGCCTCAGTCAGCGAATACGAATAACTGCCGTCGGCGCTGCGGAAGAACCAGTAGCCGGTGGCGTCCTGATATATGGCCAGATCGTCATAACCATCGCCGTTGTAATCTCCGGGTACGGGCGTATACCCGACGCCGCCAAAATGGACCCCGTTGACGATGATTGCGGAACGATAGAGGGACCAGATGTACCACAGCCCGGTGGTGGGATTGTAAACGGCCAGGTCGGAGTATCCGTCGCCATCGTAGTCGCCCGAAACGGGAACGAACCCGGCGCCCCCCCAGGATTGCCCCCAAGTAATGATGCTGTTGGTCGCCGATCCGATGTACCAATAACTGCTGCTGAGATTATACATGGCCAGATCGTTGATCCGATCGCCGTCATAATCGCCGGAAACCGGTACGAATCCGTAACCGCAATACGATGTGCCCCACACGAGAGGTGTTCCCGTCGAAGTCAGGATATACCAGAAACCGTCGGGTTGCTGGAAAAGTGCGCCATCCGAAATCTGGTCGCCGTTGTAATCGCCGCTGACCGGTGTCAGGTCGGGCCCGCCCAGTATTCCGGACGACATGATCACGGCGCCGCGCTTGACCGAGCCAATGCGCCACTCGCCGGTCTGCGCGTTATAAACATTGGCATCCGTAGCCCGGTCGCCGTCGTAATCGCCGTCAACCGCCCTGAATCCCGGACCGCCCCAGACAAAATTGTCCCAAGCCAGCAACATCCAGCGTTTGAGCGATCCGATGCGCCAGAGCCCCGTGCTCGGATTGAACGTGGCCAAATCCGAAGCGCGATCCCCGTCAAAATCGTTGTAAATCAAATGCGACGCGACAACCACATTGGAGCCGACTGCGCGCGCGATGGTGTCGCTGAGCTGGCTGGAATTATAGCTCTGGGCGTGCTGGGTTGGTTTGGCGGCCACCGCCTCGGCGGCAGCATAGGTATGCAGTTCCAGGAAGCTATATTGACCGTCGCCATTGGTATCCACCGCCGCGAGCGTGCAACCCTGAAGCAGGAAACCGGTATATAAGCCGTAATGATCGCTTTCCCAGCTGAGTTCGTTGTAATCGCATGCGGTCATAAAGGCGATGTTTGCCCCCAATGCCTTGGGCACGGCCTTGCCCATGCGCTTGTATCGGGCCTGTTGAATCTCGAAGTATTTTTCAGTGACCCGTTCAACGAAAAGCCATTCGACCTCAGGAGAGCCGTCCAGCTTGAACATGCCGCCGGAATAACAGGCATCCAGAATGACAATTACCTTGGTATCCGTCCCGAACAGCGCCAGATCGGCCGCCAATTCGGCATCCGTAAAATTGGCGTCGTAGGTGCAAATAAAGGTGTTGGATGGATTGGAGCCTGCCGATTGTCCGCCATGGCTGGACTGGAAATAGACCACCAGATCGCCAGAGCTGCTGGCGCTTGCCAGAGCCTGCAGGTCATTGCGAATCGTTACTTTCGTGGCCTGGCGATCGGTCAGCAAGGTCAAGTTGGTGGCCTCCCACCGGTTGGAAGGATCGCCAAGCATAAAGATGTTGCGCATGCCGTAGGCATCGTTGGTGCAGCAGCTCAGCGATGAAGGTCCGTAGGATGGGGAATAATTATCGATGCCGACCAGCAAGGCGCGCCGCATTGCGACCGTGACGGTTAGGCCGCAATATCCTGAATCGGTGTTGCTGAAATTGGTGCTGACGCCGTAAGCATTTCTGGATTTGACCTTGTAAAAATAGGTTACGTTCGTCACGACATTCAGGTCCTGATAGGTAATGGCGGCCAGATTGGTGCAGAGCTGCACGGATTCATTCGTTCCGTAACTGCGCCACAGGTCGTAACCATTGGCGCCTTCGGTGGTATTCCAGGTAATATCGATGCGGTTGGAATAAGCGCCGTCCGTCGCGGCCAGCCCGGAAGGCGCCATGGGCATGCTGAACAGACTGGGACTGCCGGGCATGAAATTCATGGTCAGGTTGTATTTAATGTTTTTTTTGCGATCAAAGGCATCCTTGCAGACAACCGTAAAGACGCCGTTGGTTGCCAAGGTGTTGGTTATGACGGCGGATTTCTTGAGCATATCGATGCCGGTGGCCAGGCGATTGCCGCTGGGGTCGTAGAGTTCGATGACGGGATTGACGTCGGAATCCACCTCGGCCATGGTGACTTGAACGACGTCGCCGCTCACGGCGCTGAAGATGGCGGCGTCCAAGTCGCCCGGAACATTGATCGTTCCGGTTTTAGTCTCGCCGCTGATGATGACGCCCAGGTCGGTATCGGTCGACCAGAGCGTGCCGGGTATCTGGACCATCGAGATGGCGTATTTGCCGATGCCGTTTTCGTAATCGTTGCAGACAACCGTGTAAATGCCGATATTAGTCAGCGTAACCGTAGCTTCGGCGCAATAGTCCAGCGGCGGCGGAAGGTTGGTGGTCACCAGTTTGCCATAGGGATCGTAAATCTTGATGCTGGGGACCAGCGCGATATCGTCCTGTCCCATGCGGACCTGAACCGTGCAGCGGTTGGACACGGCGATCGTGGCCGCATCCAGGTCCGCTCCCACGTCGATGGTGCCATACAGGTACTCGCCGCTGTTGATGTCCCCGACATCCAAATCGCCGTACGACGGCGGCACATAAGGCATGCGTAATACGGAAAAACTGTAGTCCAGGTTGTTGGAATATGAGAGCAGGCTGGTGGGCAGTGCGCAGTATACGTCGAACCAGCCGGTGTTCGTGATCGCCATTACCAGATCGGCGGATATAAGTCGGTCGCTCGCGGATGCGACAAGGCTGGTCGTGGCACGGTCAAAGACGGACATGTCGGGCACCTCGGTGCGCAGCGAATCTTCGTCCGCGATCCGGACGATTACGGAGTCGTTGGCTTCCGCGGCAAAGGAGTAAATGTGGATGGGGGCGTTGGTGTTCAGGCTGCCCGAGGTATAATTTCCCGATTCGATGCTTGCCGCGCGACAGATTGCCGAGGTGCAAAGCAGGGCGCCGATCGCGAGCAATGCATATCGAACCGGCATAAAATTAGATTGCATCTGGTGTACCTCCCAAAGGGAAAACTTCAATTATTTCGTGCGCAAAGTATGTCAAAAAACACATTTTGAATCAATCTTATAATGCGTCAAATCGGGGCGTCCGGGCCTTGACATTTATCGGCCTGCGCTTGCATCGGAGCGGCAGCTCTGCTAGATTGCTGGACATCATGCAGGTGTCCAAACATGCGATTGTCTCGGTCGTGGTCAGCGCCCTGGTCTGGTGGTGGCTGCGTTCGTCGGCCGCCGCCCTGGCCTGTTTCCTGATGGGCGTGTTCATCGATTTGGATCACATTGTCGATTTCGTTTATAATAATCGGCGCCATTTGCAGGTTCGCCGTTTTTTCGCGGCTTTCAAGTTTGAGGTGCTGGAAAATATCTTTGTGTTCCTGCATTCATGGGAGTTCGCCTTGATCTGGCTGGCCTTGCTATTATGTGTGCCCGACACGCGCCGGCCGGTGGCTATGGGATTGTTTATCGGCTTTGTGACCCATCTGGGCCTGGACAACATCTTCAACCGGCACAGCCGTTGGGCCTATTTTTTGTCTTATCGCCTGCGCCATAGCTTCGCCGGCAAGTATTTTTACGGCGCCAGCGAATACCGCCAGCGCCTGAAACGCGCTCGCGGCCGGAAACACGACAGGCGCTAACCGCGATCTTGCATTGCGCAATCGTCCGGTTATAGTGCCCTTTCGGGTGTTTTAATAGAAAGGATTGGATAATTATGAAGCGATGGGGATGGATTCCGGTCTTGGCGTTTTTCGCTTTGCTCTCCGCGGCGTCGGCCCAGGTGCGGGTGACCAAATCGATGAACGAAGTCTCGACGCTGGATATCTCGCGGTTTGTCGGTCAGTCCGCTGGGGCGCCGGCCGTATTCCGGCAGACGCTGGAATCGGATTTGAAGGCTTCGGGCTGGTTCAGTTTGGTCGGCGGCGGGCGCGCCGAATTTACCTTGATTGGCGAGGCGGCCATGTCGGGCGCCGGCCTGAATGTCGGTTGCGAAGCCTATAATGTGGCCGGCCGCGAAAAATTGCTCGGCAAGACCTACCAGACAACCGATCGCGATGTTCGCCGGCTGGCCCACAAAGTGGCCGACGACATTGTTTTTGCGCTGACCGGCAAGAAAGGCATGGCCTCCTCGCGCATGCTCCTGGTCGGCAATCGCACGGGCAAAAAGGAGGTTTATCTCTGCGACGCCGACGGGCAGAATCTGCGGCAATTGACCCGCGATAACTCGATCAGCATGGCGCCGAAATGGGCGCCGGATGGCCGCCGTTTTGTGTATACCTCGTTCCGTTCCCAGTTTCCAGATGCTTATATGGTGGACCTCTCTTCGGGCGACCGCAAATGCATCGCCAATTATCCCGGGCTGAACTCCAGCGCGGCTTTTTCGCCGGATGGCCGCGAAGTGGCCTTGATTCTATCCAAGGACGGCAACCCGGATCTTTATATCAAGGACCTTTCCGGCGGGGGCCTTACGCGCCTGACGAGCACCCGCCGCGCGGCCGAGGCCAGTCCGTCTTGGTCGCCCGATGGGCGCCAGATTGTCTATGTTTCTGACCAGTCGGGAACGCCCCAGCTTTATGTGACGGATCGTTCCGGCAGCGCGCCCAAGCGCTTGACCAGCCGCGGATCGCAGAATGTCGATCCCGATTGGGGTGCAAACGGCTATATTGCTTATTGCAGTTTTGTCGGCCGCATCTACCAGATCTTTGTGATGAATCCTTCCACTCTGGAATTCAAGCAGGTGACGCGGGAGGATGCGAATTACGAAGACCCGTCCTGGGCGCCCGATGGGCGGCACGTTGTGTGTTCGCGAACGTCGAATTACCGGTCGCGGATTTTTGTGATTGACACGCTGGGCGGTTCTTTATTACCTTTGCTGTCGGACTCCGAAAAGGGCGATTGGTTTGCTCCAAATTGGTCGAAACAATAGGGTTTAAAACTGCAAGGAGAAATGCGATGAGCAGGAATCTGTGGTTTGGGATGTTGGTGCTGGTCTTGGTTTGCGCGCTATGCACAACGGGCTGCCGGCGGAAAGGCAAAACTACCGCAACCGGCAACGACAACATAGGCGGCATCGCCGGGAACGGCATGGGCACCGAGCAGAGCCTTGCTTCCCGTCCGGAAGGCGGCATGGACGTCTTGGCGGTCAAGTTCGAAAGCGTGCTGTTCGATTACGATAGCGCCCAGATCAGCGAGACCGAGCGCGCCAAAATCGAAGCCGTAGCCGATTTCCTGAAGAAAAATGCCCGGACGGGTGCTGTGATCGAAGGCAACTGCGACGAACGCGGCAGCGCCGAATACAACATGTCGCTGGGCGAACGCCGCGCTTTGGCCGTACGCGCATATCTGGTCGGCCTGGGCATCGATGGCACAATTATTCAGACCAAGAGCAATGGCAAGGAAAAACCCGTTGCCATGGAGCATGATGAGGCCGCCTGGAAATTGAACCGCCGTGCGGAGTTCGTGCTTTTCAATCAGTAAAACCTGAAGCTTTGCGGTTGATGCTGGATGGTGTGCGCCGCAGGCGGCCTGAAAATGGTTGACGGGGTGTTTTCCCCTGACCAGCGGCGATAACCATTTGTCATTGCCGCGCTGTTTCCTCTGGCTTTCTTGGGGAGTTCCATGGGAGCGGGTGAAATACTGCTGGTTTTAATGGTTGTTCTTTTATTGTTTGGTGCGGAACGTTTGCCGGCAATGGCCCGCTCTCTGGGAAAAGCCTTGGAGGATTTTCGCCGCGCTACCAGGGATTTGACGCATGATCTTATGGAAAGTCAGCAGCCGCCATCGGCGCCCAAAACTCCGCTCCATTTACCGCCGCCTTCAAATCAGCCCGATGATGAACGAAAAGGTTAGTCTGATGACCGGTTGCCCCGGCGGATATGATTCATGAGTACACCCGGGGAAATGGTTATCGAATTGAATTTTGTGCCCGAATGGGCGCGGCGTCCCGCCGATCAGAATTCCTATGCCCGCTTTGAGGATCGCCGCGGCGGTCGCGACCGCGATCATGATCGCGATCGCGACGGGGCCCGGGACCAGGATCGCCGCCGTCCGGGGAATAAATCCGGTTATGGCGAACAGCGGCGCATGGGGCCGGAATCGGGCGGCAGAAAACGCAACGCTATGGGGGCATCGCCGCGTTCGTTCCGCGCCCCGCCCGGTAATGCGCCCTCCGCGGGCGATCGTCGTCAGCCTGCGGGCAATGCGATGCGCCGTCCTGATAACAGTGAGCGTTCCGAATATCGCCCTCTGCCTGTCGAAGTGACCTTCATCCCCGAGCGCCGGGGTCTGAAACCGCTGGTTGCCCGGTTGGCCCGTTCAGGGCGCGCCTATCCGCTGTTTGAAGTGGCGACACTATTTTTGAGCAAGCCGGATTTCTATGCCGTCAAACAGGAAGTTATTCCCGGCGCCGCCGGCGCCGAGTCGGTTTTTCTCTACCAGTGCTCCGAGTGCAAGGTTGTTTTCCTGGATCGCAATCGGGCCGTGGCTCACGTGTTGAACAAACATCTCGACCTTTTTTATGCCCGGGAGGAGACGCAATGCGATCCGCCCAAGGGTTCTTTCGTTTGTGTGGCGCGCTGCAAGCTTTCGGGCGAATTACTGGGGCCGCCCAATTATCACGAATTTAACGAACGCGTCATTGAATTGCATAGTACGCGGTATTCCTCGATGCCGTTGGATGCCTATCGCCGGCAGATTGTCAACGAGACCGATCCGGCGTTGATCGAGCAGTGGAAAAAAGATGCCTGCCGCCAGACTGTATATCGGACCTTGCGCGAGGCCGAGCCGCTGACCTTCAAACGGCGCAATCAGGTGGAGGCTCATTTTCTGGAACATTATGCCTCGACTTTGATCTGGCAAGGGCGTCGCTTTGTAACTCCGGGCGTGGCCTGCCGGGATCTTGAGGATTCTCAGATGCGCCGCTTAGTCGAGGAGTCCTGGGCGCATGAAAATCAGTTTCCGCTGAAAATGGCGGTTTCAATCCAGCCGGCTTTTCGGCACTTGGGGCTGCACATGTTCAAGGCCTCCGGCAAGGCGACCTTTGTCACGGCGATCGTGCCGCATCCCATCGATCCCGCGCAGGCGGCCGAAGGTATTCGCCGGATTTTGGAATGCCTGTGTGCGCATCCGGGTGTTACCCGTCAGGAACTGGTGAAACTGCTTTGGCCGGATATTGCGCCGGATGCCACCCCGGATACGCCCGAAGTGGCGGCCATTCTGCATGCCTTGCGCTGGATGGTGGAAAAAGGCCATGTTATTGAATTTTATAACGGCACATTGGCAGTTCCCTATCGCAGACCGGAGCCGGCCAAATCCGATAAGGCCTCGCCGCCGGCGAGCCGTCCGCCGCCGGCCCCAGCTGCGCGGGTCTGATCGGCCGTTGTTTGCAGGCGAACGGTTTCGATTCCGACCGGATGACGCCGAGTATTCGACCAGGATGGATTAACCCTTAACCTTCGACCATCGATTATTTTGTGAGCCATTTCCATGGCTGATGTTCAATTAACTTGTCCGGCTTGTGGGCACATTCAAACCGTTTCGGAATATGTCGAAGAACGGGAAATGGCCTGTCCGGCCTGCGGGCAGGCGATAACCTTGCCGGAACGGAAGTCTGGAAAGATAGGCTTGCAGTTGAAGCGGCGCGATCCTCCGGCCCCTGCGGAGGCGCCGGGAGCGGCGGAGCAAGCCTCCGGACTGCCTTCGCTGGTTGCGAGGCGTACAGTCTGCGCGGCGCGGAATTCCCGGAGAATCCAAACGCAAACGCTCAAGATCGGGCTGAATATCCTGCTCTTTCTCGTGTTGGCGGCGGGTCTGGCTTATATCAGGTTTTACAACGGTTTGCCGAACGTGCCTCTGGCAACAGTGAAATTGTACGGCCTGCTGGCGATCGCGGCTTCCTATCTGCTGGTTATTATCCTGGCCCTGCGGGATAATATGTTTGCCGGGCTGCTTGCCATCGTTGTTCCCTTGTACCCGTTTTACTACCTGTTTTTTACCTCCAGCGCCTTGTTTGTGCGCGCGCTGGTGGGGGCTTTGTTGGTGGCTTTCGGTTATGACGCCCTTTTGTTTGTTCAGGTTTGGGCCGAAGGCGTGGTGGCTGCCGTCAATCATTGGATTAAAACCGTGTGATCGGTGGCCGGCGATTTTGCCTGCGGTGGACAACTTGATGGGTGTCTTCAAATCGGATGTCGGCAAAATGATATGCAAAATCTCGTTAAAGCCCGGATCAGTTGCGCCGCCTTGCGGCATAACGTGGGCGTGCTGAAATCCGCGGCCGGCGGCACAGCCCTCTGCGCCATGGTCAAGGCCAACGCCTATGGACATGGCGCCACCCTCGTGACGGAAGCCCTGTCCGGCATGGGCATCGCATTTTGGGGCGTGGCGGCGCTGGAGGAAGCCCTCGAACTGAGAAAACATGGTGTGCGCGAACCGATCCTTCTTTTGCGTCCCCTGGAACTCTACGAACCTGCGGGCGATGCCGCGGAAGCCATCGACGCGCTGCTGGCCGCGGATATCCGTCCGACCATTGTCAGCGCGGCAGGCATTCGCCTGCTTGCCGGGCGCGCCGCGTATCGACGGATTGTGGCGCACGTGCATATCAAGGTTGATACGGGCATGGGCCGGAACGGGTGCCTGGCCGAGGAGACCATCGATTTGGTCAAGGCCTTGTGTGCCAGCCCGTTTCTGGAACTGGAAGGCGTTTACAGTCATTTTGCCACGGCGGATGAACGGGTTTTGGATTTTGCCCGCCGGCAACAGGCGGTTTTTCAAAGTGTTTTGGATAAATTTGACGCGTGCGGTATGCGCGTTCCGATCCGCCACCTCTCCAATACCGGGGGCATTTTCAATCTGCCCGAGGCGCGGTTCGATATGGTGCGCCCGGGTCTGGCGCTGTATGGCTATGGCGGTAAATATGTCCGAGGTTCCGAACTCCTGCGACCGGCATTGCGCTTGGAAGCCCCGGTGATTATGACCAAATGGGTCCCCATGGGCGAAACCTGCGGTTACGGACGCACATTTACGACGCGGCGCCGGACGCGCATTGGCCTGTTGCCTCTGGGATATGCCGACGGCTATGACCGCCGTTGGTCGAATGTCGGCCAAGTCAGTTTTGAAAAGCGCCTGATTCCGGTCATCGGCCGGATCAGCATGGATCTTACCATTATCGATTTGACGGATGCGCCGGAGGTGGCGGTGGGCAGCTCGGTCTGTGTGATCAGCGATCGCCGCGACGATCCGCATTCCGTGGAATCCATGGCGGAGCGCCTGGAAACCATTCCGTACGAAATTACCTGTGCGCTCGGGCGACGCGTGGCACGCATTCTGATCGAATAGCGGCAACTCCGATCGGCGTGGAGGAGCGCCGCGCGTGTGCCGGATTGTGATTTTTTTGAAAAAGTTGTTGACATCAATAGGTGGTTGGATATTTTACTGATGACCACAACAGATTGTGGTTTTTGTCCGAAGTTCTGATTGAGAGGATACCGGTCCGGGATCGGTCGGTTTTACCGGACGGCGCAATCGAATAATCGGGCAAAGGTCCTGGAGGGTGTCTGACGGTTGAACTCAGTATTGCACGTTGCGTTGGTCTTTACATCCAAGCAAAAGGCGCAGGAGGTATCGGTTGTTCGTCGTCCTGATGAGATGGTGCCGGGCGATGACGACGAACCGCCTGACTTATTGGCGGAATACGATACCGAGGCGACTATCTCTGCCGTAGCCGCTGCCCTTGCAAAGCGGTATCGTGTTACGCGAGTGGAAGGCGATATTCGGGCTTATGAGCGCCTGCGCAAACTGCAACCCGATCTTGTCTTTAATATCTCTGAAGGATTTGCGGGGCCTAACCGCGAATCCCACATTCCCATTTTGTGCGAAATCATGGGATTGCCTTATACCGGGTCCGATGCTTTGACGCTCGGGATTTGTCTCGACAAGGCCCGCGCCAAGGAAATCCTGGCGTATCACCGGATTCCCACGGCGCGCTTCGAAGTTGTCGCGCCGGGCGCAGCGGCCTCCGGGCTTGGCGCTTTCCGATTGCCCGCGATGGTGAAGCCCCTGAGGGAAGGATCGTCCATGGGCATTCGCAACGACAGTCTGGTCCGAACCCGTTCCCAGTTGCGCGCGCGGGTCGACGAGATTCACCGCGTCTACCGTCAGCCCGCGCTGGTTGAGGAATTCCTGCCCGGCCGTGAGTTTACCGTGGGCGTGCTGGGCAATGCGCCGGACTACGATATTTTGCCGGTGGTGGAGATCGATCACAGTGTGCTTCCGAAGGGCGCGAATCGTGTCTATGGCTACGAGGCCAAGTGGGTCTGGGACGATCCGGCCAAGCCTATGCCGATTTTGGTTTGTCCCGCAAAAATTTCCGCCGCATTGAACAAGCGTATCCGCGCGCTGGTCAGCCGGACCGTGGCTGTCCTGGGAGTGCGGGATTGGGCCAGGGTGGATGTGCGGCTGGATGCGAAAGGCAACCCGAATCTGTTGGAATTGAATCCGTTGCCCGGCATCCTGCCGGATCCCGGCGAGAATTCGGCCCTGCCGGCGGCGGCGCGCGCGGCCGGGTATGGTTATGATGAACTGATTTTGAAAGTGGCCGCGATTGCCTTGCGACGCCATGGCTTGTTGAAATAAATGAATGCCCGTTCAAAACTTGCCGGTATTTTGTATAACGCCTATATCCCGTCCTTGGGCCGGGCGAAGGAAGCGCTTTCCGAGCTTGCCGTGGAAGCCGCAGCCCGGCAGGCCGGCGCGGCGCTGGCATCCTGCGGTTATCGTCTCCAGTGGATTTCCGTTCGCTCCCGTCCTGAAGAGATTGTTGCGCCGATCCGGCGCCGGCGTCCCGCGGTGATCGTCAATTTGTGCGAGGGCTTCCGCGGCAAGTCGGCATACGAGGCGCAGGTGGCGGGGCTGCTTGAATTGCTGGAAATTCCCTTTACCGGCAACAGCGCTCAGGCGTTGTTTCAATGTCACGATAAATTCAGGACCAATGCCATCTTGAGGGCTTGCGGCCTGCCGACTCCGCAGAGCTGGCTCGTGGAGGATGAGCGCCAGATGCCTGCGGCGGCGCGATTCCCGCTGATCGTCAAGCCCAATTGCGAGGATGCCAGCATTGGCATTTACCCCGAATCCGTGGTGCGCACGCGTCTGGCATTGCGCAAGCAGGTGGCGCGCGTGTTGGCCGTTTATGACCAGCCGGCGCTGGTCGAGCGTTATGTGGATGGACGGGAAATCAATGCGGCGATTGTTGATCGGCCCGAGCCGCGCGTCCTGCCGTTGTCGGAGATTTCGTTCCCAAACTACCCGGCCGGCTTGCCGCGGATTGTAGGTTATGCCGCCAAATGGCAGCCCGCGCATCCGACTTGCCGCGGCACGGTGCCGGTATGTCCGGCGCCGGTCGCGCCGGCTTTGGCGCAACGGCTGGGGCGTCTGGCCCTGCAGGCCTATCGGGCGTTGAATTTGCGCGGGTATGCGCGCGTCGATTTCCGGCTCGATGCGCGTGCGCGCCCGTACATCCTGGATGTGAATCCGAATCCCGACACGTCGCGCGAGGCGGGGCTGGCCCGGTCTCTGGCGGCCGCGGGCATTGCCTACGAGGATTTCTGGCGGAGCCAGGTTGACCTGGCGCTTAAACGAAAATAAAACCGATTATGAAAATTAGACCGATAGTTGCCAAGGATCGTCCCGCGGTTTTGGAAGTCATTCATTTGACCGGTATGTTCACGCAGGAAGAAGAGCGCGTGGCGACCGAGCTGATCGATGTCTGCCTGACCAAGCCCGATCAGCAGGATTATGTCGTTGTGGTAATCGAAAACGAGGCGAATGTTGTGGTGGGCTATATGTGTTATGGGCCCACGCCCATGGCCGAAGGCGTCGTGGATCTGTATTGGATGGCCGTTCATCCCGGCAAGCACCGGCAGGGTTATGGCAAGGCCCTGGTACAATGGCTTGAAAAAATCATTCGGGAAAAAAAAGGGAGGTTGATTGTGATCGAAACGTCAGCCATGGATAAATACGCAATTACGCGTAAATTTTACCAGCGCCTGGGCTATGAGGAAAACTCGCGCATTCGCGATTTCTACAGTCCCGGCGACGATCTCGTGATCTACTGCAAGTATCTCAAGCCGGAGGGCGCATAACATGGAACGATGGCAAAAGCTTTTGCAAAAGAGTTTGACGACAGCGGAAGAAGTGGCCGAGGTGTTCGGACTCAAGGCGGATGAAATCCGCCGGGTAGCCGGCGCATTCCGTATCCGCATCAATCCCTACTACCTGGGCCTGATCAAGGCCAAGGGCGATCCTCTGTATCGTCAGATGGTGCCCGATGCCCGCGAACTGGAGGGGACCTGCGGGCTGCAGGACCCGCTGGCCGAGGACCAGGAGTCGCCCGTGCCCGGGATTGTGCACCGCTATCCCGATCGCGTCCTGTTCATGGTCTCGCACGAATGCGCCTCCTATTGCCGCTTCTGCACCCGCAAGCGCATGGTGGGCGATTTTCATAAGATGCATCCGCAGTTCATCGAGAACGGACTGGCCTATATCCGCCGGCATCCGGAAATCCGCGATGTGATCGTATCGGGCGGCGACCCGCTCCTGCTTTCCGATGAGCGCCTGGAAGGCATTTTGAGGGAACTGCGCGCGATTACCCACGTCGAAATCATCCGCATCGGGACCCGTGTGCCATGCGTTCTGCCCCAGCGTGTGACCGCCAAACTGGTGCGCATGTTGAAGAAATTTCACCCGCTTTTCATAAATGTGCATTTCAATCACCCGGACGAAATTACGCCGCAGTCCTCCAAAGCCCTTAACCGGCTGGCCGATGCCGGCATTCCGCTGGGGAACCAGACCGTCCTGCTGAAGGGGGTCAACGACGATCCGGCCGTGATGCGCCTGCTCATGCAGAAACTGCTGGCTTGTCGCGTGCGGCCATATTACATCTATCAGGCCGACCAGGTCGCCGGCACGGAGCACCTGCGCACGACTGTGGCCAAGGGGCTGGAAATCATCAAGGGTTTGCGGGGCTGGACCTCGGGCCTGGCGGTGCCGCAATTCGTCATCGATACCCCGGGCGGCGGCGGCAAGGTGCCGCTTCTGCCCGATTATGTCGAATCCATAACCGACGAAAAAGTGGTGATGCACAATTATAAAGGCAAGCAGTTCGAATATCGGCAGGTCCAGGCCCGGCCGGAACCGGAGGCGCCGCAGGCAACCGTTCCCACTCCGATGGAAACCTGGGCCTTGAAGGAGAAAATTTGCCGGCGGGAAGCGCCTGCCGCCGGCACGGTGACGCCCGCCCAGGTTGGGCGCTAGCCTTGCCGGTGCGGATGCTGAAATGGCAGCGGCGCCAGGTGCTGGTCACAACCGGCGCATGACCGGTCAGCGCTGGTCATCCCGCGCAAGAAATGCGCGCACCTGCCGGACAACCGTGGCCACGATGGCCGCTTCCTTTACCGTGGCCTTATACTTTCCCGCCACATAAAGCGCGGCCTTGCCCTTGCCGCCGGCAATGGCGATATCCGCCTCGCGGGCCTCACCGGGCCCGTTCACCATGCAGCCCATGATGGCCACGACCGGCCAGTTCGCCGGCTTGCGGGCGCCGGAAAATGTTTGGGCCAGCTTGTCCAGTTCTTCTTCGACCCGGTGAGCCAGCGCGATGACATCGAGCTCAACCCGCCCGCAGGTGGGACAGGCGATGACGCTGGGTCCGGGCTTCCGCAGCGCGAGTGCGCGCAGAATCTCCAGCCCGGCTTTCACTTCCCGCAACGGGTGTTCGGTCAGTGAAACGCGCAGCGTATCGCCGATGCCTTCCGCCAGCAGGATGCCCATGGCCGTGGCCGAACGCGCCATGCCGGCGAGCAGAGTTCCGGCTTCGGTCACTCCCAGGTGCAGCGGGTAATCGGTGGCTTTCGCGAGGAGGCGGTAGGCCTGGACCGTGCGCGCGGCATCCGAGGCCTTGACCGAAATTTTAATTTCACAGTAGCCCAGTTTTTCCAGGATGCGCGCGTGCTTCAAGGCGCTGGCCACGAGCGCCTTGGCCGAGGCGCCGCCATATTTTGCCAGGATATCCTTGTCCAGCGAGCCGGCATTGACGCCGATGCGGATGGGCACTTTGCGCTCGCGCGCGGCGCAGACCACTTCCCGGACTTTTTCGATTGCCCCGATATTGCCGGGATTGATCCGCAGTCCGTCAACGCCGGAGGCCAGCGCCTGGAGGGCCAGGCGGTGGTTGAAATGGATGTCGGCCACGAGCGGAATATGGATGGCCCGGCGAATGGCGGCCAGGGCATGCGCGGCGTCCTCGTCGGGCACGGCCACGCGAACGATGTCGCAGCCCGCGCGTTCAAGATCGCGGATCTGGTCAATCGTGGCGCGGGCGTCGCGCGTGTCGGTTTTGGTCATGGTCTGGACCGTTACCGGCGCGCCGCCGCCCACCGCCAGGGGGCCGATGTGGATCTGCCGCGTTTTCCTGCGCGGCGCCAGGATGGATGGAATTGCCTTGATCATAAATCGATAAGATTGGTATTCAGTGGAACACGCCTAATTCATCCAGCGAACGAAGCAAATCCGCGGGATCGCGATACACGCGATACGCTCCGGCGCGACTCAACTCGTCCTCGCCGTATCCCCCGCTCAGCAAGCCGACACTCAACATGCCTGCCCGGCGCGCCGCAAGGTGATCCCAGACCGCGTCGCCGATCACGTAGCAGTCGTCAACAACTGCGCCCAATTTCCGCTGGCAAGCCAGGAACAGATCCGGTTCCGGTTTGGCCCGGGGAACGTCGCGGCGTTCGATGACCACGGTCTCCGGACCGATGCCCAAAGCTTTCAACGACAGGTCAATCTCGGGGCGTTGTCCTGACGTGGCGATGCCAAATGTGATCTTGTTTTCCCGCAGGAAGCGAAGCAGCTCGGTTGCCCCGGATAACGGACGCCGCTCCGGCAGGAACTTAATGAACAACTCCCCATGGCGTTGCTGAAGGGCCTGCGCTTCGGACTCGCTGATGCTTCGGCCCAGTTCGCGGCTGAGTGCGCGCGTGAACAACCCGCCGCTCATGCCGATGCGGCGATGGATGCTCCAGCCCTCAATCGCCATGCCGGCTTCCGCGAGCGTCTGCTGCCAGGCAAAAACGTGGGCATAGACGGTGTCGACAAGGGTCCCATCCAGGTCGAAAATTAGCGTCTTCATTTTACACCTCTAATCCGGGGCAAGATCCTTCAAATACAATTGTTCGAAAAAAGTTGCACGATATTTCCAGCGCGGGCGATGATCTCGGCCTGCATGGCAGGCGAGATGCAAGCGCAATAACCGCCACATCCTCCGATGCGCGCCGGCGCCATGTCCGGATATTATAATCTCTGGCCGTGCCATCAAGCCTTTTTAACGGCTTCAACACGGCGGACGGAACGGGCGCCCGGATTCAGTTCCTGCCGGTATATTTCCATCCGGCGACTGCAAGCAGGCGATTGAATGCACAGGCCCCGCAATCGCCATGCGCCTGTCCATCATGCCCGGCAGTTGCCCCGGCCTGCCGTTCTTTTGGCATCGAAATGCCGGCCTGGCCGGTTGTTTTCGGGTGCTTCACCGGGAAAATACAACCTTCGAAAACCGTAGCCAGCACCGGAATATCCTTGAGCCTGGCCGCTTCGACAGCAAACGGGTCTTGCCCCAGGACGGTGAAGTTGGCGATCTTGCCGGGCGCGATGCTCCCCAGGTCGTTTTCCTTCCGCCAAGAATAGGCGGCTTCGATCGTCACGGCGCGCAGGGCGTCTTCAACGCCGATGCATTGTTCAGGTCCGGCTACGCGCCCGGACGGCGTCAATCGATTCACCCCGCACCAGGCAAGGTACAGCGGATCGCTGGGCGCCATGGGCAGGTCGGAGTGATAGGAAAGCGGAATGCGATGTTTTAGGACCGAGGCGGCGCGCACCATTTTGTCGGCGCGGTCCGGCCCGAGACCGACTTCCCCGTATTTATCGGCAAATCCTACGGGATAGTAGGGGTTGGCGCTGACCAGCGCTCCGAGCCTGGCAATGCGCGCGATCTGTTCCTCGGTCGAGCAGGCAAAGTGGACGATGACACTGCGGTGGTCGGGGCGCGGGTTTTCGCGCATCCGGCGTTCCAGCGTATCCAGCAGGACTTCCAGTCCGAGATCGCCGTTTACATGGGTGTGGATCTGGTAGCCGGCGTCCCAGTAGAGTTTTGCGCGTTCCTCCAGTTGCGCCGGGGTCATAATCCACTCGCCATGGTGGTTTGGATCAACCTTGCCGTCGGGGCCGAGGTAGCCGTTCTTCATCTGCATGAGTTGCGAGATGATGGCGCCATCGGCGAAAAGCTTGATTTGTTTCGGAAAGAACATCACTTTTTTGCCGGGCCCCTCGGGAGAAACGGCAATCTGCGCTTCGGTTGCGGCCAGCGACTTGCCGAGGCCGACGCGATCGGGAATGCCGCGGCCGTCGGCGAGGAAGGTGGTGTACATGGGTGTGGAATCGGCGCCGAGAATCTGCGTATACAGCTTCCACATGTCCGGCGTGTAGAGTGCGCCGGGTTCGTTATAGGCGGTAACGCCGTTTTGATGGAGATACGCGACCATTTGTTTGAGGCCGAACGAAAGCCGTTCCGGGGTAGCCAGGTGGTTCATCATCGGCACAATGATGAGATTAAGCCCTGTTTCCCAGAAATGACCTTCCCGCCAATCGGCCATGGTGCTGGCCTCGCCTTTGCCCTGGATTCCCGCTTCGGTCAGGCCCAAGCCATTCAATGCCGGGGTGTTTAAAATAAACTCGTGGCAGGAACGTTGCCAGATCACGATGGGGCGCGTGGTGCTGATGGCGTCCAGCATGGTGCGGTTCAACGCGCCATGCCACAGTTTGTGGTATCCCCAGCTGAAGAACCAGTCGTTGGAGTTGGTCGTTTGGCCCACCGCCGCCTTGAGGCGCGCCCTGTATTCCTCCGCGCCGTTTGCCGCCTTGCATGTGCGGCCCGGCAGCGCCCAATCCTCCGGGGCGATCACCTCGGTTGCGAGGGTGAGTCCGCCGAGGATGGGATGCAGGTGCTGGTCAATGAAGCCCGGCAGAATGAACTGGCCGGCAAAGGTCTCGTCCACTTTGAACGAACGTCCTTCCAAGGCGGCCTTAACTTCATCAAGCGAGCCGGCGGTGATAATGCGCTTGCCGGCTACGGCCACCGCGCTCGCGTCCGGGTTGTCGCGCTCCATGGTGATGATCCGCTTGGCCGTAAAAATGGTTGCCGGCGGCTCGGACATGGGCGGCCGCACAACCAGTCCATCGTTAAGCACAGTGTTTATGCTGCCGTCGGCCCAGGCCGAAGCGGTAATGGCAATTGCCAATAGGGAGGGAATCAATCCGGTCGCTTTCATTATGGCTCCTATTATGATTGCCTGCGTCGTCACCAACACATAATTCGGAAAATGTTCAACCCCCCCGTTGTTTTTCAAGGTTTTGTAAACAACCCCCAAAAACTTTCTGGCCAAGGCAACGATCGCCTTGCCTGTTCCCCGGCGGACCGCAGGCCGCTCGCCATAGATTTGCAGATGCGGGCGGTAGCGTGAACATCAAGTTCTTTAAGGCGCCGCCTCGTTGGTCATGGCCTCCGGAACGGCGGCAGCGTTGGTCTCCGTGCCGGTCGCTGCATTGGTGACGGCCATTGAGCGTGCAGCCGATTTCGACAGCTGGCGGAGTTGATACAGCCGCTGTAAATCGCGCCCCGAGAGCCAGATGATGGCCGCGATAAACAGGAAAAAGAAAATCTGGTAAAGCCAGCCAATCAGTTTTGGGTGAATGGGACGCCGGGTGATCGTTTCCCACAGCGAAAACATGATGTGGCCCCCGTCGAGCACCGGGATTGGCAGGAGGTTGATGATCGCCAGGTTTACGTTCAAAAAGCACATGAACCATAGCGCGAGCATGATGCCTTGGCGCACATAAGCCTGGATCATGTAAAGAATCATGGGAGGCCCGCCGAGCCCCTCGGCCGTGTGCCGGGCTTCCTTCGAAACGAGCGCGCGCACCACCCGCAGGATCTTGGTGGCATGGTCCTTAAGCTGCACGCTGGGGGGGATGTGCACGACCTTGTCATAGTCCACGGCCATCGGATCGAAGCTGATGCCGATCCGCGCGCGTTTCAGGGCCGGATCGAGCTGCGGAGCAACACTGAGGACCTGGATTTGCCCGCCGCGATCCACGGTCAGCGGGCTGGGTAAATCCGGCCGCGCGGAAACGAGCGCAATCAGGTGCGCGATGCTGAGCACGGGAGTGTCGTTGAATTTAACGATAACGTCGCCCGGATGGACGCCGGCCTTGGCCGCGCTTGATTCCGCTTCCACGGCCATGACCTTGCACAACGTGATTTCGTACAGGCCATCCACCATCCGGAAACCCAGTGCGTTCTTTTCGGTCGGCACGGTGATGGCGTTCGTGCCGGCCGGCGTGCGGACGGTGAGACGGACGGTTTCAAAACGCGCATTTTCCTGGAGAACATCGCTCCACGATGCGACCGGCACGTCGTTGACCGCCAGGATTTCGTCGCCAATCCGCAATCCGCCGGCGTAGGCCGCCGAATTGGTCTCCACGAAGCCGATAACGGCGGAGCGTTCGCCCGGCGTGGAGGGCTTCCCGCCCCAATAGACGATCCAGGCGATGATGGCGGCCAGGACAATGTTGCCGGCGGCCCCGGCGGCCGCCACGATGATTTTTTTCCAGGGCGCCACGGGGGGGATGGGTTGCGGCGCAGGTGTCGCCGGTTCGCTTGCCGTTGAGTTGTCCGTGGATCCGGCCGGCTTGGCCTTTGCGGCGGACGAGGCATCGTTTGGGTCCATCTGGGGAAGGGCCACGTACCCGCCGATCGGGAAAATTCCGATCTTGTAAACGGTGCCGCGATGTTTCTTTTGCCAGATGGCCGGTCCAAAACCCAGCGAGAAGACTTCGATGATCATGCCGAACATGCGGGCGGTAATGAAGTGGCCCAGCTCGTGGGCAAAGATCGATATGCCGAACAAGAGCAGCACGATGACGGTGACATAAATGCCGTATAAAATCAGGTCCATATATTTCCTCGATTGATTGTTCTACAGGTTCCCGGCGTTCGTTGTTCAGTCCGTCGGCCGAGCGATTGCCATCGGTCCGTTGCAAAGGCCTTGCATCCCGCGACGCCCGAACCCTGCGCGTTTTGTTTTTGTTATTTCCGGATCAGATGCCCGGCTTCCTCGCGTGCCCAGCGATCGGCTGCCAGGATATCCGGCAGCCCCGGGTCGGTCAGGGCGGCATGCTTGCCCAGCACCTGTTCCACCGTGCGCCAGATTCCGGGGAAGGATAGTTTGCCGTTTAAAAATTCCTGGACGGCTATTTCGTTGGCCGCGTTGAGGATGACCGGCATAGTGCCGCCCGCCAAGGCTGCCGCGCGTGCCAGGCGCAGGCATGGAAAGCGCGTCTCGTCCGGCGCGGCAAAATGCAGGGTTCCCAGTTGCGCCAGGTCAAGGGCCGGCAGGCCGCCATCCAGGCGCTCCGGCCAAGTGAACGCCAATTGGATGGCAAAGCGCATGTCGGAAACGCTGAGCTGTGCCAGGATGTTTCCGTCCTGAAATTCGACCATGGAGTGCACGATGCTTTCGGGATGAATCAGCACCTCGATGCGGTCGAAAGGCATGCCGAACAGCCAGTGGGCTTCGATGATTTCCAATCCCTTGTTCATCATCGTGGCCGAATCCACCGTTACCTTGCGGCCCATGTTCCAGCGGGGATGCTTAAGGGCCTCGGCCACGGTTACCTTTTCCAGGTCCAGGTGCGGATTGTGCGCAAACGGACCTCCCGAGGCGGTCAGCATCAGGCGGCGGACGCGATCCGCGCTTTTGCCGTCCAAACATTGAAAGATGGCGCTATGTTCGCTATCCACCGGCAAAATGCGTGCGCCTGAGGCGCGGCTGGCGGCCATTACTTTTTGACCGGCTGCCACCAGGACTTCCTTGGTGGCCAGGGCCACGTCCGTGCCGCGCTGCAGGGCCGCCAGTACCGGCGCCAGGCCGGCCATGCCAACCACGGCCACGAGCACTATGTCCGCGTTTTCCTGCGAGGCCAGTTCGTCCAAGCCTTCCGGCCCGGCGAGCACCTTCAAGCCGGCGGGGGCCTGTTGCGCGGCGCGGCGCGCCGCTTCGGGATCGGTCACGGCCACACGCGCAACGGAAAAAATGCGCGCTTGCTCCAGCAGGCGCGCCACCTTGGTTTGCGCCGCCAGGCCGACGATCCGGAACCGGTCCGGCAACGCCGCCGCGACGCGCAGCGCGCTTTCGCCAATGGAGCCCGTGCTGCCCAGAATAACGATGTTCTTTGGAGTGTTGCTCATCAATCCGCCAAAATGATTTTAACGTACAGGTAGAGCGCCGGCGCGCCAAACAGGAGGCTGTCGAGCACATCGAGCGCGCCGCCCATGCCGGGCAAGAGGTGTCCGGCATCCTTGCTGTTAGCGGCGCGCTTAAGCATGGATTCGGTCAAGTCGCCCACGGTGCCCATGACCGGCAACAGGATGCCGAGAATGA
This sequence comes from uncultured Verrucomicrobiota bacterium, assembly GCA_964617825.1. Classification (GTDB taxonomy): domain Bacteria; phylum Verrucomicrobiota; class Kiritimatiellia; order JAAZAB01; family JAAZAB01; genus VSJD01. Next base: position 27,117 of record CAZTWL010000005.1, read on the forward strand.
TGGCGTCATAAATGCGCATGGTGATAATGCCAAGATGCCCGCCGGTCAGGAAGTATATGCCGAGGCTGACCAGCAATCCGAACGCGACCCCGCCGAAAAATCCTTCCCAGGTCTTGCCCGGCGAAATGCGCGGAATTAGTTTGTGACGTCCCAGCCGGCTGCCGACGGCAAAGGCCCCGATATCCGTGCTCTTGACAACCGCGATCAGATAGAAAACCAGCCAGAGTCCCGTTGGCCCGATGGGATAGAGCCATGCGGGGCATTCCCAGGTAAAGGCCAGCTTGGTGAAATAATTAAACAGGAACGGCACATATAGAATGCCGAACAGCGTGCAGGCCATGGTGGGCAGGGGTTGGTCGTTGTTTTTTTGCGGAAATTGGCGGATGAGAATGGCGATGATGGTTATGAATAAAATAAGCAATTCGTGCTCGCCGGCCAGGGATGCGGTTTTCAAGGTTAACGAGAGCCAGGTCCCGGCGATCAGCAGTATGCTGGCGACGACACCCATGATGCGAAAATTGGG
>CAZTWL010000005.1:27649-87538 GCA_964617825.1 uncultured Verrucomicrobiota bacterium
TTCCAGCACCGCAATGGTTGCTATCGCACAAAGCAGGGCGCAGACCGTGATCGATGGAGCCCAATTGGCGACCAGCAGGAAGGCCGCACCGAGGCTTAGTCCGCTTGCAAAGCGTTTTTTTAATGCCATACCAATTCCTTGCCGGTTAACTGACCTGACCGAAACGCCGGCGCCGGCGGGCATAAGCCGCCAAAGCCTCGGCGAAAGCTTCCTCGCGGAAATCGGGCCAGAGCGTTTCGGTGATATAAAGTTCGCTGTAGGATGCCTGCCATAACATGAAATTGCTGAGCCGCATCTCGCCGCTGGTCCGGATCAGCAGGTCGGGGTCCGGAACATCGGGCGCAAACAGGTGCCGAGCGACCAGTTTTTCGTCTATATCCTGAACGGCCAGCTTGCCGTCCTTGACCTGCTGGGCGATGGCGCGGACAGACTGGGTAATTTCATCCCGCCCGCCATAGCTCAAGGCCAGGATCAACTGACGCTGGGTGAACTGCTCCGTGGCTTTCATAACGCGCTGGAGTTCGTTGAATACCGGGCGGGGCAGGTCGTGGAGGCGTCCGATGGCGCGCAGCCTTATTTTTTCCTGGAGCATGTCGGTCTCGCGGGTTTTAAGAAAATCCGCCAGGATGCGCATCAGGCCCTTGATTTCCGACGGGGGCCGCACCCAGTTCTCGGTGCTGAACGCATATAGGGTCAGATATTGAATCCCGGCCTGCTTGCAGGCGCGCAGGATGGCCTCCACCGATTGGGTGCCTTCCTCGTGGCCTTTCAGTCGGGGCATCCCGCGTTGCTTTGCCCAGCGCCCATTGCCGTCCATGATGATGGCCACGTGCCGTGGTATTGGATTGATGTCTTTTTTTGGCATGGCGCTAAGTAATTATGGCGTTGGCTTATTTGCCGGCTACGGCCTTAAGCACTTCGTCGGCGACGGCCTGCTGCATGGCTTCCGTCAATTCCGGGTAAATGGGCAAGGCCAGGACTTCGCGGGCGGCCTTTTCGCTTTCCGGAAAATCGCCGGCCCGATAGCCGAGGTTATGAAAACAAGGTTGCAGGTGCATGGGCGCGGGATAATAAATTGCGCAGCCGATGCCGGCTTTTTGCAGGGCGGCATAAACCCGGTCGCGTTCCGGCACGCGGATCACGTATTGATTGTAAATGTGATAGTTTGCGGTGTTTTTACCCGCATATGCCGCCGTCGGTGTCCGGACAGCCGAATTTTGGAAAGCATGATCGTAAAAGCCGGCGTGCGCGCGCCGCGCCGCATGCCATTTTTCAAGGTGCTTTAATTTGACGTCCAGTACGGCGGCCTGCAGGGCATCCAGGCGGAAGTTGCCGCTCAGACGGTCATGCCGGTATTGTTCCACCGAACCATGCACGCGAATGGACCGCAGGGTTGTGTCCAGCGCAGCGTCGCGCGTTATGGCCATGCCGCCGTCGCCGAAACCGCCCAGGTTTTTGGAAGGGAAGAAACTGAAACAGCCGATATCCCCCATGACGCCCGCCTTGCGGATGCCGTTGCGCGTCGGATATTCCGCGCCGATGGCTTGGGCGGCATCCTCGATAACCCGCAGGCCGTGTTGCTTTGCCAGGTCCAGGAGCGAGTCCATATCGGCGCACTGGCCGAACAAGTGCACCGGCAAAAGCACCCGGGGCGTGTGCTTCTTCAAGCCGCGCGGCGGGTGCTCCAGCAGGGAGCGCACGGCGTCCGGGCTCAGGTTGAACGTCACGGGATCGATATCGGCCATGAGCGGAAAAGCGCCCAGCCGGGCAATGGATCCGACCGTGGCAAAAAAAGTGAAGGGGGAAGTGATGACCGCGTCGCCGGGCTTGATTTCCATGGCCATAAGCGCGGCCAGGAGGGCGTCGGTGCCGGAGGAGAGGCCGACGGCGTAAGGCGCGCCGCAGTAGGCGGCCACATGCGCCTCGAAGGCCTGGACCCGCGGGCCGAGAATAAAGTACTGGGCATCGCAGACTTCATCCATGGCCGCGCGGATTTCCTCGCGGAGCGGCGCATATTGCGCTTTCAAATCGAGCAGGGGAATTTTCATGGGTACCGGTATTTATGAGTTGTTTATGGCCGCATTGTCACTGCGCTTCCATGAAGCGCAACTAGGATACCAAACGGACGCGCCGCCGATCGGCGAAGCTTTTTATGTGTGCCAGAAAAGCTGACATTATGAGAATATCGAGGCCGGGAAGCAAGCTGATTTCCGCAAAGGCTTTTTTGCCGGAAATTATCCGCAAGGCGGCGTTAGAAAACAATCTTCCCTGTTATGCCGGGGAAAACGATGATTCCCAGGGCTGAAATTATAGCCGTTTCGGAGTGAGAAATACCGCGACCGCCATGCGCGGAATGACAATTTCCGACGATGCCGTTTTCCTGACCAAGATACGCGGATTTCACCGCCGCTCAAGGACTAGGCGCTTGGGAGCGTTTGACCATGTTGAGGTAGGTCAGAATGCCTTCGGCAATGCCCCGGGAAATATTGTCCCGGTAGGCCGAGGTCATTATTTTGGTCCGGTCATTACGGCTGGATATAAATCCGCATTCCACCAGCGCAGCGGGGCAATTCACGTTACGGATCACGTAGAACCGGGAACGCCGCACACCGCGGTCTTCCAGGCGTCCATACTTGAGCAGGCTCTTTTGGAGGTAATATCCCAGGACCATGTTGGCCTCGTCGTGACGGTTGCCCGGGAAAACGACGCGATCGCGTGAGCCGACAAAAGAACTTTCCGTAATGGGACACCCTGCCGGCGGCAGGATGTGCGTTTGCAGGCCGGTAGAGTCGGCTTTTGCTGCGGCGTTCAGGTGAATGCTGACGAACAAGTCGGCTCCGCAGCGGTTCGCCATTAGGCAGCGCTGGTCCAGGTCGGTATTTTGGTCCTTGTTGCGCGTCAGCCGCACGTCCACGTTGTATTTCTGCAGGATGACGCTAACCCGCTGGGCCAGTTCCAGGGTAATGTCCTTTTCGATCAGGTCCCGGCGCTGGTCGGAAGCGCCGGGGTCCTGGCCGCCATGGCCCGGATCCAGCATGACCAAGCTCCATTTTTCGTTCTTGAGCGCCCGGGAGGGATAGATCAGCGGCAAAATGGTCTTATCCACATCGATGTCCCGGACAGCCCAGGCGCCCCAATGCCGGGAAACCGGCGAATTCATCCAGACGAGGACGTTGTTGAATTCGACCTTGCGGGTGTCGCCGGCGAAGTCGAAAGTGTTGAACTTTGTCTTGAGCGAGAGATTCTTGCCTTTGGCGGCATACGAAACGAAGCTGTAGCGATGGGAGAGTTCGGATAATGTGACGGCGTCGCCCATGATGAAACTGCCCGCACAGGCGGATTCCGCGGCCAGCCAAGCCCCGAAAACCAGGCCGGCGCCGAAACATTTTATCCTTTTCCTTTTATGAGGCGACACGTTCATTTGGCCCGTCTTTACTGTTCATTGCCTATTGACATCCACAAGGCGGCAAGTGTAGTCTTAACCAACAGAAAAAAACAGGAGTTTTTTCCATGGCAGACTTATCAGAAGCCAACGTGCCCAAGCGGGCGCGCGAATTATTTGACAAAGGGTTGGTGGCCACGGAGCATGGCAACCTGCCTTATGCAATGGATATGTTCACGGCGGCGCTGGATATCGAGCCTCATTTTTTGCGGGCGCGTAAATTTCTGCATGCGAGCACCCTGAAGCAATTCAACGAGGCCGATAACAACCAGGTGACGCGCGTCATGACCATGCTGAGCGCCTTGCCGCAACTGATCAAAGGCCGGATGTTACTGCGTTCCGACAAGGCATCGGAAGCTCTGCGCCTGAGCGAAGAACTGCTCCGCAAAGATCCCCTGAATCCTACCTTTCTCCGTTTTCTTTGTAAGAGCGCCGAGGCGGCCGACATGCCGGAAGTGGCCGCCCTGACGCTGGCTATGGTGCGCGAACATTTTCAGGAAGATACCGAGTTCCTGACCTGGTTGGGCAATTTATATCTGCGCATGGACCAGCCCCAGGATGCCAAGGAATGTTTCGAGGCGGTTGTCAATCTGAAGCCCCACGACTCCGAGGCTATGCAGTCGCTGAAGAATGCCATGGCCCGCGAGACGATGGCTAAGGGCGGCTGGGACGATGCGGCCAAAGGCGGTGGCGGATATCGGAGCGTTATCAAGGACGTCAAGGAAGCGGCGATACTGGAAAAGGAAGCCATGGCGGTCAAGGATGGCAAGAGCGCGGAATTGCTGATCCATGACTTGGAAGAGCGCGTCAAGCACGAGCCCGAAAATGTCAATTATCGCCGTGCCCTGGCCAATCTTTATATGCAGGCATCGCGGTTTGACGACGCCAAGCATACGATCGATGAAGCCAAGCGGCTCGGCGGCGCGGCTGATCCGCAGCTCGATCAGATGCTGGCCACGGTGCAATTGAAACAATTCGACTTTGAGATTGCCCAGTGCCGTGAAAATGGCGATCTGGAAGGGGTGAAAACCAAGGAAGCCGCCAAGAACGAGTTTGTGTTTCAGAACACCGAGGCGCGCATCGAACGCTATCCCAACGACCTGGCCTTGCGTTACGATTACGGCATTCTTTTGTTCGAACGCGGCATGATGAACGAGGCGATTCAGCAGTTCCAGCTGGCCCAGCGCAATCCGCGCAACCGGGTGCGGTCGCTGTATTTCATGGCGCGCTGTTTCAAAGCGAAACAGCAGTTCGATATGGCGCGCGATCAGCTGGAGAAAGCCGCCGCCGAATTGGTCGAAATGGATGATCTGAAAAAAGATATTTTCTACCAGCTGGGTGAAACTCTCGAAGCCCAGGGCGATATTGCCACAGCGGTGAATAAATATTACAAGGAAATCTACCAGGTGGATATCGGTTATAAGGATGTGGCCGCCAAGATCGAAAAATCCTATAATCAGTCCTCGCCATCGTAAGGTTTATGCTCGCTGTCGTCGCGTTGTCCGGTCTGCTGGCCGCAGGCTGTCCTTCTTGATCGGGGTCCTGCCGTGCGTTGTGAAAAAGCAATTGGTTTTTTGGCGCTCTTTGCCGGCGTAGGCTTGTTCAGCACGGTTGAAGTGGCCAGCAAACTTGTCGGCACGCGGGTCCATCCCTTGCAAATGGTCTTTATCCGGTTCTTCCTGACGGGGTTAATCCTGCTGGCGATGGCGGTGCCGGCTCTGCGCAAACGATCGATACCCCTGACATTGCGCGATTACGGTGTGTTTGCGCTCAACGGCGGCATTGGGTTTGCGCTGGCGATCGTGTTGTTTCATGCCGCCATCCTGGTGTTTGCCAAGGCGGCTTCCTGTGCCGTGGTGTTCAGCGCCAATCCTATTTTTGTCCTGCTTTTTGCGCGATTCGTCAACCACGAGTCCTGGAGCCTGCCGAAATGGGGCGCCATGGCCACCGGGCTTGCGGGCGTGGCCTGTTTTGCCTGGGAATCGGGCGCCTTCACCCGCCAGTCCCTGGCGGCGCTCAGTCTGATGCTGATGGCGGCCATGTTGTTTGCGCTCAGCGTCTGCATCGTCCGGCGTGTGATTGTCCGCTATGGTGTGTTTGTGCTCACCGGTTATTCCGCGCTGTTCGGCAGTCTGATGGTTCTGCCATTTGCTTTGGTGGTGACGTTCCACGGCGGGTTGGCCGGCCTGGCGAGCGCCTGGGCGCCGACCCTGTATGTCGCGGTGCTGGGCACCGCTCTGGCTTACGGCCTTTATTATTTTGGACTTTGCCACGGCACGGCTTTTCAGGCCTCGATGATGTTTTTCCTCAAGCCGGTGATGGCTTCGGTGCTGGCCGTCCTGGTATTGGGCGAGCACATCAACGGTTTCATGATGCTGGGCAGCGCGCTCATTATCTGCGGCTTGATGATTACCGTGAGCGGGCATCTGCTGAAGCGCCGCAGTCCCGAAGCGCGCGCGGGCGCAAAATAATGTTTTGACAGACGAAACCTGGACGATGATAATGCCCGTCCAGAACTGCAATGGCCCCAGGACGCTTGAAACAAGGAGGTATGTTATGGCCAAAAACATGGATAGAGGCAATACCGGTCACACCAACAAGCCGAAGCTTTCCATTGCGGAAAAAAAGCAGAAGAAAAAAATGAAGCAATTGGCCAAGGCGGCCAGCTTGGCGCCGGCGCCATAATGTTTTGACATGCGCTTGTTTGACTGGTATTGATAGAGGCCAGTGGCCTTTTCCCTGGCCTCTTTTCTCTTCTCATATGGGGCGGTAGCTCAGTTGGTAGAGCACCACGTTCGCAACGTGGGGGTCGGGAGTTCGAATCTCCTTCGCTCCACCCTGCATCAATCCGGGTGAATTCCCTCTTTAGCTTTATGCGAATGGGAAAATAACGTCTGGTGTCTCCAAATCACCCGGTCAACGGAGCATCCTGATCATCGATACATTGGTCTGGCTGATGATGTTGGGCGGCGTATGGTCTGCCAATATAAATAAAGACGTTATGCAACCCCAAAGACCTATTCGAGGTCCATAATCGCCATAACTATCTGTCTGTTAAGGAGCAAGGACAATGAACATGTCCGATGCGATCAGAATTGCTCTTTCAGTCTTGAAAATAGCGGCGGTGGTTTATGTTGGGCTGTGCATCCTGCTCTTTTTCCGTCAGTCCCGAATGATTTATTTTCCGCTGGCCACGGTCATGCAGACGCCGGCAGATGTCGGTCTGGCATATGAGTCGGTTGCTTTAATGACAGACGATCATGTGCGCCTTGCCGGCTGGTATGTGCCCTGTGCAGGAGCGCGCGGAACGGCGCTCATGTGCCACGGCAACGGCGGCAATATCGGCGACCGCCTGCATTCCATTTGCCTTTTTCACGAACTGGGACTCAATGTGCTGATTTTTGACTATCGCGGGTATGGCGCCAGCGCCGGCAAACCCTCAGAAGCGGGCACTTACCTGGATGCGCGCGCGGCTTGGCGATACCTGGCGGATGAGCGCAACCTGCCGCCGACTGGAATCGTTGTCTTCGGCCGGTCACTGGGGGGCGCCGTGGCGGCCGGCCTGGCAGAGCATGTAACCCCCGCGGCGCTGATCTTGGAGGCCACCTTCACTTCGATCCCGGACATAGGCGCAGGCCTTTACCCCTGGCTGCCGATCCGTTGGCTGAGCCGCTATCGCTATAATACCCTCGCGCGGCTGGAACGCATCCATTGCCCGGTGCTCATTGCTCACAGCCGGGATGACGACCTGATCCCGTTCGAGCACGGCCGCAAATTGTTTGCCGCCGCCCGCGAGCCAAAGACTTTCTTTGAACTATCCGGAGATCATAACGAAGGCGAAGTCCTGACTTCGCCCGCCTACCGTGAGGCGCTGGACAAGTTTCTGTCCGCCCGGCTGGGCTGTATGCCGTTAATGAAGCAATAATCCATTGCCCCGTGCGTTGACGACATTAACGTTGACACTGATTGCGCGGCAGTTATGCTGTGAAAAAGATGCCTTCAGCGATGACATGGAGGGCTGTACATAATGGGGATTATTACATTCATTCTAATCGTTTTGGCCGTAATCATCGCGAGCATGCTGTTTGCGATAAAACGCAAAATCGATGCGCTCAATATTGACGGGCCGAGTCTGCAAAGCCGCCTGGAAACGCTACAGGCTAAAATCGAATCCCTGATCCTTCAGGTTAAAGACTTGCGCGGCGAACAGGAATCCAAACAGGAGTCTGAACAAAAAACGGGGGATGCTCCCTCGGAACCTGTTGAGAAGGCCGCGTTTTCTGTGTCAACGTCGCCATTTATTGCTCCCATGACCATGGATACGGCGCCGGATAGTCACTTGCCGGAGACACCTGATGAAGTCCCTTCTGGCGGCGCAATTCCCGACGCTGCGCCAAGCGGTCCTGAGCCTGTGCCATCCCGCTGGGCGCAATCGGTGCGCGATATTCTTGGCCGTATCTGGCAGTGGATCCTGGTGGGGGAAGAATATCGTCCGCAGGGCGTGACTATGGAATATGCGGTGGCCACCACCTGGCTGATGCGGGCCGGTATTATTGCAGTTGTGATGTGTGTGGGCTATTTTTTAAAGTGGTCCATCGATCGCGAGCTTGTCGGTCCCATGGGCCGCGTGGCAATCAGTATTTTTGTGGGTGTGGCCGGGTTGCTCTGGGGCTTGCGCCTGCTGGGACATCGATGGAATCTTCTGGGCCAGGGTTTTATCGGCGGCGGTTTAGCCACGCTTTATTTCAGCATGTTTGCATCGGGGCCGATGTATCATTTGCTGCCTATCTATGCCGTTTTCCTGCTGATGATCCTGGTGACGGCGGCCGCGGGGTTGTTATCCATCCGCACGGATTCGCTGCTGATTGCCATCTTCGGCATTATCGGTGGCTATTGTACGCCCATTTTGTTGAGTACGGATGCCCCCAACCTGCCGGCGCTATACGCTTATCTCTTAATGCTGAGCCTGGGTATTCTAGGTGTTGCTCATTTCAAGCAGTGGCGTCTCCTCAACTACCTGGGCTTTATATTCACGTACTTGGTGTTTTTTGGGTCGCTGCGCCAGTATCAACAGAGCGATTTTGCCTTTGCCGTAACGTTTCTTTCCCTGTTCTTCATTGTTCATTCCCTGCTTGTATTTGTCTACAACGTGCGCCGTGCGGTAAAATCGACCGTCCTCGAGGTGGTTTACCTGGTCCTCAATGTCGGATTGTTTTCGTCCAGCGCCTATGGGCTGATCCGGGATGCCGTTGGGCGACCCTATCCGGCGATCATGACGCTGGCATTGGCAATGTTTTATACAGGACAGGTGATTGTTTTTCTCAGGTGTCGGCGGGTTGATCGCCGCCTACTCATGACGTTGATCTCGCTGGCGGGATTGTTTGCGGCGCTGACGCTGCCCCTGGCCGTCGAAAAGGAATCGCTGACCATTTGCCTCTCACTGTTGGCGCTCATGTTCCTGTGGTTGGGCGGCCGGCTGGATAGTCATTTCATCAGACAGTTGGGGCTTTTGTTGTACGGGATTGTATTTGTCAGGATCCTTTTCATGGATATGCCCCGTAATTTTATTTTTGGAGCAACGAGCCAGACGCCGATAGAAATGTATTGGAAAGCTATGGCTCATCGACTATGGACCTTTGGCATGGCCATTGGCGCCGTGGCCCTCGGGTTTGTTGTCGAAAATCGTCGAGTGCGTTTGATCGCCAGTACGGTTATTGACCGGGACAACGATGTTCCCCCGATGATTCCGCTGCCTGTCTCGAGCCAGGTTTTTTTCTGGGGCGCCATGTTGTGCGGGTTTGTCTTCCTTCAATTTGAATGCAACAAGCTGTTTATGTATTTCCCGACATGGAAGCCGGCGATGCTGACCATGCTTTGGTGTGCCATCGCGGGCTATTTCCTCTGGTGTTACCGAAGAGGAGGCAATCGAATCATGCTGGCGGGCTTGTTCGTGTTTTTAGGCGTTGCCGTGCTAAAAACACTGGTGTGGGATATGGATGCCTGGAATATGTGTGCCCGGTGCTATTACAACATGACCTATACGCCGTTTATCGTTCTGGCACGCTGGCTGGATTTTATGATGGTCTTGGCGCTGTTGTTTGTCGGTTGGTTTGTGCTGATGAGAGCGACGCATCGATCGGCTGCCCGCATTTTCGGCTACGGCGCGCTGGCCTTGCTGTTCCTGTATCTTTCGTTCGAAATTAACAGTCTGTTGTATTGGAATTTGCGCGAGTTTCAAGCGGGGGGCATTTCCGTTCTTTGGACAGTGTTCGCTATTGGATTTGTTAGCGGCGGGATATGGCAGGACGTCAAACTGCTGCGATACTTTGGGCTGGCGCTTTTCGCGGTGGTGATCGGCAAGGTTTTTCTGGTGGACCTGGAGCATATGCCTGTTATCTATCGCGTGTTGGCCTTTTTTGTGGTGGGCATCGCCCTGCTGCTGGGGTCGTTTGCCTACCTGTATTCATCCCGGAAATTCAAACGGAAAACAGACAACGATCAAGAAGCTGGCGTGAAATCATAGGAGCTGAAAATGCAACGAGCATGCGTCATGATTTTTGGGCTGACCCTGGCTGGAGGATTATGGGCCGGCGATGTCAGGCCGTTCCCTTTTTTCGAGGAATTGCAGCGACCGGTCGCGCCCAGTAATGAAGTGGGTGGATTCATCCTCGATCATGTCGTTTATGCGACAACCGATAATCCCGATACGGGACTTCGACTCTTTGATCAGGATAATAACGAAACTCCTGTCTGGATCAGGAAGAAAACTGCGACACGGATAGAGTTTCAGGATCGGTCTTTTCCAGCCGAAATCGTTTCGTTGAAGGAAGGTTCGGATAACAGGATTGAAATCCTGGCCAAGCGGGATACAAACAATCCTGTGCCGGCCGTTATGCAGTTTCATTCCCCCTTGCGCAATTTCGAAAAACAGATCACAGTCAAGGGCAGTTCCGATGGCGCCCAATGGGAGACGCTGGCCTCCAATACGCCGATATATGATTATTCCCGCTACCTGGATGTGCGTAACGACTGTGTTCCGGTGATTTTGCGGGGCTATCCGTATTATAAAATCGATATTGCCAATATCACGGAAAACAAGGATTCGCCACTGACCGAGATTATGCAGTCTATCCAGGGGACCCAAGAAGTCGTGCGAACCGAAACCACCGCCTGGCACAAGGAAGTGATGCGCCTGGATCGCATCAGTTTCATTGCGCGGAACGAGGTCTTGGTTACAGGCGCGGCCGATACCAGGCCAAGCGCGGTGACGAACTGGTGCGTGCAGGAAGATGCTAAACGCAAGCAGACCGTCCTTACCTTCACGACGGCGCGTCAGCCGCTGACCGCGATTGAACTGGAGATTGCCGATGCCAACTTTAGCCGATCGATTACGGTGTTTGGCGCCGATAGCGACTCCCCAACGGCGTGGATTGAGCGGGGCATAGCGACGATCAAGCGGGTACGTGCCGGCAAGGTGCATGCGCAGCATTTGCTTGTTTCGCTGGCGAAGGAATGCCGCGCTCGCCACTATCGCCTGGTCATTGACAATCAAGATAATCCAGTGTTGACCATCACGGGGATTCGTCTAACTGAAAATCTTTACGAAGGATTGTTTTTCCCAAAGGCCGGTCGGTCGTATCGTGTGTTTATGGGTGGTCAAGATCTGCGTGCCCCGTCCTATGATGTTGCCACGGTTTTGCAGACGGTGCCTGCCGGCGCCAACGATATCTGGGTGCAGGGTGCGCAGAAGGCGAATCCCGCATTCAAGTCCGGATTGTCAGCGTCTTGGATAAGTGGCAAAAAGCTGTTTGTCATCTCAATTTTGGCGATGATTGCGGTGCTGGCTTGGGCGCTTGTGCGGACGGCAGGTAAAATCGACCGGATGGGACGGGAATAAGCCTTTAAAGAGTGACCCTTATACTCACACCCTCATTTATCCTTTGCATCCATAGCGCTTCCAGGCTTTGCGGTTCCGGCGCCTGTGGTCAGAGCTTATAGCCGATCCCGGCAGTCAACTGCAGATTATTATTGTCCTTATCCTGGGACGGGCGGCTATTGTATTGATCCAGGAAGACAATGCGTAAATTCAAACGCTCGGTCATGGGAGCTTCGGCGCCGATTTCAAAATTGATGAAGTAGTTGCCGAAGTCGTCGAATGCCGGGAGATATTCCGCTGCCTCCCAGAGCTTGGATCCGGCCAACGGCTTGATTTCATACCGCTGCGCAAGGCGCAAGTTGGCGGTGTTTTCCGTATTGTCATCGGACAGACGCTGACGCACATAGGCCGCGCCCGCCTCGGCGGTCAGGGACTGCTGTTCGCTTTTCAAAAAATAGCGCCCGAGGCCGGGACCCGCGATCAGTCGGTAATCGATACCCGCCATGTGATCGTGCATCAAGGCGCCGTTTGCATAGCCGTAATCGCGCTCGGTGAAGAGACGTTTGTAATCGGCGATGCCCTTGGCGTTTTGGACGGTCGTCTGATCCGTGCTGTTCGAACTGCCGCTGGGCGTCACGGTGCTTTCGCCGTAGGCGCCCTGGATCTCCAGGTGCAACTCGTTGGCGTTTTTCTTGTATTCTGTAAGCAGCCCGCCGTTCATCAGCATTGTTTTGCTGTTGCCGCGCGTCAGGCTGAGGCCGGCATTAATTTCGGAATTCCAGCCTTCTTCTTTGGCCTTGGTCTGATCCGCCGCCGTTTGGGCTCCGGCCAGGGATGTCAACAAGGCCAGCGCCAATGCCGCGCCCAGCGTGCGCGGATCACAAGAATATCCGGACAGTCGCATTTTGAGCATAATCTCTTCCTTTCCTATTGTCCAGGCGCAGCGCCAGCCGGACGGTTTTGTTTGAGGAGGTCGCGGATTTCGGCCAACAGTTGTTCCTGCGCCGAAGGCGGTGGAGGAGCCGCCGCCGCCTGGCTCTGCTCGCGGCGCTTCATGCGATTGATTCCCTTCACCAGCAAGAAGATGGCAAAGGCCACGATAATGAAATCGATGACTGTATTGATGAAAAGGCCGTAATTGAGTGTCGCAACCCCGGCTGTCTTGGCCGCCGCCAACGAAGGATAGTCTCCCGGTCCCAACACGATAAACAGATTGGAGAAATCCACATTGCCCATGAGTTTACCGATCGGCGGCATCAGCACATCCGCGACCAGCGAGGACACGATTTTGCCGAAAGCAGCCCCGATGATAATGCCGATGGCCATATCCATGACATTTCCACGCATGGCAAATTGCTTGAACTCCGTGATCCAGCTCATTTTCATCTCCTCCTGTGATGATTGTTTGCCCTTGTTTCCACAATCTCCTTGATGCTCGTCAGGTTCTACCGGCCCGGCAGTTTCGGTCCTTGATCATGCAGCAAGCCCTCGAGCTTCTGGATGCTCGCGTTTCATTCCCAGTTCATTCTTACGGATTCGGATCGGAACAAAACCTCCTTGACGTGTTTGTAATACCCGTATGAATGGCTGCAACCACGCAAACCATATCAAAAACTAAAACATATTTATATTACACAAACGGGATTCAATTGTCAGTATCTAAAATGAAAGCAGCGCGATCGTTGTGGAACGGCAGGTGATGCCTGACGATTCCCTGACAATCTCGAAATTACAAATTGAGGAGTTCGGGTGATGGCAGGGGATAGCGCCGAGAACGGCGCGCCATACGAAATCTCACGCGAAGCCCGGAGCAGCCGCCTATTTGAAGGTGTCGGCATCCCCAAAGATTGCGGGTTGGGTTAAATCGCCGTTTAATTCGAGCGCCTCAGGCTCACATCTCGAAGACAACCTTGAAGGCTGTCTTGTCGTGCAGCAGTTCGAATCCCTTTTTGACTTCAGTCAGCGGCAGGCGATGCGAGTAGTAGTCGGAAAGCTTTACCAGCCCGAGCCGCACGGCATCGAGCATATACGGGTGAGCGGCCACCTCGCCGGTGACGCCGGCGGCGCCGGCGGCCAAGTATTGCTCGGGAATATGTTCCCTGGCGACGGTGCCAAACTCGTATGTGGCGTAAGGCGCAATCTTGCCCTCCGGTGCCAGCATCGGCACGCTGGTCTTGAGGAACCCGATGTCGCCGGTCGTATCGAGTACGATGTCTACGCCCTTGCCGCCGGTCAGGCGTTTTACTTCCGTCGCCATGTCGGCGGTGGCGGCGTTGACCGTGAAATCCGCTCCGATCTTGCGGGCGTATGCGAGTTGGACGTCGCGGCGCGCAACCACGATCAACGGATGGGCCCCGAATATCTTGGCAAACCGGCACATGCACAGGCCCACGGATCCGGCCCCGAGGATGGCCACGGACTTGAACAACCGCACGCCGACGCTGGCCGCGAAGCTGGCGGTTTCCTTCAGTGTGATCAGCATGGTGGCATCCGCGGCGCTCATGAGAATATCGGTCGGTAATTTTTGCTGGAACTTCATGTAGCCATGCGGCTTCCAGTCCGGCTCGTCCGCGAGCCATGCCTGGGTGTCGGTGACCAGTCCGTATTCGGCAAATCCGCCCCAGAGCGAGGTGAACTCGCCCAGTTTCTCGCCGCCATATACGGCGGTGGGCCGCAGGAACACGTCGCCGGGCTCGATATTCCGGACTTTTTTGCCGACTTCGATGACGCGCCCGACGCTTTCGTGTCCGAGCACTCCGGGGTATTGCTGCTTCCAGGGCAATCCGTTTTTGATGTGCTTTTGGTCCGTGCCGGTGCAGGTGGCCGCGGCCAGCATTTTGCACAGACACTGGTAATCATTGGGCTGCGGCATGGGCACATCCTGACACCATACGTTTCCGTTGCCGTCCGTAATTGCTGCTTTCATTCCACTCCTGCGATGATGGTCTGCTTCTTTGTCTGTTTGTATGCTTCGAGTGTTTCGAATTTGGTTCGCAAAACGCGGCGGTGATCTTGAGCCGCCTGCGGGCTTCCGGCGCTTGCGTATACACAGGCATGGCGCGGCGCGCCGCGCGCCCGCATTCGGCCCAAGCTGGCCCTGCTTTTGCGAATCCGCCTCCGGCGGCAACCAAATTCGAACCACGTCACATCGAGCGGTCGCGACGCCCGCCCGAAATAGCGCCTCAAGTCTTAACCAGAACAAAGTTTGGGAAATCTTCGAACACCCAGGTTCTTCTTTGAGCCCGTCCTTGTTAAGACGTGACAATTGCGCAGAGCGCCGCCAAGGTTGCCGTTGTCGGCTTTTGAATTAAACGCAGCCGTTCCTCCAGTCAAGAAGTTTCTGCCGTTATTTTCAATTGATTGCAGGGAGGATGGACAAGCGCAGCCTTATGGGCTATTGTCCGCACCGGATCAGGAATGGTTTTTTGGATTATGTCTTTTCTTTACGGGTGTATACGAAAGAACCAACTAAAGGGTAAAATTGCCATGCAGGTAAAATGTTCGACCGATTTTGTGATGGATTGTATTCGCAAGATTTACGCAACGGATCGCTGGTATTCCTCGGACAAGATGCGCGAGACTTGCCGGACAGTGGAGGCCATCATGCGGCAGATCGGGCTGACGGAAGTCAAGACTCTCCGCTATCCCTCCGATGGCCATACGTCTTACGGCGGCTGGGTCATGCCCTTGTGCTGGGACGCGAGGGAGGCGACGCTGGAAATTGCCGCGCCGGAAGTCCAGGAGCCTCTGCTGTGCCAATACAGTAAAACCCCCTGTTGCCTCATGTTGAACAGCCGTTCTGCCGATATTACCGCGGAAGTCGTCATCCACCACAAGGGCCAGCCGTTGCCGTCGCCGAAAGGCAAGTTCGTGTTTGTGACCGAGCAATGGCCCACGATGGAGATGACGATCGATTGGTGCAAACAGGGCGCGGTGGGCGTGATCGGCAGCGTGCTGGGTGGCAATCATGTCGGCAAAAAAGGCTTTGAATGTCTGAACGACAGTTGCCAGTGGTATAATTACGTCATTCCTCACTGGCCGCTCAAGGAAAAGCCGTTTGGCTTTTCCCTGACGCCCAACCAGGCGGCGCGGCTGAGCGCGCTCCTGCAGCGCGATGCCCGGTTGCGGTTGCGGGCCCGCGTCGATACGCGCCTTTACCCCGGCACAATTCCCCTGGTCACCGGGTTCCTGAAGGGCGAGACTTCCGAGGAAATCGTCATTACCGCGCATCTTTTCGAGCAGGGGGCGAACGACAATGCCAGCGGCGTCTCGCTGGCCCTGGGAATTGCGCGCGCCTTGATGAAACAGAAGCTCAAGAGAGGGATCCGGCTGATGTTTACCTATGAGGCCCGGAGCCTGCAGGCGTATCTCAATACGAAGCCGTCCTGCCGGCGCATGCTCGCGGGAATCAATATGGACATGGTTGGCGTCTCGAAAAACAAGATAGTTGCCATTGGCGGCGGCCGTCCGGTTATGCCGAATTACACCGTACCGCTTCTTCAATCCTTTTTCCGCAAGCACCCGGGATACACCACCACCCCGGAAACCGGTTTTGGCGCGATTGATAATGCCTTTGGCGAACCCCTGATCGGCGTTCCGATTCCATGCATTCTCTTGTGGGATGATCCCAATTATCACAAATCAACCGATTTTCCGGAATACATTTCGCCCTCGGTTTTAAAGACCGTCGGTTCCGCTGTCGGGCAGTATGTTACTTTCCTGGCTAATGCCGGATATCCGGAGGCCCGTAAACTTGCCCGGCTGGTCTACGACACGGAAAAAGCCCGTCTCGATGCAATGACCGGCAACCAAAGCTTTGCCTTGGAGCAGGCCAGGCAAAGCCTTGCTTCCATCCGGCGCATCATGGCCGTCGCCGGCAAAAACGACGATCCTGAAGTTCATACCGCGCAAAAGGAGGCCTTGAATCGGCTGATCGAATCCCTGGCGCAAAAGCTGGCGCTGCATTGCAAGCCGGTGACCGAAAGTCCTGCGCCGGTAATTCCGGAAGCGGATGCTTTGCGCCGGCTGATCCCGCGAAAAATGTTCAAAGGATTTTTCTCCTTTGAAAAATATCTTGGCTGCAACAAATCGGGATTGGAACCCATTCGGGACGTTGTCAAAGGCTGGAGTGCCGCTGCCTGGGTTAATTATGCGCTGATGTGGAGCGACGGCAAACGGACCGCTTTGGATATCCTGCAAATGCTTCTGGCATGGAAACCTGATGTTTCGCCGCAGCTATTTGGCGATCTTCTGCGTTTTATGGAAAAGGAAGGATATTTGAAGATAACCCGCCGGCTGGCTGGAAAGTCCAAAACGGCGGCAGCGAAACGTTGAAGCCGAGATAACGAAAATCCAACCGGCTCCCCAACCGGCATAAAAGGATCGGTTTTATGAACATCGTGGCCCACCGTGGCTATCCGGCAAAATATCCCGACAACACTTTGTCCGGCTTTGCGGCCGTGCTCGAGCATCCGGAATGCGGACGGAAAATTACCGGGATCGAAATCGACATCCAGTTAAGCGCCGACAATCGCATCGTGGTTTTCCACGACAGTGAAATCGAGGTGGCCGGACAGAAAAAGCCGGTCTCGTCTTTTACGTATGCCGAGTTCGTTGAAATTTGCCGGCCGCGGCTTAAAGGCGAAAACGTCTGCCTTTTTGAGGAGGTGCTGCGCTTGGTCGATCACCGTCTGGAACTGCTGGTGGAAATCAAGGCCGGCAATTATCGGCATTCAATCCTGCTCGACTCGGTTGCGGCGCTGTTGAAATGCTATCGCCCGGTTGGGAGCGAGATCATCATCCATTCCTTTTCGGCGCAAATCATGCGCTCCGCCGTGCGCCGCCTGGCCGGGGAAAACCCGAAATATGGCATTCTCTGTTGCCATTATAAGGACCTGGAAGAATTCAAAGATATTTTGGACAAGGTCGATTACATTCATCCGCACTGGGCCGCGGTTATTGCTGAGCCCGGCGAGTTTATGGGGTTGCGCCATCCTTTGCATATCTGGACGGTCAACAGCAAGGAAGATTATGCCAAGCTCATGCGGCTTCCGGACAAAGACCAAATCCGCGCAATTATGACGGACGATATTGACCTGATCTGCGGCATTCCGGATTAGGAATCTTTTAGTGTAGCCGCGCCGCTCGGACGGGGCGTTCGATAAAGTTGTCCGCCAGCCGACCTGACCTATTCAGGCGCGCTTGGGATTGCCCGGATCATGATGTCAGGCCCGATGGTCCGGCATTCGCTGAAGATCAACTGCGGGGCGCTTGCCAACGGCCAGCCGGCGCCGCCGACGGCGCCCGGTGCTTTGCCGCCGATGATTCGGGACGCGACAAAAAAACGGAACTCATCCACCAGTTTGGCGCGTATCAGGGATGCCGCCAGTTGGCCGCCGCCTTCGCACAGTACCATCAGGACGCCGAGGCGTCCCAGTTTTTGCATCAGAGCGGGAAGCGAAACGCCGTTTCGCGACTCCGGCAGGACCCAGACTTGAACGCCGCCGGACTGCCACGCAGCCAGTCTTTGCGCCGGACACCGGCGGGTGGTGGCGATGATCGTTTGTGCCTGGAATCCGTCGGTCAGAATTCCGGCGTTGGGCGCCAAGGATCCGCAGCTGTCGGTCACGACCCGCCAGGGATGGCGTCCGCCTGGGGGCTTGGGCAGGAGCGAAGGATTATCGGCCAGGGCCGTGCCGACGCCGACCAGGATGGCGTCGGCGCGTCGGCGCATGGCTTGCACTTGCCGCCGGGCTGCCGGGCCGGTAAGCCAGCGTGATCGCCCGCGCTCATCGGCGATTTTGCCGTCCAGCGAGACCGCCAGTTTCAGCGCCAGGTAAGGGCGTTTGGTCCGAATCCACTTTTGAAAAGGCGCAATCAGTTGGCGCGCTTCGAGCGCGCCAAAGCCTTCAATCACCTCGATACCGGCCTTGCGCAGGCTGGCTGCGCCCCGGCCATTGTGACTGGGATTGGGATCGCGCACGGCTATGACCACGCGCCGGATTCCCGCATGAATGATGGCCTGCGTGCAGGGTGGCGTGCGACCATGGGTGCAGCAGGGTTCCAGCGTCACATAGAGCGTCGCGTTCCGCGCCTGCGCGCCTGCAGCGCGGAGGGCCAGAGGTTCGGCGTGCGGAGCGCCGGCCTGGTGATGCCATCCCTGCCCGACAATGCGTCCTCCGCGCACAATAACGGCGCCAACAGGGGGGTTGGGGCGCGTCAGACCTTCGCCCTTCCGGGCCAGTTCCAGCGCGCGCGCCATCCAGAATTCATGATCTCGGCGGATGTTCATTGAACAAGTTCAAGATAGATAATACGGCCTTTGCCATCAAGAATCAGCCACACCGGCAAAGGCGTGTTTGATGCCGGGGATTATTTTGACTTTATCCGAACACGCTGCCGGAGGCCGACGTCCGCCTTGGAACCGGCTGCTTAAGGTGGCCCATGCGCTGCGCGCGTTTTCCGGATTTGCCCCGCCAGACCTAATTGGCCGCGCCCGGCTCCCGGCTGGATCGCGGAATGTCCTTGCAGGCGCGATCCAGAATTCCATTGACAAATTTGCCGGATTCGTTGGAACTGAAGCGTTTGGCGATATCCACAGCCTCGTTAATCGAAACCACCGGGGGAATATCGGGACGGAAGAGCATCTCGTAAAGGGCCAAACGAATGACATTCCGGTCCACCGCATTCAGACGTTTAACATCCCAGTGATCGGCATAGTTCTGGATGTGCTCGTCAAGTTCGCGGAGGTGATCCAGGACGCCCCGGATCAATTCCACGGCAAACGGGCGCGCCTTTGGGTCCACGTTTTGAAGCTTCCAGAAATCCTCCAGCGAGCGCTCATTGTCGTCGGCGTTAAAATCGCGTTGAAAGAGAAATTGCACCGCCCACTCGCGGCCAAATCGTCGAGTTGTCATAACTTGCTTTCCGTCCGGATGTCCGGCTACTTCCCTTGCTCCATTTTTTTCATGAGCGAAGCCATCTCGATCGCCGCGAGGGCTGCGCTCCAGCCGCGATTGCCGGACTTGGATCCGGAACGCTCGATGGCCTGTTCCAAACTTTCGGTGGCGACTACGCCGTCAATGACCGGGACGCTGGTCTGCAGGGCAATCTGGGTCAGCGAGCGCGCCACTTGGCCGTTGATCAGCCCGGCATGCGCCGTCGCGCCCTGGATAACTACGCCCAGCGCCACGAGCGCTTGAAATTTTCCCGTCTGCGCCAGTTTCTGGATGGCCAGCGGAATTTCGAACGAACCCGGGACCCAGGCGACCGTCACGGCATCGTCCTTGACTCCGTGGCGTTGGAAGCAATCCAGCGCGCCGCGCAGGAGCTGTTGCGTGAACAAGTCGTTAAACCGGCTGATCACGATGCCGAACGATAAATCCTGCGCCATCAGGCTTCCCGCGAGTTCCTTGGTTTTCATTATTTTTTCCTTTCTATTTGTTTCGGTAAGGCGTTTGCCGTTCCATAGGGCACGGGCCATTTCTTTTCCGCGCCGCCGGCTGCCGTCCGCCGGCCGGCAGAAGGTCGTTTTCTCACAGCCAGTGACCTAGCTTTTTCTTTTTGGTTGCCAGGTATTTCCTATTGTACTGATT
Organism: uncultured Verrucomicrobiota bacterium; assembly: GCA_964617825.1. Taxonomy (GTDB): domain Bacteria; phylum Verrucomicrobiota; class Kiritimatiellia; order JAAZAB01; family JAAZAB01; genus VSJD01. The sequence goes on from CAZTWL010000005.1 coordinate 47,562, forward strand.
GGACGGCAAAATAACAGGAATTCTCTCGACAATCTGAATGCCGTAGCCTTCCAGGCCGATGACTTTGCGGGGGTTGTTTGTCATCAAACGTATTTTTTTGAGGCCGATATCCGAGAGAATCTGGGCGCCCGTGCCGTAATCGCGCAGGTCGGCGGGGAACCCCAGCTTCTTGTTGGCGGTGACGGTATCCATACCCTGTTCCTGCAGGGCATAGGCATGGATCTTGTTGGCCAGCCCGATCCCCCGGCCTTCCTGGCGCATGTAAAGTACTACGCCGGATTTGGCCTCGGCCACCTTTTGCATGGCGGCGCGCAGTTGCGCGCCGCAATCGCAGCGTAGCGAGCCGAAGACATCGCCCGTCAGGCATTCGCTATGCACGCGCACCAGTGCGGATTTGTCGTGCGCCGGATCGCCCATTACCAGGGCAATATGCAGTTCGCCGTCCGGATGGGATCGATACAGCCGCAATTTGAACAGGCCGAATTTGGTGGGCAGCAGCGCCTGCTGGACGCAGGTAACCAGCTTTTCGCTGCGGCGCCGATAGGCGATAAGGTCGGCCACCGATGTGATGCTCAGGTGGTGTTGCCTGGAAAACTTGATCAGGTCGGGCAGGCGTGCCATCCGGCCGTCGTCCCGCATGATTTCACAAATGACGCCGGCCGGCTTCAGTCCGGCAAGCCGCGCCAGATCGATCGCCGCCTCGGTGTGTCCCGCCCGGCGCAGGACACCGCCTTCGCGCCCGGCCAGGGGGAACAGGTGCCCCGGACTGACCAGGTCGCCGGGCCGCGATTTTTCATCGAGCAACACGCGGATGGTCCGGGCGCGGTCATGGGCGCTGATTCCGGTTGCTATGCCCCGCTGCGCGTCCACGGATGCCATGAATGCCGTATGCAATGTGTCCGGCGCATGGGTCGAGGTCATCTTGGTGATATTCATCTGGGCCAAACGTTCCTGGGTCATGGCCATGCAAATCAGGCCGCGCCCGAATCGGGCCATGAAATTGATTGTCCGGTCCGTCGCTTTTTCGGCCGCAATCAGCAGGTCGCCTTCGTTTTCGCGCGCCTTGTCGTCCACGATGACGATCATCCGGCCGCGGCGAATCTGGCGGATCACATCTTCAATCGGATGGAACGGGGTGGGGCGGTGTAATGTGCTTTTGTTCATAATGGCTGCATGCTTCATAAAAAATGTTCGGTTTGCAGTGGTCGGCTTCCAGCAAGCATCCGAATTCATTCCAAATCGTTTTTTTGCCTCTCGATCCCTGGTTAGCCGGTTAGGCTTTGCCGCACTCCGCATACTGAACACTTACCTCGTTTGGCCACGTTTAGCTGGGGCTCCGGTGACTGCGGGCCGTTACAAATCCAGCATGATGACCTGGGGACTCTCCGTCCAGCCCCGGATCGGTTGCAGCGCCTGCAGGCGGCGCGTGCATTGGTCGCGGATGTCGGCGGCCAGCGCCAGGCTTTTGGCGCTATGAAGCGGGCATCCCAGCATGCCTGCGGCCACCGTGTTGGCATGCCGCAGTCCAAGGATCCCTTGACCCTGACAATGATCCCAGAGGACAGCCACTCGGTCGATTACGGTGCGGACCACGTTCAAGGCCAGTAGTTCCAGGCTGGTCGACGTCGGCATTACCATCCGTTCGAGATCGAGAACCCATAATGTGCCACGCAGCGGTTCCATCAGCGCGGATGTTCGAATAGCTCTGGTCGAAAGCAGGATCTGCCAGTGCATCATCGAAATATCGGGGGCCCACACGGCTTCGACAAATGTGGCGGGCAAATTCAGGGCGCGTCCCTGAGCGGTCAGCAGGCGGCGCGCGGTCTGCTCTTCGCCCACTGCCCATAGCGCGCGTCCGATCAGCAAAAGGAGGTACTCGGCCGGCAAGCCTCCGTTCCGGAGGCCGCCGCCAGACGCCGTCCGCGAATCGAAGGTGGGATGTTGGCGGCGGATAAAGGCGGCAATGGCTTCCGCCAATTCGCGCCGGTAAGCCGTGGCCGTGGAAGGGGCGATACCCCCCGCCGGTTCGATTTCGTCGGCAATAAAGGTGGCTAGGGCCTGTTCCGCTTGTTCGTCCTCTGCTGGTGGATTCCAGATCATGTCTTGCCGATAATGCCTTTGACTTCCGTGAGAAACTGGTTGACGTCCTTGAAACGGCGATAGACCGATGCAAAACGGATGTAGGCCACTTCATCCAGCTTCTCCAGGCGTTCCATCACTTTTTCGCCGATGGCCGAGCTGGGCGTCTCGCGGTCGTTTTCGTTATCCAGTTCCCGGAGGATGGAGTCAGCCATGGTTTCGATCTGCTCTGCGCTGATCGGTCGTTTCTGGCAGGCGCGCGTAATGCCCTTGATCAATTTGTTGCGATCGAGCTCCTCGTGCCGCCCGTCGCGCTTGATAACCCGCAGATGGGTCTTGATAATTTCCTCGTAAGTAGTGAACCGGTGGCCGCATTGCAGGCAAACCCGGCGGCGGCGAATGACGTCGCCTTCCCGGGCCGACCGGCTGTCGATGACCTTGTCGTTAAGATGTCCGCATTTTGGGCAACGCATGGCTTGATGATCTTCCGGAAAACGCTTGCATCGTTACTGCCAAAGGCGCCAATTCCACAACCGTCCGTATTCTATTGAATCGGCTGCACAAAGGAAGCTGTTTTTTTGCGGGCGTGCACGCAAGACGGCGTTCTGTAAATTCTGGCAATCCTGGCGAATTTTCCTTATCACCATATTTTGCCGCGCGATTTCCTATGCGGAAGCATCATCCGGCTTGTTTCGGAAGATTAGCTGGTCGCCTTCTTTAAGATTGGCCCAGGGGAACCAGCCAGCTTGCATTTCCAATACGCCCCAGGCCGTCCATCCGCCCCATACCATTCGAAAAGGCTTTACTTGGGCGGCCATCCGGACCACGCGGCCGTCACGCGCGAAAAAGATGACATCCAGCGCAAACCGCATGAACCAGGTGTGGATCGCGCGGCAAGGGGCCAAGATCAGGCCATGGCCGGCGTCGAGGGCTGCGGCACCCAGCAGACCTCGTGCCTGATGCCATGAGTCGGAGGCCCATTCGGCGTCGGCTACCAGCGGCAATCCGTCTTTGCGAACTACGGAGATCATAATGATCGGTAATGACTACACTAGGCGCTTAGTGTTCAGTGGCTTGCCATAGTCGGTGGCGGCCTCCGTTATAGTGGCAGTCATTATATGTCGTTGCCTTACCTCTGTGCAAGCCTTTTAGCGGCAGCCTGTAAGCGGAAGGCAGACAGGTCGGTAGGGCAAGTCACTAAGCTGAGCGTCGAATTGTAAAAATCTGCGTGGTTCAGCTGCGTTTGTAAATTTCAGGGGCGTTCTGCAGGTGCTCTACAACAGTTTAAGTCTGGGGTAAAGGCAGGCTTATCATTCTCGCTTTAGCATCCGATCTATAGCGAGAAGACTCAACATGAGATAACGGGGGAGATGAAAATTCTCTATGCGGTCCGAATGTTGTTCAAAAGTCACCTTCCTGTCAGCCAAAAAAATCCAAAGTGGCAGCCCGTGCTGTTTTAATGAAAATTTTTCATGTATATAAGTGTATATTTGTGTGTACCAGTCCTTGGCCCACTGCGCTCCGGTATGCTCATAAACCAGCATCAAGCCGACAAGAACTTCTTCCTGAAGCCACAGCCATTTCCGCGTTTTCCCAATGTTCCGGTTAACGTGCGCGAACCCCTCCAGTAAGCCTCCGTAAACATCATCCCAAAAAACCTCAATATGACGTTTTAATCGGGCGGCGGCTAGATCAAAAAGATCCTTGTTCTTTATCCGCAACGCTTCATCAAGGATCATCCAAAGCGCTTCGGGTCCATGTCCGATTGAGATCTCGCCATAATCACTGGGAATACGTGACATGTCGTGATTAATATACTCGTTTAAAAGTTCGTATTCGGGATTAATGTGATGCTCCATAATCGCTTGTACGCACCGTGCAGCCACCGCTTCGACCTCGGGGTCAGCTCGTGATGCCAGCATTTCAGTCGCAAGCCGCAGGAAAACCATCCAATGGCCGAGAATGCGATGGTCGTTAACTCCCGGGGCACTATCCGTCGCCGGTAAAGAACAGTATCCGGGGCAGTTGTCGTAAATGTTCATGCACTTCATGAGAATGCTTTTGGCAATGTCCCAGTACTGTCTATTGCCATCGGATTGGGAGTATTCTGCCAACCCGGTCGCAATGAACAAATCACCGTAAATGGACGTCCGGCCGTAATTCGGCGGGTTCGGATCTTCAAGAGGCTTTCCTTCTCTCGTGATCGTCCCCGGCCAGAAAGCGTCTCCTTCCGGCTTGTTCTTCAAGACGAATTCCACCGTTTTTCGGGCAACATCAAGGTGTTTTGGGTTGTGGTCAAATTTGTTGTGAAGGAATGAATACACCCAGATCCCTCTGCCATTAAACCAAGCGTGTTTTGTTGTGGATAGGCGAGTGCCATCACGATCGGCAAGGCACATGAATCCGCCATATTCGTGGTCAATGATGTGCTTGTCCATGAAAGGGAGGAAATCATCAAAAAGCTCGGCACGGAATTGTTCGCGCAGCCGTGCAAGAGTCAATCCGCCTTTATCCGTAACCGTAAAATAATTATTCATCACGATGCCCATAGGAATTCAACAAATCATTCAGGTAGAAATACCGCCACAAAACCGCCCGGATCACGGTAAATAGTCGTGTAAAACTATGAGCCCAGGAATACAGATGCGCCAAGTTACGCAGAATCAGATGGACAAGCAGGCCCATCCACATCTGCCAGCGCAAGGTATAGGCGTTGTGCCCCAGAAAATCGGTCAGTTGCAAGGTCTGTTTAATCTCCTTCAAGAACACTTCGATGTCCCATCGGCACCGATACAACTCCGCCACCGTCCACGCGCTCCACCTCAGATTAAACATCGTGTGTTTTTCATCGCTGGAACGATCCCGCCTTTCAACTTGGTACCGTCATTATGTAATGACGGCTGGATCATTCCAGCTTTTTCATTTCCTATGGGATGCTAATGAATGATTTTCACGACTTCGCCGGCGATGCGGCAACGCGCCTTAATGGCTTCGTCGTGGTCGCCGAACAGGTTTGTCAGGATTATGATAAAGCGGTCGGATTGAGGATCGATCCAGACGGTCTGGCCGCTTGAGCCGCCATGGAAGATTGTCGCGGTCACGGACATGCCTGCGGGAATCTTTTCCGGATCCTTGTTCCAGCCGAAGGAACGCGGCGTCAGGTCGGCCCCGGCCGGGCAGGCGTTGTCAAACAGCTCGGCGATCATGCGTTCGGACTTGAAAAAACCTTTTCCGCGATTGACCATCATGCGCGCGAACTTCGCAATGTCGGTGGCGGTCGTGAACAAGCCGGCATTGCCGCATGCCTGCGGATAGAGGACTGACGCCCATTTGTCGAAAATACGGCCGGGCTCACGGTCCATGTGGCGACCGGTACGCGCCAATCGGCCGCGCGTGCCGTCGGCCGGCCGCCCCCAACGCGTGTCGTTCATCCCGAGCGGCGCAAAAATGGCTTCATGGGCAAATTGGTCCAGTTTGACGCCGGTCACGTGTTCGACCATCATGCCCATGTAATGATAGTTTATGCAGCTATAGAGGTAACGGTTCATGGGCGGGACCGGGAAATCCGATGATAAGATGTTTTTCATCATGAGCACGGGGTCGTCAACCAGCCGATAATTCGGTTCCACCCCTGAATAATGATAGGCGAGCTGCCGAATATTTACCGGCGCAACCATTTTGCCAGCATACTGGGGAAGAGCGTCGGTGAAACAAGCGTCGGGGGAGATGAGCCCGCGCTCAATGCAAAGCGCCGCCGCCGTCGCCGTTCCCAGGGCCTTGGTTACACTGGAAATATCAATGACCGTATCGGACGCCCAAGGACGGTTGGCGATGGGATCGGCGATTCCTCGCGAAAGCGCAAAGATATCCTTTTTTGAGGAACCGGCCATGATGGTGATGCCTTTAAAAAGCCCCCGATCTATAGACGAATCGATCAAGGTTTCCAATACTTGCATAGTAGACCTCCCTGATTTCCAGATGCTCTTTTTGCTCCGCACAATTTACGGGTTAATACAACGGACGCTAGCAGTTGAGCCGGAATTTCCCATATGAGACCTGACACCCGGCTGTCATCAAGGAAATCGCGCAATGCATGGGCATGCCCAACGAATATTATTTCAACCGGACATTTCGAAGAATCACCGGCAAACCGCCGGGGCGATTCCGACTTAGCCCAAGTTGGGCAGCTAGTCGAGAAATCCGCTGAATTTTCACCGCATTATTGACGATCAAACGCCCTCAAATCCAAGCCTTTGCCAGTAATGGAGTCGTTAGCAAAAAAATAAGTACAAGAGCGGGCTGAGTTTCCTCGTCAATTTCAAGAAATGAAGTCAATATGTCCGCGGGTCATTCCACCTGCTTCAGTGCCCGGAGTTTCATTCAACATCGTAAACCTGATTGGTAACGAATGCGCTTGGGTGCTGTCATGCCCGTTTGTAGATGTGCGGATTCTGGCGCCGGCATTCCTCGATGACGGCGATCTGGCGCCGGACTTGTTCCGGTGTGACTTTCAGCGGAGTTTTACGGGTGAGCGTGTTGTAGAGCATGCTGTAAAACACACCCGACATGTCTTGACCGGCGGCCGTGGATGCCGAATATCCGGCTTGTTTGGATTTGGTGTCTGTCTCGGGCCATGTCCCGGTATGCCAGGTTAGTGTCTCGTGCGGATAGGCCGGGGTGCGGTCGAGTTTGAACAAAAAATCTTTGATCAATTTTTGCTTGGGCGCTTCGCTGCGCTTATAATATCTCCATTCCATGGCAGTCGTTGTGCCTTTCATGCCGCCCCGTGTGCCGTAGACGTTGTAGATAAAGCAGGGATAGGCGCAGCAGGATGAAATTTCCAGGTCGATGATCGGATGGCCCCGTCCGCTCAATAGCAGCTTGACGTGGTCCTCGGCATCGCCAAACGAGTTATCCGTATGATCCATGCAACACGTGATATTCGGCATGCCGTCGCCGAATAAATACAGGGCCTGGTCAAGGGGATGCGGTCCCGTATTGGCCAGATTGCCGCCGTTGCGGCATTGCTGGGTCTGCCAGTCCCAACGTCGGCTGAATCCGTTAAAGGCGATCGAAATCTGCACAATGCGGCCCAGCACGCCGGAATCGATCACCTTCTGAACCTGAATAAAATATGGGGCGAACCGGGACTGCTGGAAGATCGCAAACACTTTTCTGGATTTTTTTGCGGCGGCAATTAATTGGTCAACCTGCTTGACCTTTGGAGCCAGGGGCTTTTCGCAAAGCACATTGTAGCCGGCTTTGAGGATTTCCAGGCTGATGGGCGCGTGCAGGTCGCTGTATGTCGAGTTGACAATCAGGTCAAGGTCCCGGCGTTCGAACAGGTCGTGATAATCGGCATAGACGTCGCAGTTGTATTCCGTAGCTGCCCGCTGCCGGCGCTCTTCCAGGAGATCCACGGCCGCCACGATTTTAAACCGGGGATCGGTTTTAAGATAAGTTCCGTGAATGTTGCGTCCGCTGCGTCCCTGGCCGATCAGCGCCACTTTAATTTGCTTCATTGATTTCGCTCTCCTTATAATCGTGCAGCCTTCCTCGAAGTGAAGATCCCAAGCCTCTTTAAACTAAGCATAGTTCCTTGCAGGTTCAAGTGCAAAAAGGATCGTCAAAACAGAATTGGCCAGGTTCAATTCGCTGGGCGGCAGGCGGGTCTGACTCTCGTTCGGTTCGTTTGGCAGCTATTTATGCTTTTCGGGGGAATTTGTTTTGACGGTGGGCTTCTTCAAGAATCATGATTTGCCTTCTTACCTGCGGCAGGGTGATAAGCAATTTTTCCTGGCCGTTCATTGCGTTATAAATGTTGTCATAGAAACGTTCCGGGCCCGACGGGAATGAACGCAGGGTATAGCCGACCGCTTGCTTTGCTTCGTCGGGCTTGATTTGCCAGCTCTTTTCCACCCATGGCAGCGTTTCCTGCGGATATCCGCGGTTTACGGACCACTGTTTCCAGAATTTTTGTTTCGGCGCCTTTTGGGGATCGTAGTATTTCCAGCGCAGTTCCATTTCGTTGCCGGAAAGTCCGCCGAACGTTCCCGAAATACTGTAGCGTGTTTCGGGATAAGCCTGGTATTGACTGATGTTGATTTCCATGGTGGGCGCGTTTCGGCCGTAGATGGTCAAGGCGCAAAAATCGTTGGCATCGCCGCCCATCCGGTTCTTGCACTCCATCCGGCAGAAAACCTTGGGCTTGACGTCGAAAGGGAATAACATCAGGGCCTGATCGATGGCGTGCGGCCCGGTATTGAAAAGCGCGCCACCCATGTTTTTTTGAAACGTCTGCCAATCCCATCTTCGGCAAAAGTGCGACCAGTTGCTTCGGACGTAAATGATTTCACCCAGAATGCCGGAGCCAACAATTTCTAGGATTTTGTCGAAAAAAGGCTGGAGCCGGCTGTTTTGGAAGGGCAGCAGGAGGCGCCCGAATTTGGCGGCCGCAGCGGCCATTTTGTCGAATTCAGCCACAGTCTTTGCCATGGGTTTCTCGCAGACGACGTTATAACCGGCTTTGAGCGCCTGAATTGTGGCCGGAACGTGCAGGAACGAAGGCAAGGCGTTGATAAACAGATCGAATTCCCCGGCGCGGAGGAGATCGGAATAATCGTCATAGGCGCGCGCGCCGAATTCATTCTCGGCATCCCGTCGCCGTTCGGCAAGCTGGTCGGCCACCGCTACGATTTTGTATTTATCGGTTTTGTTTCGAAGACATCGAGCGTGAATATTATAGCCGCTGCGTCCCTGACCGGCGATCCCAACCCGGATGACTTTTTCCTGCATTGTTTGTTTCCTCGAATTGCTTTATTTCTGTTTCATTGCCCGCCTTGCGAGTGGGCAAAGCATATGGTTTAGCCCTTAGGCGCACCCATCAAAAAGCTGATATTATGGCGCCTTCGGGCGGCACAAGCCGGCCTCAAACAATGGATTCGGATTGGACGGAATGAGGGTGACGGTTGCGTCGCCGCTGGCCGGCAACGGACCAAGTGCCGTTGGTTGCCTGTTACGTTTATGCCTTCGCCCGCGCCGGCGCCAGGCCGGCAGAGGGTAGGGCAAATAAGATGCTTTCAGTTTGACTGTTTGACTTTTACCCACCTGTCGGGTTTGGTTAGGGCTTGCATCCCGGCCTCGATCAAAGCCGCGACTTCAAGTGTCTGTTCCTTGGGAACAAGCGGTATGGTTGTGTCGAAAAATTTGAGCATGCCTTCGACAAAACGGGGAAAGAAGTCCGCCATTTCGTTTATCACTGTGCATTTGCCTTTGCCGTACTGGGCGGAAAGGCGGAATGGGTGCCCGGGCAGGATGTTGATGCTGGCCCGGCGGCCGTTGTCATAGTCAACAAGCATGAGCTTGTTGGTTGCCGTGCCGCATTGCATGACTTTCTGCGCTCCGGGCCCCATTAACATTACGAGCATTTCGATCTGGTGAATGGCGTAAACCTCGAAAACACCGCCGCCCTGAATTGCGGCAAAATCGACTTGCTCTCCCGCGATATCGTTTTTGAGGGCATTTTCGAGGGCCGAACCGAAACGCAGGGCCGAAGAAGACATCATCGGGGTGGAATATTTTTCAGCCTTGGAAAAAAGGCGTTTTGCCGCGGCTAATGTCGGCGCGAATGTCTTGTCGATGTAGACCGGTTTGCCGCTGCGAAGCGGCCGGTCGGCAAGTCTTTCGTGTTCTTCAGGGTTGGCGGGGGCCAATACCACGATGCAATCGCATTCCTTTACCACCTGTTCTATGCTTTCGGCTTTGCCGATCTTCTGCTCCTTGCACCATTCGTCGATTGATTTCCGGCCTTCCTTCTTGACCTCATCCCATGCCAGTGTTACTTCAAATTTATCTTTGAATGTGGACTCGCGGATCAGGCGCGGATAATTGGTGGAATGCCATTCGTCGATGTAGTAATCGATAAATCCGATTGTTTTCATAATGGGATCCTATGCGGTTGTCGATGGTTTGGATAATAGCTCTGCGCCATATCTGTCAAAAATCGTAGCCTTAATTCATGTCAAAGACAATTATGTTTGCAAATTAATTATTGACGGCGGATTAATATCTGGTATACAAGTACCACATAGACACATAAGGAGGAGCGCAGGCAATGGCGACATTGATCAAGATATCCGAGGCCGGAGCGATCGGGCTCCATGCCGGGGTGTATTTGGCGGGCAACCCCGAGAGAGTGTGTTCGGCCGGCGAAATGGCCGCGACTTTGCAGGTGTCGGAGGCGCATCTCGTAAAAGTCCTTCAGCGCCTGACGCGGGCCGGCCTGGTGCGGACCATTAGGGGACCCAAGGGAGGGTATGCCCTTGCCCGGCCTGCCGTCCGTATCACTTTGCGGGATGTTCTCGAGGCGGTCGAGGGACGCCTGGCGCCGGTGTCCTGTCTCCTGAAGCACAAGGTCTGTCGGGGCCGGCCATGTATTCTGGGAGGACTGGTCGAGGAGGTCAATTCGCGGTCCGTCGATTACATGACCGCAAAGACTCTGGCCGCGCTGGCCGATGTCGGCCGGCGCCAAAATGTTGTTGAACGAGCAAAATAAAACCGTAAATAGGAGGCGATCATGTTCTGTTATCAATGCGAACAAACAGCCAAGGGAACGGGTTGCACGGTGGGCGGTGTGTGCGGCAAGGATCCGCAGACGGCGGTCTTACAAGACCTCTTAATCTATCAGACCAAGCAAATTGCCCGGCAGGCAATTGCCTGCCAGACGCCCGGAGGAGGGCGGGATAATGAGACCGACGGGTTCATCTTGGAAGCGCTGTTTTCAACAGTAACCAATGTGAATTTCGATCCGGCCCGCCTGCAGGTTCTGCTTATGGCTTCCGAACAGCATCTCAGGCGGCTGCAGGAGAATTATGCGGAACTCTGCCGTAAGCAGGGCCGCGTGACGGCAAAAACTCCAGTATCTGAAATCGGACCGTTAGCCCGCGATTTTGACGCATTGGTGAAGCAAGGCGAGGCTGTCGGCATCATGGCGCGCCGCGCCAGATTGGGCGACGATCGCGCCGGGCTGCAGGAACTGCTGATCTCCGGTCTCAAGGGTATGGCGGCCTATGCCTTCCATGCCCGTGTTCTGGGCAAGGAAGATGATGGAGTGTATGCGTTTCTCGTCGAGGCGCTGGACTTTCTGACCCGCCCGGATCCTTCGGTTAACGATCTCCTGGCGATGTGCCTCAAATGCGGCGAGGTTAATTTGAAAGTCATGGGCCTCCTGGATGCGGCCAATACCGGCGCCTATGGGCATCCCACGCCCACGGCAGTTCGCATTCATCCGTTGAAAGGCAAGGCCATCCTGGTCTCCGGTCATGACCTCAAGGACTTGGAAATGTTGCTGAAACAGACCGAGGGACAGGGGATCAATGTTTATACGCATGGCGAAATGCTGCCGGCGCATGGCTATCCCGGCTTGAAAAAATACAAACACCTGGCGGGCCATTACGGCGGAGCCTGGCAGGATCAGCGCACGGAGTTCGACGCGTTTCCCGGCGCCATCCTGATGACCACTAACTGCATTCAGAAGCCCAAGGATAGTTATCGAGACCGCATCTTTACCAGCGGCCTGGTGGCCTTCCCCGGTGTGGCGCATATTAACGGCCATGATTTTGCGCCGCTGATCCGGGCCGCCCTGGCGGCGGATGGTTTTAAGGAGGATGGACCCGAACAAACCATTCTGGTCGGGTTTGGACATAACGCCGTAATGGGCGTTGCCGGACAGGTGGTGCAGGCGGTCAAGTCCGGCGCTATTCGCCATTTCTTCCTGGTTGGAGGTTGTGACGGCGCCAAGAGCGGCCGTAATTATTACACCGAGTTTGCCCGGCAGGTGCCGCCTGATTGCGTGATTCTGACCCTGGCCTGCGGCAAATTCCGGTTCAATAAGCTGGATTTTGGGGCAATTGGCGGGATTCCGCGGCTGCTGGATTGCGGGCAATGCAACGATGCCTATTCCGCGATTCAGATTGCCGTGGCGCTGGCGAACGCGTTCAAGTGCGGCGTCAATGACTTGCCGCTTTCGCTGGTGCTCTCCTGGTATGAGCAGAAAGCCGTCTGCATCCTGCTCACGTTGTTGCACCTTGGCATTCGCAACATTCGCCTTGGTCCCAGTCTGCCGGCCTGTCTGACTCCTCCCGTCCTGAAGGTGCTGACGGAAAAGTTCGCCATCATGCCGATCACCACGCCGGAACAGGATCTGAAGGCAATCTTGGGTTAGGAATATGAGACGACAGATCATCCATATTGACGAAGCGAAGTGTAACGGCTGTGGGCGGTGTGTCTCGGCCTGTGCAGAGGGCGCGCTCCAATTGGTAAATGGCAAGGCCAAATTGGTGAAGGAAGTCTTTTGCGATGGCTTGGGCGATTGCATCGGCGAATGCCCTGCCGGAGCGCTGACTATTGAAATTCGCGAAGGAGCGGATTTCGACTACGCGCAAACGAAAAGCCATGTTCAGGCTGAGCGGGGCGCAGGCGGTCTTCAGAATTTGGAAGCTGCCGCCCGTAGACATGGTGTTACCGCAGACAACCTGTCCGCAACTGGCCACCCCGGTGGCGGTGGCCATCCCAGTGGCGGTGGCCACCCCAGTGGCGGTGGCCACCCCGGTGGTGGTAGTCACGGCGGTGGTTGTCCGGGAATGCGGATGCGATTTGCACCTAAACCGGCCTCCGGTGCGGCTGGTGACGCCGTTGCGGCAATTGCTTCGGCGGGTCAGTCGGAATTGGAGCAGTGGCCGGTGCAGATTCACCTGGTCCAGCCGGGCGCGCCTTTTTTCCATGGCCGCGAATTGCTGGTGCTCAGCACTTGCGCCCCGGTGGCATCGGCCGCAATCCATTCGCGGTTTATCCATGGTCGTGGGGTCGTGGTCGGCTGTCCCAAGCTGGATCGCACGGAAGGCTATGTCGATAAGTTGGCGGCGATTTTGCGGGACACGAGTATTCCCCGCGTGCTTGTGGTGCGTATGGAAGTGCCCTGTTGCGGCGGCCTGACGGCGATCGTACGGGAGGCGGTGCGCCAGAGCGGTCGCCAGGACCTTGCTGTGGAGGAAGTGCAGGTTGGCTTGGATGGCGCGCTTAAAACGCAAACGCGGATTAACTGAACAGCCCTATCCCGCAGGCGGGGGAGATCGATTGGCACGCCGCTGATGCCACGGATAAAAAATATAGGAACGCGTCTTGGTATCCTGTGTCAGCGGCGGTTAAATTATGCTTAAAGGAGCCCTATGAAGACAGCTGACGAATTAAAGGCGCGGGCCATCGGCTTGAAGGATTTTGTGGAATATGCCGCCGGTTCCGTGGTCAGCAAGACGCTGATCGACAAGCAAGTCGGGACATTGACCCTCTTTGCGTTCGATGCCGGTCAGGGACTCAGCGAGCATACGGCGCCCTATGATGCCGTTGTCCAGGTCCTGGATGGCGAAGCGGAACTCATCATTGCCGGCCAGTCGGTCAAGGCCACGGCCGGCGAAATGGTGATTATGCCCTCCGGCCTTCCGCATGCCGTAAGGGCCGTGCAGCGCTTTAAGATGCTCCTGACCATGATCCGGGAGAAATAAGCGAAAAGTTCCCCTGCGCGCGCGCCGCTTACGCGCCACATTTCGCGCTCGGCGGTGAAGGGTCACCGTGGTGCGCGCCGTCATTCGATCGTCCTGCCTGATGTTTATGTTCCGCCGCCATTCGGCGCGCGCGTCATTTCCGGCAATAATGGCCCTTGGCGCCAGCTTTTTAAAAAAAGGCTTGCTTTGTATGGCTTTGTCTGTATAAATATACTCAGTCATACAAATGGAGGCCTATGCAGTCGTTAACCTATCGGATCGACAAGAAACTGCCGGTGGCGATGTATTATCAGCTGGCTTGCCAGATCAAGGAATATATCCGCCAGGGACTCCTCCAACCCGGCGCGCGCCTGCCGACCGAATGGGAATTGGCCGGTCAGACCGGGATTAACCGTTTGACGGCCCGCCAATGTTATCAGTTTCTGGAACGCGAGGGAGTTGTTCACCGCTACCGGAGCAAAGGGACCTTTGTGACGGGGAATAACCCGAACGAGACGATCAAAACCAGGTCACATGTGGTCTTCCTGACATTTGTAAAGGAACTGGACGCCTATTTCGGGCGCGTGGTCAAGGGTCTTGAAGAAGTTTTGACCAAACGCGGCATCAACCTGGTGCTGCAATTGGCCCCGGACAACGAGGCGTTGAAAATCGATGACATCCTGCGCATGCGGCCGGATGGACTCGTTTGGACGTTTCGCGATATCGAACAGGCGCCGAAATTGATTCGGCTGGTCCAGCGGAATGGGCTGCCCCTGGCGTTGATCGACAGCCGAGTGGATCGGATGCGCGCGGATTGGGCGGGAATCGATATGGCCTGGGGTACGGCGCAATTGGTGCAACGGCTGGTTACTCAAGGCTGCCGCCGGATTCGTCTGGTTTGTTTCAGCCACCGCAATTGCCGGGTCGAAACGGACGCAAACGTGCGCGCATTTCGGGCGGCCATTGCCGCCGCCGGGCTGTCGGGTTTGTCCGGCGTGGTTGAGCAGCACGTGCTATCCATGCAAGAAAGCGTTAATCCGGCGCCTTTCCTGGATGCCCTGGCCGGCGCCTGCGCGTCCGATGACGCCATCATCCTTCATACCCGCTTTGCCGATCCCCTTGATTATATCGGATATTTGTGGGCCAAGCACCGTGCCGCTTTGAAAAGCACAAAGATCGGTTTGATGCTTTCGGATGCTCACCCGCCGACCAGTATTGCGGGTCTGCCGATCGTGCCGGTAATTCGCAGCGACCTGGAGGTGGGGCGGCGGGCGGCCGAACTGATTGCGGCCCGGATTGAGCGCAAGGGGCCGCGTCATCCGCAACAAATTGCGATCAGGGCATAGGTATAAAACGCCTGGAGAAAACGTCGTGAATAATGCAATCGAATTGAATACGGCCAAGGAAGCGTTGAAAAGAATGTGGCTGATCCGCTTGTTCGAAGAGCGCGCCAAGCAGCGCTATCAGCAGAATCGCGTCGCCGGCTGTTTTATGGGTGCGCTGCACAGTTATATCGGGCAGGAAGCGGTTGCCGTCGGCATCAGTCTGAATCTGCGCGACGACGATTACGTCTTCAGCACGCACCGCGGGCACGGCCATTTGATCGCCAAAGGCGGGGATCTCAAGGCGATCATGGCGGAGTTGCAGGGTAAAGCCACCGGCTGCTCGCACGGCATGGGCGGCTCCATGCACCTGTTCGATCCAAAGCTCGCATTTATGGGCGGCAATGGCATTGTCGGCGGCGGTTTGCCGCTGGCCACCGGCGCCGCCTATGCGGCGCAGTACCGGCATACAACCCAGGTGGCGGTGTGCTATTTCGGTGACGGCGCCGCCAGTCAGGGCACCTTTCACGAGGCTTTGAATATGGCCGGCTTATGGAAATTGCCCGTGATTTTCGTGTGTGAAAACAACAATTATGCGGTCCTGACGCCGGCTTGCGACACAATCGCTGTCAAGGACGTAGCGATGCGCGCCGCCGGATATGCCATGCCGGGCATCGTTCTGGATGGCAACGATCTTGAGGCGATATATTCGGCTGCGGGCGGCGCCGTCCGCAGGGCGCGGGCCGGGGAAGGTCCTTCCTTGTTGGAATGCAAGACGTTCCGGCATGATTCGCATTGCATGGTGTTGCCCGAAATGCGCCCGGCGGACGAAATAACGCATTGGAAAACCATGGATCCCATCAAGCGGTACGAAACCCACCTGGCCAACGATCGGCAGGTCAGCGGTGAGGATTTGGCGGCCATCAAACTTGAAGCGGTCAACCTGATTGAAGCCGCCGACCAGTTTGCAGCCAAGAGCGATTTTCCGGATGCGGATAGTTTTCGCGCCAATGTCAGTCGTTAAATGCGAGGATGTTATGCGAACATTAAAATATATCGAGGCGGTCAACGAAGCGCTGCGCGAGGAAATGGATCGGGATGGCGATATTTTCATCCTGGGAGAGGATGTCGGAACGCTGGGCGGCGGCTACGGGGCCAGCGAGGGACTGCTCAAGCGGTTCGGCCCGATGCGCGTCCGGCAAACGCCCATCGCGGAATCGGGGTTTACGGGTTTGGCCGTCGGCGCCGCCATGGCCGGGTTGCGGCCGGTGGTGGAGATCATGTATCTGGATTTTATCACCACGGCGATGGATCCGGTCGTCAATCAGGCCGCCAAAATCAACCTGATGTCGGATGGACTCATGAATGCGCCGATGGTAATCCGCGCTCCCTATGGCGTCAACACCCGCGAAGCGGCCCAGCACAGCCAGAGCCTGGAAGCCTGGTTTATGCACACCCCCGGTTTGAAGGTCGTAATGCCGGCAACGGCTTACGATGCCAAGGGATTGCTGAAATCCGCGCTGCGTGAAAACGGACCGGTCATTTGCATCGAAAACCGGACTCTATATTTTCAGGCCGAGAATGTGCCCGAAGGCGAATGGCTTGTTCCGCTGGGTGAAGGCGTTGTGCGGCGTAAAGGCCAGGATATCACGGTTGTCGCCCTTTCCGCCATGGCGCCGAAAGCTTTGGCGGCGGCCGCGGCGTTGGCCGGGACAATCGACGTGGAAGTGATCGATCCGCGCTCCGTCGTGCCGCTCGATATCGAGTTGATTGCCGCCTCCGTGCGCAAGACGGGACGGTTGCTGGTCGTCCACGATGCGCCGATGCGCGGCGGCGTCGGTGCGGAAATTGTGCGGCGGATAGTGGAATTGTGTTTTGACTGGCTGGACGCTCCTCCGCGGGTCTTGGGCGGACTCGATACCCCGATCCCGTTTTCTCCTCCGCTGGAGTACGTCTGCGTCCCGGACGTCGAAGGCATCGCGAGCGCAATCCGTGAGATGGCAAATTGAACATTGGAATCACAACCGGAAGGAAGCCAAAAATGAAAATGCTCAAGACTGGTTTTGCAGCGGGCTTGTTTATGTTGGCGGCTTGTGCGTTCGCGGATGATTGCGATCTGGTGAAGGACGGAAAGGCGACAAGTTGCATCGTCCTGCCGGACAATGCCGGCCTGGCGGAAAAGCACGCCGCGAACGAGTTGGCGCTTTTCCTTGAAAAAGTGACCGGGGCCAAGCTTGCCATTCGGGACACGCCCTCCAAGGATCTTTGTAATATCTATCTTGGCACGGCCGAGGCGAAGAACATGCCGCGGTCCGCGGCCGTTGACACGGCCGTATCGCGGTTGAAAGACGATGGTTTTGTTCTGGCCGCCGACAAGGACGGCGTCCGGGTTATTGGCAAAAAGCCGGTAGGCGTTCTGTATGGCGCTTATGAAATCCTGAAAAAATATGCCGATATGCGGTGGTTTGCCCCCGGGGCCGAGTATGAATGGTTTGCAAAGAAGCAGTCGGTGTCCGTCCCGGAGCAAATAACGGTCAGCAATCCATCGTTAGCTATTCGCCGCTTCTGGTTTGCTTGCTCCGTGCCGGGCACAAACTCGTGGGATTGGATGGTTCGCAATGGCGTGACTATCCAGGCCTACAAGCGGGAATACAAAACGTGGCGAGCGGAACTTGAGAAGAGGGGGGCTGTAATCCTTGACGGGGGCAACTGCTTCTATCAGCTGCTCGGTGACGATCTCTTTGCCGAACATCCCGAATATTTCCCGTTAATCGACGGCAAGCGCGAGAAGACGGCTGGGGCTTCAGGCGCAAATTGCCGGCAACCCTGCACGTCCAATCCGAAAGTTGCCGAAATCATGGCAGAGTCCCTCGATAAATACCTGGAAACGACGCCCAAGGGTGGCAGTTATTTGGTCGGCAATAACGATGGCACCATTTGGTGCCAGTGCGAAAACTGCAAGAAAATCGACCCGCCGGATGAAAAACAAAAAAAATATATGGGAACGCGGTATTATACCTTTATCAACAAGGTTGCCGGCGAAGTCTATAAGACCCATCCCGATGCGGACCTGTGGGCGTATGCCTATCAGAATTTCCAATATCCGCCGACCGGCGTCGTGCCCGATCCGCGCATTTCCGTCCAGGCCGCCATTCATGGCCGCTGCTATCGGCACTCCATGGCCGACCTGCGATGCAAAGTCAATGACAGATACAGGGACATTCTTAGTCAATGGGGGAAGTTGAAGAATACGGTCAGCACCCTTGAATTTATCAACGCTTCGTGTTTCCCCAGCGGCTACCTGCCTTTGGAACATGTCCTGACCGAGGACGTTAAATACTATAAGAAAATCGGCTTGGCCGGTTGCACTTTCTTTACCAATCCCCCCGACGGCATTCATCGGGTTCCGTGGGATGCTCCGCGTTACCGCGAAAACTGGTTGACGTTGTGGCAGCCCTATTATCTTATGGCGCAGTTGCTCTGGAATGCCGATGCCGATTATGCGGCGCTGTATGAGGACATGGGCTCAAAATACTATGGGAAAACGTGGCCGGCCATGAAAAAATATCGCGAGCTTCTGACAAAGGCCTACGAGGAAACTCCCGGCCATGGAGCCGGCGGGGCCGGTAAATGCCTGGAGCAGCCGGATGTTGAAAAGACACTCCTGAGCCTGTTGGACGAAGCGGAAAAGGCGGCGGGCGACGATCAGGCGGCCATGAAAAAGATAAAGCGCGACCGTGAATATTTTCAGTCATACTGGCAGCGCCCACATGAGGAATACAAGTCCAAGATTCCCAAGGAACTGAATGTCCGCAAGCGGGGCGACAAAATAGCCGTGGACGGCAAGTTTGATGAGGACGATTGGAAGAAGGCCGATTTTATAACCAATTTTAGCGCAATGGGCGGAAAGACCGCGGCCGATCCGCAAACGTTCGTTAAAATGCTTTATGACGAAAACAACATTTATCTGGCGATTGAGGCCATGGAGCCGGAGCCAGCCAAAATGCGGATCAAGGTCGTGGAGCGCGATGGCCCATTATGGGATGATTGCAGCTTGGAATGTTTTATTGCCGTTCCCGGGACGAGTGAAAAGTATGAACATATTATCGTAAATCCGAATGGCGTGGTTTATGATGCCCTTAGCCTCGAGGCGAACGATAACGATGCAAAATTCGATTCCGGCCTTGAAATCAAGACTGCAATTCTGGCGGATCGGTGGATTACGGAAATCCGTATTCCCACCGCCGCGCTTGGGCGTAGGATCCGGGACGGCGAAACCTGGAAGATCAACATTGCCCGCAGCCGCTATCTCGTCGACGGTAAGAGCCAGTTAAGCTCGTGGAGCAACGGTGTCTTTCATGGACCGGAAGCCTATAGATCCGTCGTGTTTGGCGATCGGGCCTTGATTAAAAACGGCGATTTTGAGGATGCGGTCGATTCGAAGAAAAAACCTTGAATTAACACTGTGAATCGAGACGATGATTTTCATCAGGACATTTTGTGCGCTTGGCTTATTGGCCATAGCAGGCGGCGCAGTCGCGGATGGTTCGAATTCCGTCGACAAGGCCGTTGCCAATAAAGTCCCCTGCCATTGGTTGTGCGCTAGTGCCAATGTGGAATTGCGGGAAGGCGGCGCCGCTTCCGGGCGGCAGTTTGTCAGAATCGAGGATGGGAGCCGAATCCACCAGGAGATCGACCAGCCGGCGGATTTCAGGGACAGCCTGCGGATCAGGGCAAAAGTCCGCGGCAAAGGCGTCTTGGATATCTATGTTTATTGCTATGAACGCACTTCGCGGAAAAATATACCTTCGATCTTGATCAAAAGCGCAAAGATCGATGCGCTTGAATGGATTCCCGTTGAGGCAACCTATAAATGCGCCGACGATAGGATTCTCCGCCTGGCGTTCCATGCCAATGGCGGCGCTCTCGATCTCGACGATGTCAGCATAACCCCGGAATAAGCCCCGCGACCGGTTTCGCGCGATGCCAGTCTGCGCCTTGGCGGCCCGGATTTGTCGACGACCGCGTAAGTTCATTGACTAATAGATCGTTATCCAAAATACCGTTGACAAGGGCTATCCGGGATATATTATTTACTTAGCACAATGGGCGTTGGGATCGGCCATGTAAATCAACAACCGGTTTTGCCGGTAGAAGGAGGCATTATGGCGGAAACCAAGATCGGTCACATCTCGCATTACTTCAGCCATGTCGGCGTCGGCGCGATTCAACTGACGGATGGCGATTTGGCCGTAGGCGACACCATCCATATCAAGGGCCATACGAGCGATTTGACCCAGGTTGTCGAATCCATGCAAATCGAGCACGCCAATGTGTCGAAAGCCATTCGCGGGCAGAATGCGGGCACCAAGCTCAGCGATCATGTCCGGGTCAACGACACCGTTTTCAAGGTTGTGCCGGATTAATCCGAACGCCTCATACAGCGGCGCCGGCTTCCATGCCGGCGCCGTGGCTGCCAGGTAACTGCCGGAGGGCGGCTTGTTTTTTTGCAGAGGAGGCATTCTTTATTTCCTTGCCAAGCTGGTGTTTGAAACTGACTGCGCCAAGAAAGAGGCCGGTATGCCAGTTCATAATATCGAAATTTACCAGGCCCTGGATAAACTCGCCGATCTGCTGGAAATTGAGGGCGCCAATGCTTTCCGCGTGCGTGCTTACCGTAACGCGGCGCGCCTTATTGAAAGCCTGCCGCGCAGCGTGGCCGATATGGTGGCGGCCAACGAGGACTTGGCCGAATTGCCCGGGATTGGCGCGGCTTTGGCCCAGAAACTCAAGGAAATCGTGGCAACCGGCCATCTCGCGGCGCTGGAACAGGAGGCCAAGCACATCCCGGCAGCGCTCAGCGACCTGCTGAAAATTCCAGGGCTTGGGCCGCGGCGTGTGCACGAGCTTTTTGTAAATTTGAAGATTACGGATGTGAAAAGCCTGGACCGTGCCGTGCGGGAGGGCAAGCTTCAGGCGCTGCCTGGCTTTGGGGAAAAGACGACAACCCGGATTCGTGAGCATCTTGATCGTAAAACCAGGACGATGGCGCGGATGTTGCTGGCGACAGCCGAAGAAGTGGTCGAGTCCCTGCTGAAAACCCTGCGCGCCGAAAAAGGCGTCAAGCAAGTTGTGCCGGCCGGCAGTTTCCGGCGGCGGCAGGAAACGGTGGGGGATGTGGATCTTCTGGTGACCTGTGCGGACAGCGCCGGAGTCATGCGCCGGTTTGTCGGCTACGAGGACGTGGCCCAGATAATTTCCAATGGGATAACCCGCTCGTCGGTCATCCTGCGCTCCGGTTTGCATGTCGATCTGCGAGTGGTGCCGGAAGAATCTTACGGCGCAGCGTTGCACTATTTCACCGGGTCCAAGGCGCACAATATTGCCGTCCGCGCGCGCGGGGTCAAAGCCGGGCTCAAGATCAATGAATATGGCGTGTTTCGCGGCGAAGAGCGCGTGGGCGGGGCGACCGAGCCCGAGGTGTATGCGGCCGTGCAATTGCCGTATATCGATCCGGAATTGCGCGAGGATCGCGGCGAAATCGAGGCGGCGGAAAAAGGATGCTTGCCACAACTGGTTACGCTGGCGGATATTCGCGGCGATTTGCAGTCGCACTCGACCGCCACCGACGGCCAGGCCGGCATTCCGGAAATGGCTGAGGCCGCCCGCAAACGCGGTTACGAATACCTGGCAATCACGGACCATTCTCAGCGGATGACCATGGTCCACGGGCTGAACGCCACCCGGCTGGCCCAGCAGATTCGTGAAATCGATCGCCTCAACGAAAAAAGCGGCGGCTTCCGCATTTTGAAAGCCATAGAGGTCGACATCCTCGAAAGCGGGGAGTTGGATTTGGCCGATTCGATTCTAAAAGAATTGGATGTGGTCGTGGGCGCCTTGCATTCCCTCTACAACCTTTCGCTTGAAAAACAGACCGAACGGATTGTGCGCGCCATGGATAATCCTTATTTCAACATATTTGCGCATCCCACCGGCCGGTTGATCGGCGAGCGCGATGGCTACGAAGTCGACTTGAATCGCGTTTTATATGCGGCCAAGGAACGCGGCTGTTTCCTGGAACTCAATGCCCATCCCATGCGACTGGACTTGAACGATGTCTATTGCCGGTTGGCCAAGGAGATGGGCGTAAAGGTTGCCATTTCCACGGATTCTCATAATCCCTTAAGCTTGGATTTCATGCGCTATGGCATCGGTCAGGCGCGTCGCGGCTGGCTGGAAAAAGACGATATTCTCAATACGCGCCCCTGGAGCGCCCTGCAAAAGCTGCTGAAACGAAATTGACGATTTGCCCGTTCCGCAAAATTTGCTTTTTTAAGCTCGCCCGATTCCTTATATTCCGCCCCATGAAGCAACCCATAAAAATCGGCATTGTCGGGGCGCGGTTTGCGGCTAGGTTCCATTTGGCATCTTACCGGCACATCGGCGGAGTGGCCGTCGAGGTGGTGGGCGTCTATTCCAAGTCGGCGGAGAGCCGCCAGGCCTTTGCCGCTAACAACGGGATCAAGGCTTTCGATAATTACGATGATTTGGTGCGTGCCGTGGACGTCGTGGATCTTTGCGTGCCCGGCGCCCTGCACGAGCCGCTTTGTGTGCGGGCCTGCGAACTTGGTCGGCACGTGATTGTCGAAAAGCCGTTCACGGGCGCCTATGGGCCGGGCACGCCCGACTGGCGCGGCGACCGCGCCGACAAGCGTGTCCTGTTGGATGAAGCCATGCAATCCGTCCGGCGCATGATAGCCGCTTCCCGCAAGCATCGGGTTAAGCTCCTCTATGCCGAAAACTGGGTCTATGCGCCTTCCATCCAGAAGGAGGCGGAGATTCTCCGCGCCACGCAGGGGCAACTCCTCTGGATTCATGCCGAGGAAAGTCACAGTGGCAGTGTCAGCACGGCCTATGGCGACTGGCGCCTTTCCGGCGGCGGTTCTCTGGTTGGCAAGGGCTGCCATCCGCTGACGGCGGCCTTGTATCTTAAGCGTGTCGAAGGCCAAGCGCGCCGGAATTGCGCCATCCGGCCGAAGACGGTCAGTTGCCGGACGCATGCGGTGACGCGCAATCCGCATTTTGCCGACCAGGGCCATTTGCGCACCGATTACAAGGATGTCGAGGATTTTGTCCAGGTGCATATCGCGTTCGAGGATGGCATGCTGGCGGACGTGTTTTCCTGCGAGCTCGTCATGGGCGGAGTGCATAATTGGCTGGAAATCTACGCCAACAACCATCGCATGCGTTGCAACATCAATCCCACCGACGCCAACGTCCTGTACAATCCCGTTGAAAAACAGCTGGAGCACGTGTATCTCACCGAAAAACTGGGCACCAAGCAGGGTTGGAGTTTTCCATCGCCCGACGAAAACTGGATGTGCGGGTATCCGCAGGAGCTGCAAAATTTCATGGAGTGCTTGCGGGACGATCGCGAGCCGCAAAGCGATGTGATCCTGGCGGCGGATACTGTCAGCACTCTCTATGCCGCCTATGTGTCGGCCCAGGCCCAGGGCCGCGAGACCGATATTCCGCTGATTGATTGATCCGGGCGGCCATGAGCTGACTTTCGCTTGTAACCCAGTCAATCCGCAGAATGGCGGGCAAAGAATTTGGAATTCAAACAGGTTAACCGGATCGAGCGGATCGTGCTTGATTGTTTTGGGGTGCGCGTATTCTGCATCAATGCGAGAAAGGCAAACTCATGCCCAAAAAAATATTGGTCCTGTCGGGAAGTCCCAGGAAAAACGGCAACACGGCGGCCCTCGTCGATTGGTTTGCCGAAGGGGCTCGTTCCAAAGGCGCGCTGGTCGAGATCGTGCGCACGGCTTTCTTGAAGTATAAATCCAACGGGTGCAACGCCTGCCGCGCCTGTCAAAAAATGGCGGACTATACCTGCGTGATCGATGACGAGGCCCAGCCGGTCCTGGCCCGAATGGCCAAGGTCGATGTGATTGTCATGGCGACGCCGCTCTATTTCTTTGGAGCCAGCGCGCAGTTGAAGCTTGTCTTTGACCGGATGTTCTCGCTCTACAAGTGGGATAACCAGGCCGGCACCATGCAGACCCCGTTAAAAGGGAAGACGATGGTCCTGCTGGCCAGCGCCTTTGAAGATGTCGGGTTGGAGGACCTGGCCAAACCTTTTGTTTTGACCGCCAAGTACACCGGTATGAAATTCCTATCGCTCTTGGTCCCCAATGCCGGCGTGTCGGGCGATATCAAAAATAAGCCGGGCATCCGCCGGAAGGCGATGGCCTTGGGCAAGAAAGTGGCGTAAACGCAGGTTCGGCCGGCGCCGAATGGCTTTGTCCAGTGATCGGGGTGTCTGCAAGTATTGTGTCGTTAGTTACGCAGGACTTTTGCCGGTTTGCCCGCGGCATTGTTGCATTATGATTACTGATGGCCGGAGTCCATTATTTCGACATTCCAATACAGCGGATTGGTAGTGTTGTTTTAATCTTGGAAACATTCCAACATTCTGCAGAATGTTGGAATGTTGTGTCAAGCTTGCTTGGCGACATGTTGCTATGAAAACGCCAAAACAGCTGGAGCGGCATTTTAAAGGGGCGGCCAATCATCGGCGTATTGCCATTTTGCGCGCCGTCGAACAAAAAGACGGCATTGTGGTAGAAGAGTTGGCGCGTGTTCTGGGAGCCAACATCAAGACTGTTTCGCAGCATACGCGCTCGTTGGTGCAGGCCGGCCTTTTAAACAAACACTATCGCGGTCGCCAGGTGGCCCACGCCCTTTCGCCTTATGGTAAAGCCTTCCTGAATTTCATGAGAACATTCTAACATTCTGCAGAATGTTGGAATGTTGTTGGCGCTTCCATGGGAAAGGATGGGGTGGAAACGTCAAGCCGTGGGAGATCGGATTGCGGGGCTCCGTTCCTGTCGGTCAATAGCCGGCGAATCCGGGCGCGACTTCAGGAAAGTCAGGATCGATACGTTCGACAAAACATTGATTTGTCCGCATTTTCTCCTATACTGCTACCCAGGTAAAAACATGCCGGTCCCACAGGAAATCTTAAAGCTGGTGGCGCGGTTCGACGCGCAGAGCGAGGCTTACCATTCGGGCAAGTATAACGAGGCCCAAATCCGCGCCGAATTCATCGATCCGCTATTCAAGGTTCTAGGCTGGGATATTCATAACGAACAAGGTTATGCCGAGGCATACAAGGATGTCATCCATGAAGATGCCATCAAAATCGGTGGTGTCACCGAGGCCCCGGACCTTTGCTTCCGGATCGGCGGCACGCGCAAGTTCTTTGTCGAATGCAAAAAGCCCTCGGTCAACATCAAGGACGACGTCCATCCCGCCTACCAACTCCGCCGCTATGCATGGTCGGCTCGACTGCCTTTGAGCATATTGACCGATTTCCACGAGTTGGCCGTCTATGATTGCCGCGCCAAACCGAATAAGACCGATTCATCGGCCATCGGTCGCCTGCTGTATTTTACCAGCAATCAATTTGCCGAGAAATGGGATGAGTTCGCCGCTATTTTCTCTCGCGAGGCCGTCCTGAAAGGCTCATTCGATGCATTCGCCGAAGGAGCCAAAGGCCGCAAAGGCACGGCGAGCGTCGATGACGCCTTCCTGGAGGAAATCGAGCGCTGGCGCGACCTGCTGGCCCGCAACATCGCCATGCGCAACGAAGCCCTTTCGCAACGCGAGCTTAATTTTGCCGTGCAACGGATCATTGACCGTATCATCTTCCTGCGGATCTGCGAGGACCGCGGCATCGAGCCTTACGGACGGCTGATGACCCTGCGCAATGGGGAACGGGCCTATCCCCGGCTGGGCGAATTCTTCCAGCGCGCCGACGAGCGCTACAACTCCGGCATTTTCTGCTTCACAAAAAGTAAGGATGCCGGCAGCGAGCGACCGGATGAACTGACGCTCACCCTGGCGATCGACGACAAGGTTGTCAAGGATATCGTGGGCAACCTGTATTATCCAGAAAGCCCCTACGAGTTTTCCGTCCTGCCCGCCGACATCCTAGGCCAGGTTTATGAGCGTTTCCTGGGTAAAGTGATCCGGCTGACAGCCGGCCATCAGGCGAAAGTGGAGGATAAACCCGAGGTCCGCAAGGCTGGCGGAGTCTATTACACGCCAACCTATATCGTGGAGTATATTGTCAAGAACACGGTCGGCAAGCTACTGGAAGACAAAACGCCCAGGCAGGCGGCCAAACTAAGAATCCTGGACCCAGCCTGCGGCTCCGGCTCGTTCCTGCTGGGCGCATACCAGTATTTATTAAACTGGCACAGGGATTATTACGTCAAGGAAGGTCCGGAAAAGCATCGTAAAGTTTTATACCAGGCCCACGAGGACTGGCGCCTCACGACCGACGAAAAGAAGCGCATCCTGCTGAACAATATCTACGGCGTGGATATCGACTCGCAGGCAGTGGAGGTCACCAAACTTTCCCTGCTCCTAAAGGTCCTGGAAGGCGAGTCGCAGGAAACGATCACCAAACAGTTCGAGCTCTTCCATCAGCGCGCCTTGCCGGACTTGGGTAGCAATATCAAATGCGGCAATTCGCTTATTGGCCCGGATTTCTACCAAAACCGGCAGATGGACCTGTTCAACGAGGAAGACAAATATCGCATCAACGCATTTGATTGGAATATGGAGTATGCGGAAATCTTCAAAGCTGGCGGCTTTGACGTTGTAATTGGCAATCCGCCGTACATTCGCATTCAGACCATGAAGGAATGGGCGCCAGTCGAGGTTGATCTTTACAAGACGCTTTACCGGTCGGCGGCAGCCGGGAACTACGATATTTATGTTGTCTTCGTCGAAAAAGCCCTCAGCCTTTTGAACAAGACCGGGAGGATGGGGTTCATCCTGCCGCACAAGTTCTTCAATGCGCAGTATGGCGAAGCCTTACGCAAAGTCATTTCCGATGGTAAGCATCTTGCCCACGTCGTTCATTTCGGCGATCAGCAAGTATTTGCCGGCGCAACGACATATACGTGCCTGATGTTCCTCGACAAGGCTGGTACGTCCGAATGCCAGATTGTGAAGATAGACGACATAGATGCCTGGCGGATGGAGGGTAAAGGCACCAAGGGCCAGATACCAGTCAAGACTATTACGGCGACAGAATGGAATTTTGCTATTGGTGCTGGCGTGGAAGTCTTTGACACTCTCAGCAAGTGGCCTGTTAAGCTGGCCGACGTTGCCGAGCGCATGGCCCAAGGCATCCGCACCAGCGCAAACGAAGTCTATGTTCTTGATCTTGTCCGGGGGAACAATGACATCATTACAGCCCATTCCAAGATTCTTAATCGGGACGTGAAACTTGAGCGTAAGGCCGTTTCGCTGTTTTTACAAGGTCGTGAGATCAAACCATACCGTGTTTTGCCGTCCGGAAAAGTGGTCATTGTGCCATACACGATCAAGAACGGCCAAGCGACCCTTATTTCCGAAGCGGAGATTCAAAAGCGTTTTCCGTTGCTCCATGATTATTTGAACGAGAACAAGGTCTATCTCTCTGCCCGAGAGAAAGACAGTTTCCGAGGAGCAGATTGGTTTCAATACGGACGGCAACAGAATATTGACTTAATGCTCCTGCCGAAAATCCTCGTTCCCGACATTGCCGACCGTGCGTCCTTTGCCTTTGACGAAGGTGGCGACTACATTTTTACAAGCGGTTACGGGATCACGTTGCGCCCTGACGTGAAGGAATCTCCGAAGTACATTCTGGCCCTGCTGAACAGTTCCGTTCTCGACTTCTACCTGAAACGCATTAGCACAACCATGCGCGGCGGCTTCTTCCGGTACTTTACGCAGTTCATTAGGCGTCTACCGATCCGCCGAATTGACTTCTCGAAGCCCAAAAATAAGGCGCAGCATGATCGGATGGTATTGCTAGTGGACAATATGATTGATTTGTACAAAAAGGTCCAGACCGCCAAGACGCCCGACGAGAAGTCCCGTCTTGAGCGCGAGATCGCTGCCACCGACCGGCAGATAGATGCTCTGGTCTATGAGCTCTACGGCCTGACGGAAGAGGAAATCAAGATTGTGGAGGGGGTCTTGAAGATATGAAAATAAAACACAAATCACGTCCTTTATTGTTAGGCTATTTAGAGCGGATTGCCAGCCAAGCTTTTGAGGAATTTCCGCGACAGATCACTGAGTTGATTGGCGATCGGCATGGCGTCTATGCGCTTTATAAAGGCGATCATCTTTATTATGTTGGCCTGGCGACGAATCTGCGAAGTCGAATCCAGCAGCATCAGAATGACCGGCACGCCGGCAAATGGGACCGCTTTAGCCTGTATCTCGTTCGCAAGGCTGACCATATCAAGGAACTTGAGTCTCTTATCCTTCGTGTTGCAGTTCCAAAGGGAAACGCAACAAAAGGGAAATTAAATCATGCCGAAAATCTCCAGAATATCCTAGATAACAAGATTCGCCAGCAACAAGATCGACAAAGGCGAAATGTCATGGGCATTACAACGGACATCCGGAAATACCGACAGTCTGGGGGAAGCCGTCAACCTACATTGGCGCCATTCATACGGAGACCAATAATAATTCGAGCGCGTTACAAAGGCGATACATATACGGCTTTGGTACGACGCGACGGATCAATCCGCTTCGCTGGTAAAAATTACACTTCTCCTTCTGTCGCTGGCTCCGCCGTCGTCAAACGTCTCACCTGCAACGGTTGGACATTTTGGGAATACGAACGTGCCTCGGGAGTTTGGGTAAAATTAGATAAATTGCGGACATAGAGGTGTAGACAATGGTACATGATGAATTTGTTTTGTCCGATGCCGGTAATTACGCTGAGCAAAAACATCGTTTGATCGCCCTGTATGTCGATTTGTTCTCGGCCAGTATGAAAGCTCCTAAATGGGATTGTTTGGTTTACATTGACCTGTTCGCTGGCGCGGGCAACGCGAAAGAGAAGGGCAGCGAGAAAATAGTCGACGGTTCGCCATTACTCGCTCTAGGCGTAAAAAATCCTTTCAATAAATACGTTTTCTGCGAATTAGAAGAAAATAAATTGCAGGCGTTGAAAATGAGGGTTAGGCAGAATTATCCTAAAGCTGATGTAACCTTTGTGCGGGGTGATTGCAATGAATGCATCGGCGAAGTGTTAAAAGCCATCCCTTATGGGCACAAAGGATGCCGTGTTTTGTCTTTTTGCTTAGCCGATATGTATAGAATGGAGAATTTTAAATTTAGGACTATTCAAATATTGTCGGAACGTTTCGTTGATTTTCTGGTTTTGATTCCAACATATATGGATGCGCACCGGAATGAATCCAATTATTGTAAAATTGATAACCATACTGTTGATGAATTCTTCGGAACGACGGATTGGCGTTTGGCATGGCAAAATGCCAAACTGAAAGGCGAGCGATTTGGGCGATTTGTCTGTCAATATTTTTGTAAGAGGATGAAGGATCTTGGATATCAAGGCGACGAGACGGATGCTGTGGAAATAAGGCAAATAAAAAATAAATCGCCATTGTATCGACTGGCGTTTTTCAGCCGCAATAGTTTGGGCATTAAATTTTGGAACCAAGCGCGGGAATACAGCTCAGAACAAAAGACGTTTTTGGGTCAATTGTGCCATTAGCCCGCCAACGTTGTATCTTGATCTAAGGGGTTGAAGTCGAAACTGATTGTCTTGTCAACCCAGAGATCATACAATTAAACACATGACAACTACATCGACAGTAACACGCCCGCCTACCGGCACTCAGGAATGGGCAGCGAGCAACGTCAATATCCAGGATGGCTGCGAACACGACTGCCGCTACTGCTACGCCAAAACGATGGCGATCCGTTTCAAACGGGCGACCACGACTTCCTGGAAGCATCCCCGATTTCGTCAGCATGACCTTGACCGTACGTTTACCAGGCGGTCCGGCCGCATCATGTTCCCGACGGCTCATGACATCACCGAGCGGAACATTGACGAATGCATTGCGATAATTTTGCGGATGCTGGAGGCAGGCAATGACCTGCTCATTGTCTCCAAACCACGCCTGTCATGCATTAAACGCCTTTGTGAGGAACTTTCACCCTACAAAGCACAGATCGTTTTGCGGTTCTCAGTTGGTTCGACAGATGATGCGGTCCTGTCCTATTGGGAACCCGGGGCGCCATCTTTTAAAGCGCGGCTTGCCTGTCTTCAGTATGCCTATGCCAAAGACTTTGAGACCAGTGTTTCCGGTGAGCCAATGCTGGATGGCGATCCGGATGCCCTGATTGCAGCCGTTCGCCCCTACGTCACGGACTCCATCTGGCTGGGAAAGATCAATCGCCTTCGCAACATTCTACCACTTACATGCCCTCATGATTCGGAAGCCATCCGCCGTGGCGAGGCTCTCATGGCGACCCAGACCAACACTGCCATAATTGCCCTTTACCGTAGATATCGCAACGATCCTTTAATCAAATGGAAGGACAGCATAAAATCCGTTGTCGGGCTTAGCCGTCCCTCTATTGCTGGTCTTGATGAATAGGGGAAGTCAATAGACCGCTGGAATGCATCGTTTTATAAGCCAATTATGAGCGATAATGAACCAGCTGCCGATGCGATTACGCCAAAGGAGAGGCTGCCGTTCAACGAAGTATCGGTATTGTTTCCCTGCTGACGATTTCCACGTTGGGCCATATCCGGCTGATGATCGCCGATTTCTGCCTTGAAGCAGGCGTTGAATTTGCCTGAAGGTATTATGCAGGTTTACGTCGCCTTGCTGGGCGCCTATGCCGCTGACAAGGAAATCCGATGCTGGCCGGGAATGCCGGAGCCGACGCGGAAGGGATTGCTTTGTCTATCTCTGGATACTGTTTGCGCTCCATGATTTTGTCATCCATAGTTTTGGATGGAATACCGCCTGCCTGACAATCTTGTTGCAGTCTCTCTGCAGGTGCTGGGAATCTTTTTCGGCATCAAAACTTCAAAATATGTTTGCGAAAAACGGTCCGGTCCCGGAATGGCCGATTTCGGGCGCGAGCAGCTTATGCTGGACCGCCGGTGCCAGAGGACGGGTGACGCGGCGGGCGGTGGCCCGGTTCTAATCCAGCCGCTTTCGGAAATTGGCGACGGCGATTCCGAGAATTGCGATGCCCCAGCCGAGCAAGATGAGCGCCTGGGTCCAGAGTTCGGCCCAGCCTTCAGCCTTCAGATAAATTCCGCGCACGGCAGTCAGAAAATACTTCAGCGGAATGAAGTCCGTAACCAGCTGGATCGATGCGGGCATGTTCTCGACCGGAAACGCAAATCCCGAGAGCAGCATGAAAGGCATCAATATGAAAAAAACCGAGATCAGCATGGCCTGTTGCTGGGTCTTGGCGAGCGTGGAAACGAACAAACCCAGACCCAGGGTCGAGAGCAGGAACAATGCTGAAAAAACTGACAGGGTCAGGAGGCTGCCGCGCATGTGAATCTGGAAGACGAAGCGGATGACCAGCAGGGCGAAGGCGACTTCAATAATGCCGATGAGCACGAAGGGAAACAATTTGCCGGTAACGATCTCGCTGGGCCGCAGAGGGGTCACAATAAGCTGTTCCATGGTCCCGTCTTCGCGCTCCTTGACCAGGGCCATGCTCGTGATCAGCAGGGTGGTCACCATAAGCAGGAGGCTCATTATGGCCGGCGCCATGTAAATCCGCGAAACGAGTCCGGGGTTATACCACACACGGCTTTCGACAGCCACGGAGGGCTTTGTGCTGCCGTTGCGTTTTTGGGCGCGCGCCAGCAACTGTGCGTTGAAGGTGCCGAGCGCTTTCTGGAGGTAGCTCAATCCCTGAACTCCGAAATTGCTGTCCGTGCCGTCTACCAGAACTTGCAGGGCAACCGGTCGCCCTTGCAGGATAAGTTCGCTGAATTTTTCCGGAATAATCAAGACCAGCCCGGCCTGGCCGGAGACGAGCAGGTCGGCGTCGCCGTTTTCCGGGCCGGAAAGCGCATTCATTTTGAAATAGCTCGAAGCGCCGAGCGAGCGGCTTAACTCGCGGCTGTGCCAGGAATGGTCGTTGTCGCGCACGGCCAACCGGATTTCGCGGATATCGGTGGTTGCCGCAAATCCCAGCACCAAGAGCTGAAAAAGCGGCGCGACAATCAATAAACGCGCCAGGTTGCGGTCGCGCAAGAGTTGCGCGAGTTCCTTCCTGACCATGCATTTTATCCTGGAAAGTTGCATTCGATTTGCGCCTGGTTAGTGTTTCCCCATAATCCGGATCGCAAGCAAGTTAAAAAAGAGACCGAGGACAAACATTGCCGCCAAGTTGGGCCATACATCCAAAAACGAGGCGTTTTTCAGAATGATGCTCCGCATGACGGCGACAAAATATCGCGGCACGATGATCAAGGATATGCCCTGAATCGGCAGAGGCATGCTGGAAATCGGGAAAATCAGGCCGGAGAGCACGATGGAGGGCAGCAGGCTGGTGATGGTGGCCAATTGAAAAGCCACCTGCTGCGATGTCGTGGCCGCCGAGATCAGGAGTCCCATGCCCAGGGCGGCGAAAAGGAAGATCGCAATTGCGCTGCCCAGAAGAAGCGGCGAGCCGCGGATTGCCAGGCCGAACACAAAATAGCCGACGCCCAGCACAATGAGCGCGGTAAACAGGCAGATCAGCAGGTAAGGCATGATTTTGCCGAGAATAAGCTCGAAGGGCCGCACCGCGGACACATTGATTTGCTCGATTGTCTCCCGTTCCTTCTCGCGGACAATGGAAAGCGAAGTGGCGACCACGGCGGAGATCATCAACAGCATTCCCATGAGACCTGGAATCAGGAAATGGGCGCTTTGCAAGTCCGGGTTGAACCAGATGCGCGGTTCGAGTTTCAGCAGCGGCATGGCCGCTGCGCCTGCGGCGCTTCCGGCCATTTGCATCGTAATTTTTTCCGTCAGGGCGTCAAGATAGCCGACGGCCACCGTGCCGGCCATGGAATCCGACCCGTCGACTAACGCCTGCACAACGCTTTTCCGGCCCAGGGCCAGTCGGGCGGCATAATCATGCGGAATGATGAGCACGATGCGGGCGTCCCCGCGCTTTAACCACCGATCGGCCGCGGCGCGCGAAGCAACCGTTCCGGCCCGCTCGAAATACGGATTTTGAAAAAGACTATCCTGCAGGAACCTGCTTGACGGGGTGCGATCCTCGTCCAGAACGGCAACTTTGAGGTGTTTGACGTCGAATGAAAGCGCATAGCCGTAAAGGATAAGCAAAAAGGCCGGGACGAGCAGGAGCAGGCTGAGGGAAAGCGGGTCCCGGCGGATCTGCATGATTTCTTTGACGAATATGGCCCAGATCCGGTTCAGCATTGCACACCTCGTATCCCGCGCAGCGCATATGGGTTGCCATTCATGAATGACGCTCGTCTGCGGCTTTGCGATCGGCCAGCCGGATAAACGCGTCCTCGAGGCGCGGATCGATTGCGCGCAGACTTGTCGGCGCCAATCCGCGAGTCCGCAGTTCGCGTTCGAGGTCCGCAAGCGACAATGTTTTCCGGCGGCAAAAGACATGAAGATTCTGGCCGAAATAGGAGACGTCCTTCACGCCTTCGATTTGGCCGGCTATTTCCCGGGCGCCTGAAAGGGAAGGCAAGCTCAGTTCGTAAAGGTCTTCGTCCACGGCGGCGCGCTTAATCTCGGCCGGAGCGCCCATGGCCGTGAGCTTGCCGGAAGCGATGAATCCCAGCCGGTCGCACAGTTCGGCCTCATCCAGAAAATGGGTCGTTACCAGGATGGTAATGCCGCGCAAGGCCATATTCCGGATTATGTCCCAGAACATGCGGCGGGAGATCGGGTCAATTCCGCTGGTCGGTTCATCCAGGAAAAGGATGGGCGGCTCGTGCAGAATGGCGCAGCCCAGCGCCAGGCGCTGTTGGAGGGCGCCGGAAAGCGTCCCGGTAAGGGCTTGTTCCAGTCCGGCCAATCCGCCCATGGCGATTACGGCTGCCATGCGCTTGCGCAGCAATTGGCCTTCGAGGCCGTAAACCCCGCCGAAGAATTCGATGTTTTCGCCGACGGTAAGGTCTTTGTACAAACTGAATTTCTGAGACATATAGCCGATATTGGCGCGCACATCTTCCGGATTGCGGATGATATCGTACCCGGCGACCGTGGCCCTGCCCGAGGTAGGCGCCAGCAGGCCGCAGAGCATCCGGATGGTGGTCGATTTTCCCGATCCGTTCGGCCCGAGAAAGCCGAAGATTTCCCCGCGGCGGATGGCAAAGGAGAGGTTGTCGACGGCGGTAAACTTGCCGAATTTTTTGGCCAGGCCGTCGACGCTGACGACCACCTCAGCCGGAGCTGAATTATGTAAGGGCATGCTCATGGATAATGATGCATCATGTGAACTGCGAAAAGCGTGCCAGCTTGATAAAACTTTGGATTTTACTCGCTAGCGTCCCACAGGGATGCCTCGGACTGCAGACTGTAGGCCGAAGGCTGTAGGTCGGAATCGAATAAATCCAAGTTTGAAAAACCAAAACTGAGGATTTTGAAGGGCTTTTCATAATCATCTCTTTTCTTGCTGTTTGTCTAGGGTCTACGGCCCACAGCCCTCAGCCAGAGCATCCTGTGGGATGCTAATGGATTTTACTCTTTTGTCATTCCATAGGCATGGGCCAGTTCGGCCCGTCCCAAGGCCAGGTCAGCGCGTGCGGAAACGAGGTCGAAGACGGCATCCGTAAGCCGCGTTTGGGCATCGAGCACATCGGCATGGCGTGCCAGACCGTTTTGCCAGAGATTGGTTGCGGCTTTCAAATCGAGACGCGCGCTTTCTTCAGCGCGGCGCGCCACTTGGACCCTGGTCAAGGCGTTTCCCAGATTGATCAGCGCCTGGCGCACCTCGAAAACCACCTGCTCGTTCAATTGGGAAAGCTGGTGTCCGGCCTGGTTGGCGCGCGCTCTGGCCTCGTTGACTTTGCCGCGGGTCAATCCCCAATCCATTATATTCCAGCTTGCGGAAAGGCCGATAAAGGCATCGAATTGCCACGTATTCTCCGGCGGGACGTTCAACTGGTTCGGCTTGGCCACCTCGCCACGCGCATTGGCGTTCAATTGCGGAAAATAGCCGGCTTTTTGAATTTCGATGTTTTTTTGCGCGGCATCGAGCGCGAATTGCAGGGCTTGAACTTCGTTGCGATTGGTGAGCGCGCCTTGAATCAGTTCGCGTTCGGAGGCGGCCGCGGAAAGATCGGCGTCCGCCGGCCGCGATGGAGCGGCATCGCCCGGCAGGGAGTTCCCGGTCAAGCGTTCGATGTTTGCTTGGCACAGTTGCGTGTAGCGCAAGGCCTCCTCCAGGCGCAGGCGGGTTTGATCCAGCCGCACGGAAGTGGAGAGTTGTTCGTTTTCCGTTGCCAGGCCCGCGGCGCGCAAATTGCGCATATCGCGTTCGTGAGTCTCCATCCAGGCCACGGCCGCGCGGAACGACTCAGCTGCGTAAAATGCCTTTGACCATGACCAATAGGCAATCGAAGCCTGGTAAATGGCATCGGCGCGTCTGGCGGAAAGCGAAGATTGGGCCGCGCGGCGTTCCGCATCCGTCAAATCCTTGCGCCGTACGATCCGTCCGCCGGTGAAAAGCGGCTGGGTAAGTCCGACCCCGGAACTGTAACGATCGGGAATGGCCGGTATTGTCAAACTCGGCCCCAGGCTGTTTTCCTGCAAGCCCCAGTAGTGCGCCGCGCGCCCGTCGATATCGAGCGAGGGAAACGCGGCGGCATCGGCCTGTTGCTTGACCGCGGCGGAGGCGTTGACCTGTTCGCCCGCGATTTTGATCTGGTAGTTGTGGGCCAACGTGTCGTCGATGATGCGCGCGATGGAAATCTCCACCGCGGGCGCCCTCGTGACGGCAGCGATTAGTCCGAAAAAAACGAATAGGACGCAAACGAGATTCGAGTGCCATCGACGGGGTGCGGAATGGCAATCGCTGGCGTTTGCGACTCTGACTGTGGCCATTTTATGGCTGACCTTGCCTGGCTTCATGGCCGTTCCTCCTCAGGTGATCGTTTTCCAAGCATGGCGACAAAGGCGTCCTCCAGCGAAGGCTCGGCTTCCGCCAGGGTGACATCCCGGATGTTTGCGTTGGCCAGCCAGGCGACCGTTTCCCGGGCGGCCAGCGGACCTTGGTCGGTCCAAAGGCGCAGCCGGTTGCCGTATAACACCAGCTGCGTGGCCGGCAATTTGGTGCGCAATAACCGGTAAGCGGCGGACGCATCGGAACACTGCAAGTCATAGACGGCGCCCGGCATGGCTTTTTTGATTTCCAAGGGTGTGCCCGTCCTGATTATCCGGCCGGAGTGCATCAGACTGATGCGGTGACAGCGTTCGGCCTCGTCGAGATAGGGCGTAGTCATGCAAATCGTTATGCCCTGATCCAGGATCGAGCTGAGAATGCTCCAGAGTTCCCCGCGCGAAACCGGATCGACCCCGGTGCTGGGCTCGTCCAGGAAGATAATCTCCGGCGTATGAATCAACGTGCAGGCCAGGGCCAGTTTTTTCTTCATACCCCCGGAAAGCGCTTGAGCCAGGCGGCGGCGAAAGGCGGTCAGGCGGGTAAACTCGAGCAGTTCGTTCCGGTGCGCGGTAAAATAATTGACGCCGTGAATACGGGCAAAAAAAGCGATGTTTTCGTCAACGGTCAAATCGCCGTAAAGCGTGAAATTCTGGGAAAGATACCCAATTCGACGTTTGACTGCCTGGCTTTCCTTTTCCAGGTCGAAGCCCGTCACCCAGCCCTTGCCCGAAGTCGGCGCCAGGATGCCGCACAGGAGGCGGATGGACGTGCTCTTGCCGGCGTTATCGGCGCCGACCAGCCCGAACATTTCTCCCTTTGGGATGGCAAGGTCCAGGGATTTGACCGCCTGCAGTGTGCCAAATGACTTGGTCAGCCCTTCGGTTTTCACCGCGAGATCCGTCGAAGTCTGTTTTAAAGTTGCCATTTGATATCGGACTTTCTCGAATCAGGTTGTGCCTTTTGGCGAGTCGGATTCAGTGCAAATATCCATCCGCCGGCATGCCCGGCTTGAAAATGCCGTCCTTGTTGGGTAGCGTGATTTTTACGCGGTAAACCAGTTTGGCGCGCTCATCGGGCGTCTGGACATTGCGGGGCGTGAATTCGGCGGTCGGCGAAATATAGGTGACTTTGCCATCGTAGAAGTCGTGATGGCCGTCAATCCTCACCTGCGCGGGCTGACCGAGTTTGACGCCGCCAAGTGCTGCTTCCGGAACGTAGACAGCAAGCCAGACGTCGTCCATGTGCGATATGGTCACAAGCGGGGAACCCGCCGGGACAAATTCGCCTTCTTCGCGGATACGGGTTGTGACCACGCCGCCGACTGTGGAAGTTACCGTGCAATCCGCGACCGTTTTTGCCGTTGAGGCCAGTTTGGCTGCGGCCTGCGCCACCTGCGTTTCCGCCAGCTTGATTTCCTCAACCCGTGTTCCCTTTACCAGTTTGGCCAGGTTTTGCTCGCCGGCTGCCAGAGTCGCCTGGGTCCTTTCCACCTGGGTCTTGGCATCATCCATCTGCTTTCGAGTTGCCGCGCCGGTTTTGAACACAGCTTCGATGCGGCGCAGGTCGGCGACGGCGGCTTCGGCCGTGGCCTTGGATTCGTGGACCTGTTCGCGGGCCCGTTCGATGTCTTCCTGCCGGTTGCCCGCCAACAAGAGCGCCAATTGCGCGCGGGCCACCGCCACGGCGGCATCCGCCTCGTTCCTTTTCAATTCATAGTCGGTCGAGTCCAGCTTGGCGATCAAGTCGCCGGCTTTGACCGCATCGCCTTCCTGGGGGACCAGGACCAGGATTTTTCCGGAAACTTGCGGGGCGATATCCACTTCCGTGCATTCGATTGTCCCGGAGCCGGACGGCTTATTGTTGTGCCGGCTGCATCCGGCGGCGAGGACCAGCGCCAAAATCGTCAATAGTGCTGTTCGCATAATCGGTTGCTCCTTTTTTATTCGATCGATTTGACTTGTTATGCACGGCATAAAGCATGAATGGAAGCGTGTTTAAAAAAAACAAGGGCGAAAGTCCTCAACAGCAAAATAATGTTTAAGCCTGCAAGTCCGGTCGCGACGAGTTGCCTGCATCGATATATTCGGCCGCAGCTGATCGTTGGTGCGGGTTGCGTTGCGGCGCGCGCTCTTCAGGTTTGCCGACAGTCAATCCCGTCATCAATATTTCGACGATTTGTTTCCGGCGTTCGTCCATGGACGGTATGGCCCAGTGCAGCTCTTTTTGCGGAAGGCGGGTGACGATTGTTTGGGTCTGCATGGCAAACAGGCACATGCCCAGCATATTCCACCATAATGACAGCGGTGTAAACGGTTTGAGTTCCCCGCGCTGAATTCCCTCAAGGAGAATGGCCAACGGCGCAAGGTTTTGCGTTTTGGCAAAACTTTGCAGGATTTTCGCCATCAGATCGGGATACAGGCCGAACACGGCGATCATCAATTGCATGCGTTCGGGGTTGGTCGTATAATATTCAAAAAGAGTGTTGACGATGAATTCGATCCGGGAGCGTCCGCCGGCAAATGGTTTTTTGTGACACCCGAGCATGCGGAGAAAATCGTCAGTGACCATGCGAATGGATTCCTCGAAAAGCTGATTCTTGTTTTCGAAGTAATAGTAAATGAGCGCGCTGTTGACGCCGGCCTTCCGGCCGACCATGCGGATTGTGGCGCCATCCAGGCCGGTAATGGCGAAGACAGCCACCGCGGCCTCCAGGATTGCGGTCCTTTGTTTGGAATCCAGTCTGCTCATTGAATTGCTGCTTTCTTAACTGTCCAATTTAATCAAACGATTAAGAAAATGTCAAGGCTATTTACTATTCAACGAGGTCGCAGGCAAACGGGCCAGGATAATCGATGCGGGTGGCGGTCATCCAACGACTAGAAAAACACAAACATCAGGTCTGACACAAAAACGCCAAGCCATATAGGCAAGCTTGCCAACCCGGGAAATCAACAACCTTTGTGGTGACGTGCGAAAATATGATCGCTGCGCGACTTGGGCCCGAGTAATTCACTGTCGTTTTTGGTGTCTCGACAAGCGCCGGTGTCCATGCTAAAGTTCCCAGTCTATAGCGATTCGGCTTGTCTGCTATCACTGATCCGGATGAACGGCATATTTTCCCGCAGAGGCAGAGCCATGAATGTATTGATGCTTGTGGCCGATGGCAGCGAAGAGATGGAAATAGTCATTGTCGCGGATATCTTGCGCCGGGCGAAATGGAATGTGGTTATTGCGGGCTTAAGCACAGGCGCCATCCGGGCATCGCGCGGTGTGCGGCTCGTGCCGGATGCCGCCTGGGCGGAGGTTAACCCGGATAGTTTCGACATGCTGGCGATTCCGGGCGGGAGCGACGGCGTGAAGGCGTTGGCCAAGGATGAGCGCCTGCTGGCGACCGTGCGCGCCTTCGTGGCAAACGGCAAGTGGGTGGCCGCCGTCTGTGCCGGTCCGCTGGTTTTGCAGGCCGCAGGTGTGCTGTCAGGCCGGCGCGCGACCTGCCATCCCGGGGTAGCTGCCGAATTGACCCAAACCCCGCGGTTGAGCGAACGGGTAGTGGTCGACGGCCGTCTGATTACGAGCCAGGCGCCGGGCACGACCTTCGAATTTGCCCTGGCGCTGATCCGTGCCGTCGATGGCGACCGGAAAGCCGCCGAATTGGCCAAGAGCATGGTGGTGAAGATATAGTAATCAGTAACCACTGACGTCCCATAGGGACGCCGAGACTGTAGGCATTTGGGCCGTAGGCTGTAGGTCGGAACTAATAAAACACATTGGCAAAAAACCGGAACTCAAGTTTATGAGAACATGAGAAATGTTTTCGCTTTTTCCGCGATTTTACCTATGGTCTGCAGCCTTCAGCCTACAGCCTGAGCATCCTATGGGATGCTAATGATAATTAAGAACTAATCACTGATGACTGATCATTGAGCGCCGGGTTTTAAAAAGATGCGTGTCCGCGATACATCCGATGTTTTGGCCAGTTGCGCAGCCGTCGCCGGCGATGAGCTGGGGGCGGGGCGGGACGACGGGGGGCAAC
>CAZTWL010000005.1:87548-154391 GCA_964617825.1 uncultured Verrucomicrobiota bacterium
CGGGGCGTATTTTCTGGGTTTTATGCTGGCCACGTGGATCCGGTTCGACAGCGGTCTGATTCCACTCTTTCACGATCGGCCGCCCGATCATCTTTACAGCATGTATGCCCAGGGGGCATTTGTCGGCGTGTTTCTCTTTCTGTTGATTTTTCAGTATTTGGAACTTTATGTGCGACCGCAAATTGGGTCGTTTGGCGACAAGATTCCGCGCCTCGTACGTGGTGTTCTGCTATACCTTGTGGCGGCAATGGCGTTGGCGTATGTCTTGAAAACCGAACCGCCCTTTGCCCGCATCACGGTGTTTCTTTCGGCGGCGACCATTCTGCTTCTGGTCCTGCTGGAACGTTACGGGCTGTTTCGGTGGGAATTGCATCTGGCCCGCCACCGGAGCGTGGTCAATCGCGTTGTCATTGTGGGCACCGACGCGATTGCGGCGCGTTTGAAAAAAGCTTTGAAGCAGGAGCCGCGGTTGGGCGCGCGGGTGGTGGCTTTTTTCCAGACACACAGCGGCGAGGCGCACCCGGATATTCCCCGCGACCTGGTCAAAGGGACGCTGGATGACCTGCGCGCTTTTATCGAAGCCAACCAGGCCGACCAGGTGATTCTGACCGATACGACCATCGACCATGCGCGCACGATCGAGATGATTCTCATGTGCGAGCAGTCGCTGGTCACGTTTGCGCTCGTGCCGGACCTCCTCTATGTCATGACCGGCCGGGTCGACATGCAGACGATCAACGATATTCCCCTGCTGGGCGTCAGCCACTGGCCATTGGACAATTTCTGGAACCGGCTGCTCAAGCGTGCTGAGGATTTATTCGGCGCCCTGTGCGGTATTATCCTGGCGCTGCCATTTCTGTTGGTATTCGCGATTCTGATCAAACGCGATTCGCCGGGGCCGGTATTTTACCGGCAGGAACGCTGCGGCGAGGACGGGCGGCCATTCCAGCTGATCAAGTTTCGAACCATGCTGCCGGATGCCGAAGCCGAGACCGGCCCCGTCTGGGCGGTGGCCAACGATCCGCGCCGCACACGCATCGGCGCCTTCATGCGCCGGTACAATTTGGATGAACTTCCCCAGCTCTGGAATGTGTTAATGGGCGAAATGAGCTTGGTGGGGCCGCGTCCGGAAAGGCCCTGTTTTGTCGAGCAATTCAAGGAGGAAATCAGCCGCTACATGTGGCGGCACGCTTCCAAGCCGGGCCTGACCGGCTGGGCGCAGGTCAGCGGCCTGCGCGGAAACACCGACATTCGGGAACGGATCAAGTACGATCTCTATTATCTGGAAAACTGGTCGCTGGCCTTCGATTTCAAGATCATGGCCAAAACCCTTTTCAGCCGCGAAAACGCGTATTAACGTAATTGTGCAGCCGTCACGGCCTTTGGCGGTCTGATGCGATTGCTTCTTTGAGATTATTATGCATTCAATCTGGACAGGCTGGTGGTTTAACCCGACATTCTGGTCGATCTTTTGCGGCTGGATGATGGCGCAGGTCACGAAGATGATTTGCTATTTCGTGAAGGCGCGTAAAATCAATTTCAGTTTCCTGCTCAGCACCGGCGGCATGCCCAGCGCGCATTCGTCGCTGGCCGCGGCGCTCTGCACCTCGGTGGCCATCTGCGTTGGCACGGCGGACCCGCTCTTTGCCGTTACCCTGGCCTTTGCCTCCATCGTCATGTTCGATGCCCAGAGCGTGCGGCGGGCCGCCGGTCAGCAGGCCCGCGTATTGAATAAGCTGCTGGACGAACTTTTCAAGACGCACCGGTTTTCCCACGAACATCTGGCCGAATTGCTGGGGCATACGGAGACGGAAGTGTTTCTGGGCATGTTGATGGGTATTACCGTTGCCCTGCTGGTTCATGCCGTGGCCATGAATATTTAAGGAAAACCCGATAATTCCGATCTAAAAAGAGATGGACATGCGCGTAATATCCATTATTTTACAGGAATACCGATTCGCTTACGGGTGGTATCGATCCGTTAAATAATAAGACAAAGGAAAACAAATGCAGATCAATAATCTGGAAAAATTCAGGGCCAAAGTCGATGCCGGCAAACTTTGCCTGGGTATGGTTGTATCGTTGAGCGATCCGGCGGTCAGCGAACTGGCGGGCGATACGGGGATGGACTTTACCTGGCTGGACATGGAGCATGGCCCGCTCAGTATCGAAACCGGCTTGCTGCACTGCATGGCGCTGCGCGGTACGGACACGGCGCCGTTCCTGCGGGTGGCCGGCAACGATCCGTTTATCATCAAGCCCCTGTTGGAGCTGGCGCCGGCCGGCGTGATTATCCCGATGGTGAACAGCGCCGCGGAAGCGGAAGCGGCGGTCAAGGCCTGCCGGTATCCGCCGCGGGGCATTCGAGGCTGCGGACCACGAAGGGGAACGAATTTCGGCGGCATGCCCTTCGGCGAGTATCTCGACAAAGCCGAAAACGATCCCATGGTCATCGTTCAGATCGAAAACATCCGGGCTTTGGACGAAATCGAAAAAATCCTTGCGGTCGAGGGGTTGGGCTCGATCTGCATCGGACCCAGCGACCTGTCCGCCACAATGAATCAACTGCGCAACACCGGCGGCGAGGAAGTGCAGAAAACGATCGATAAGATTTGTGCCTTTGCCCGTAAAGCCGGAGTGATGATCGGTTCGGTGTCGGGCACGGACCAGGCAAGCATCCAGCGCTGGCTTGACCGGGGTGCGAACTGGCTGGCGGTTTGCGGCGACTGGGGCGGCATCGCCGGCAGCGCCAGGGCGGCGGTTAAGGAAGTCGCGGCAACGGTCAACCGGCAAGCGGCCGGCGGCGTTCGTCCGAAAACAAAAGGGGAAAAATCAAATGGCGTTCAAGGTGGCCCTTATAGCATGCGATAAGTCTGGTGTTCCCGAATGGGTGCCGGGTAAACTGGCCGAAAGCGGGATTGAGTTCAAAACAAAGCGTTGCAAGGACGAAGCCGAATTCCTGGATTTTGCCGGGGAAGCCGACGTTGTCTGGACGCTGGGCCCCAACCTGGTGATTAAGCCGCAGTCGTTGCCCAAACTGAAGAATTGCAAGGCCATAATGCGGAGCGGCAGCGGCGTCGACGGGCTGCCGATCGAGGAAGCGACGCGTTTGGGCATCTGGATATCCAATACCCCGGAGGCGATTGCCGAGTGTGTGGCCGATCACGCCATTGCCCTGCTTTTTGCCGTGGCCAGGCAGATCCCGTTTTATGACGGCGAGGTCCGCAAGCGCGTTTGGAACCAAGCCGGAACAGATTGCCTGCGCTGGCACTTTTCAGGGCAGACCTTCGGACTGGTTGGTTTCGGACAAATCGCGCGCTACGTGGCCGCCAAGCTTGCCGGATTCAAAATGAAATTTATCTGTCATGATCCCTATGTCAAGGAAGGCATCATGGAAAAGGCGGGCGTTCTCCCGGTTGGATTTGACGAACTGCTTGAAAAGTCGGATTTCATCTCGGTCCATTGTCCTTTGACCGATACAACCCGCCATCTTTTCAACGAGAGCGCTTTGCGTAAAATGAAAAAAAGCGCCCTGCTGATCAACACTTCCCGCGGTGCGGTCATCGACGAAAATGCGCTGGTTAAGGCTTTGAAGGAAGGACGCCTGGCCGCAGCCGGTTTGGACGTCATGGAGCAGGAGCCGCCGCCAAAAGATCACCCGCTGTTGAGCCTTCCCCATGTCGTGATCACGCCGCATATCGCGGCGTTTTCCGATGAGTTTACCCAAAAATTCTGGGAATGTTCCGTTGCCGCGATCAAGGATTTCCAACAGGGACGCTGGCAGCAGCACAGCGTGAATCGGGTGCGATAATTCGTAAGGCTATATGAAAGGGTAGCCCTGCGGTTTAACGAAAGGAGAGATCGGGGATGCTTTTTCCTAATAAGTTAGCGGCGAGTACGGCATTGCTAATCGCGGTGGTCGGCTTGATGCCGGCGCGCGCAAGCATTCAAACCTGGAATGGGGGCACCGGCGATTGGTCGGAGGCGGCGAACTGGACCACCGCCGTGCCGGCTGTCGGCGATGACGTGGTCATCACCAATCGCGGCGCTCTGGTGCTTTTGACCAATTCGACGCCGTGGCTGAGTTCGCTGGCGATCAGCAATGCGTCTCTGTCGTGCTCGAATTGGAATACGACGATTTATGTCACCAACCTGACGATCCTGAGCAGCGGCATCCTGACCTGCGCGGGCCCCTTCACCAACACGGCCATGTCGAACCGGGTGAGTGTGGTCTGCACCAACCTTCTTGTTGAAACCAAAGGCGCCATTAACGTCCAGGGCAAGGGTTTTGCCGGTGGCAT
Source organism: uncultured Verrucomicrobiota bacterium (assembly GCA_964617825.1). GTDB lineage: Bacteria > Verrucomicrobiota > Kiritimatiellia > JAAZAB01 > JAAZAB01 > VSJD01. The sequence continues at coordinate 91,850 of CAZTWL010000005.1, forward strand.
CGGTCCCGGCTATGGCAAGGGCAATGGTCCGGGCGGCGGCGGGAGCGGAATTGCCGGGGGAAGCTACGGCGGCTACGGCAGGCAGGGGCAAGGATGGGCATATGCTACCAACATTTATGGTTCCGCCTCAGCGCCGCTGGATCCCGGGAGTGGTGGGTGTGGCGGCGCTTACGCCGGCGACCAGAGCGGGCACGGCGGCGGCGCGGTGTGCATCACCGCTATCCAGATGACCGTCAACGGGAGTATTAATGCCAACGGCAGCAATGTCGTTTCTTCTACCCACGGCGCTGGCGGATCAGGAGGAGGCATTTATATAACCTGTGCCACAATCACTGGCACCAATGGTTTAATTACGGCCAATGCCGCTAATCCGCAGGCGGGTAATAAAAATCTTGGTGGCGGCGCGGGCGGCGGACGGATTGCCGTGCATTATAATCCGGAGCTGCAGGATGCGCTGCCCATCCCCTCCCTGTGCTTTTCGGCTGCTCCCAGCCCGTCGGCGGGCCTAACCCACTATTTACCAGGCGACATCGGCACGCTCTATTTTACGGACAGCCGGTTGTTTTCGCCGACGAATTTGTTTACCGGGCAGTGGCTGGCGCCGGGATTTACCAACCGATTAACGCTGTCCGACTGGACAATCAGCAATGTCTGGCTCCGCGTGCCGGGGTTTGACCTGACGGTGTCCAATACTCTGTTGGTTGCGGGCACGAACTATCTCCAGTTCAAGCTGGAGATCACGAATAAATGCGTGATCCGGTGCGGAGCCTTGTGCGTCAGCGCCGCTTCGTTGGCTTTGGGTATGCCGCGTCCCGAGTGGTGTCCGGAGGTCTTCGGGATATCCGGCGGCACAGCCGGTCCCACATTGAATTGCACGGACACGTTGATTCTGACGAATGCCGCCCGGTTTTATATTTATGCCGGCCTTACCAATGAGGGCGAAGCGGCCGGGAACGGCGCCCGCATTAATGTTGGCGGCGAAACCCGAATTTCCACCAATTGTTGGGTCTATCCCGCGGCGCATCCCACTAACGGCGCGATCGCTTTATTCAGTTTAAAGTCCCTGACCATTGATCAAGGCGGCGCCATCAATGCCGATTCTTTGGGATATGCCGGCGGCCGTTTTCCAGGCACGACTAAGTCGAACGTTGCCTATGGGCTGGGTGCTCCGAACAATTATACCCACGGCGCCGGGTATGGCGGCGCCGGGGCTCTGGGCTACTGGGATTCCGGACCGGCTGGGGCGGCTTACGGAATGTCCAACGCCCCGGAGGCCGGCAGCGGTGCGCGCGGCGGAGGCAATGCGGGGGATTCGGCGCTGTCCCAAGGCGCGTATGGCGGCGGATGTGTGCGGATTCAGGCCGCGGATACAGTCGTTGTCAAAGGCGCCATTTCCGCCAACGGCGGTAGAGGATGTAATTCCTACGGAGGTGGCGGGTCCGGTGGCGGCATTTACATTACCTGTAGGACCTTCATTGGCGACTCCAATGCTCTCTTGCAAGCCAAGGGTGGCAATGCACAGACCGGCACCGGCGGATCGAAATACGACGGCGGCGGGGGTGGTGGCGGACGGATTGCCGTCTGGCGCATCTTCGATAGGCCCTTGGGTGTCATTTCCAATGATGTGAGCGGTGGCTGCGGCTGGGCACCCGCTTATGGAACCAATTATGGGGCGTCGGGCACGGTTGTCTGGGGCTGGATCGTGCCGCCTGCAGGCAGTATCGTATCGGTATATTGATAGTTGGTTGCCGCCGCGGTTGGTCGTTTGCCCGGCTTATAAAGGCCGATTCTGCGGCCTTTTTACACCGTCAGCATGTCGATGGCATTCGCTCCGCGCAAATCGGCAAATAGGAATTGGACAAGCTGGTAACTATCTAATATTTTATAAAGCAACTGGTTTGGTTTGTGTTACTGCCTTTGCAAGCACCCTTTCATACAGGATAATGAAAATGAGTTTCTCTGTTAAGACTATGGCAGGCGTGCTGGTTGTTATGGCGTTCGGCCTGCTGCCGGCGCGGGCGGGCATTCAAACCTGGAATACGACCACCGGGGATTGGTCCGTGGCGGCGAACTGGACCACCGCCGTGCCGGTCGGCGGCGATGAGGTGGTCATCACCAATCGCGGCGCTCTGGTGCTTTTGACCAATTCGACGCCGTGGCTGAGTTCGCTGGCGATCAGCAATGCGTCTCTGTCGTGCTCGAATTGGGATACGACGATTTACGTCACCAATGTGACGATCCTGAGCGGCGGCATCCTGACCTGCGCGGGCCCGTTCACCAACACGGCCATGTCGAATCGGGTGAGTGTGGTCTGCACCAACCTTTTCGTTGAAACCAAAGGCGCCATCAATGTCGAAGGCAAGGGGTTTTCCGGCGGCGTTAACCTGACAGTCAACTATCAGCCCGGCCATGGACCAGGCGCCGTAAAAGCAACCGGTGGCGCCGGCCACGGCGGCGCCGGTCAAATCCGAAACAATTCTCTCTGGTGGACCAATACGGTATATGGGTCCGTTACGGCGCCATTGTATCCCGGCAGCGGAGGTGGCGCTGGGTCTTCTGTTAATATAGTCTATGGTGGGCATGGTGGTGGGGCCGTGTGTATTACCGCTGACCAGGTGGTGGTCAACGGCAGCATCAATGCGAATGCTACGTTGCCTTCGTCGCCGAACTATGTATATATCGGCAATGGCGATGGCGGATCGGGCGGCGGGATTTACATAACCTGCACTACGATTGCCGGCACCAATGGCGCCATTACGGCGGATGGCAGCGAGTGCAGCGCCCGCTTTACCGGGATGGCATTCCCGGGGGGTGGTGGCGGCGGCCGGATTGCGGTTGTTTACGACCCGGCGGCCCAAAATGCCGTGTCGCCCGTGCCCTCCCTGCGCTTTTCGGCTGCCGCGGGACTGGGCTCTGCGGTGGGCAATCGGCGCGGCAGCGCCGATATCGGCACGTTGTATTTTTCCGACAGTTATTTCTTTTCGCCAACCAATCTCTTCAACGGCAAGTGGATGGCACCCGGTCTGACGACTTTTGCGGCCGCCGATCTGGTTCTCAGCAACGTCTGGGCGTGTCTGCCGACGGCGGCATTGACGATCACGAACACCATCGCAGTCCTGGGCACCAATTATCTTCAAAGTAAACTTCAGTTGACAAACGACAATGTTGTCGTGAGGGGCGGGGGCGTAACGGTCAGCGGCTCCTCGTTGATTTTGGGACGTAACGAACTATTCGATCCCGCCAGTCTGTACCGCGGCCTTACTGTGGGTCCGGCGCTGATTTGCGCGAATGATCTGATCTTGACGAATGAAGCTTTTTTTTATGTCTATGCCGGGCTCACCAATAGCGGGATGCCAATCGGCTATGGCGGCATGGTCAGTGCCGGCGGCGATGTCCTTGTGGCCACCAACTGCTGGATTTTGCCGGCCGCGCATCCGACTAACGGAGCGGTGGTGCTGTTCAGCATGCGTAATCTGATGCTAGATTCCGGCGGCGGCTTCAATGCCAATGTCCTTGGGTATGGCGGCGGCCGTGCCGCTGCGTCGGATGATCACATAAAATGGGCATTTGGACCAGGTGCGGTTCCTTATAATGGTGGCGCCGGTTATGGCGGCAAGGGTTTGAAAGCTTACTATTATGTAGGCGGTGAAACCTACGGTTCCTCCAATGCGCCGGTTGATCCGGGCAGCGGCGCGTCGTCGGGAGCGGGGTATGCATATTCAGGAGCGAATGGCGGCGGGAGCGTGCAGGTTCGCGCCGTCGATACGGTCCGCGTTCAAGGCGCGATCTTGGCCAATGGCGGCGGGATCGCCGGTTCATATAGTCCCGGTTCATCCGGCGGCAGCATTTACATCACCTGCCGCACATTTATCGGGGACTCCAATGGAGTGTTGTCCGCCAACGGCAGCAATTGCGCTCCATCCAGTGCAAGTGCCCCATATGATGGCGGTGGTGGCGGCGGCGGGCGGATCGCAGTGTGGCGGATCTTCGATCGGTCCCCGACGGCAATCTCCAACTATGTGGACGGCGGCCGTGGCGGATATTACAACAGCTTTATCACCGCCGCCCCCGGCACCATTGTCTGGGGTTGGATCGTGCCGCCTTCAGGCAGTATCGTATCGATATATTGACGGTTGGGCCGCTGTGGTTGGCCGTTTGCGCGGCTTATCAAGGCCGGTTTGGCCTCCCCGATGCGTTGTCCGGCCGGTTTTCGGCCTTTTTTATCCGCTTGATTTTACGGATTACTTCCGCTATTTTTATAGCTCGGTGAAACGGGTATTCCCAGCCTTCTGCAATCCCCGGGAATTTGTTTTGTCGTTAATGCACAATAAGGAGATCGTCTGCCATGGCTACCAAGGAAATGATGGATGGAAACACCGCGGCGGCTAATGTCGCTTATGCGGTCAGTGAAATTTGCGCGATTTATCCGATTACCCCCTCGTCCACCATGGGCGAGTTGGCCGATGAGTTCAGCGCGGCCGGCCTGAAGAATATCTGGGGTACGGTTCCGCAGGTGGCGGAGCTGCAGTCGGAAGGCGGCGCCAGCGGTGCGGTGCACGGCGCGCTCACCGCCGGGGCGCTGGCCACGACGTTCACGGCTTCCCAGGGGCTCCTGCTGATGATCCCCAATATGTTCAAGATTGCCGGCGAATTGACCAGCACGGTCTTTCACGTCACGGCGCGTTCGATCGCCTGCCAGGGATTGTCCATTTTCGGCGATCATTCGGATGTCATGGCTACGCGTTCGACCGGCTTCGCGCTGCTGGCCTCCAACAGCGTCCAGGAAGTCATGGATATGGCGCTTATCGCGCATGCCGCCACCCTTGAGGCGCGCGTTCCGTTCCTGCATTTCTTCGATGGCTTCCGCACCTCGCACGAAGTCCAGAAAATCGACGCCGTCGACCGCGAAGTCATGCGCGCCATGATCAGCGACGACCTGGTGCTGGCCCATCGCCTGCGCGGGCTTTCCCCCGACCGGCCGTCGATGCGCGGCACGGCCCAGAACCCGGATGTTTATTTCCAGGGCCGCGAAACGGTTAATCCGTATTACCTGGCAACTCCGGGCATCGTGCAGAAGCAAATGGATAAATTTGCCAAGTTGACCGGACGCCAGTATAAAATTTTCGAATATGTCGGCGCGCCGGATGCCGAAAAAGTCATCGTCATCATGGGCTCGGGCGCGGAGACGGTCCACGAGACCGTCAACACGCTGGTGGCCCAGGGCAAGAAAGTCGGGTTGCTCAAAGTCCGCCTGTTCCGGCCCTTCGATACCCGGGCATTTATTGCCGCCCTGCCGCCGACGGTCAAAGCCATTGCCACGTTGGACCGCACCAAGGAGCCGGGCGCCATAGGCGAGCCGCTGTATCTGGATGTGCGTACGGCCATCGGCGAGGCCATGAACGAGAAATGGACGACCAATCGCCGGTATCCGACCGTGCGCGGCGGGCGCTATGGGCTGGGATCCAAGGATTTCACGCCGGCCATGGCCAAGGCCGTTTTCGACAACCTTACGGGCAAGAAGGGCATCAATCATTTCTCGGTGGGTATTAACGACGATGTCTTCCACGCCAGCCTGAAGGTGGATGCGCGTTTCCACCTGGAACATGCCGGCCGCATCGAATGCAAATTCTACGGCTTGGGCTCCGACGGCACTGTCGGCGCCAATAAGAACTCGATCAAGATCATCGGCTCGGGGACCGACAACTTTGCCCAGGGCTATTTCGAGTACGACTCCAAGAAGGCCGGGGCGATTACCATTTCGCACCTGCGCTTCGGGCCGACACCAATTCAGAGTCCGTATCTCTGCACGCAGGCTGACTTCGTGGCTTGCCATAATTTTTCGTTCCTCGAAAAATACGACATGCTCACGGATGCCAAGGATGGGGCCGTGTTCCTGCTGAACAGCCCCTATAGTCCCGATGAAGTCTGGAACCATATGCCCGACGAGGTCGAGCGCCAGATCATCAAAAAGAAAATCAAGTTCTACGTGATTGACGCCATCAAGCTGGCCAAGGACCTCAAGCTGGGCGCGCGCATCAATACGATCATGCAGACCTGCTTTTTCAGCATTTCCGGCGTTTTGCCCGGAGACAAGGCCATCGCCGCGCTCAAGAAGGCGATCGAAAAGAGCTATGGCCGCAAGGGGCCCGAAGTGGTGGCGATGAACTTCAAGGCGGTCGATTCCTCCGTGGCCGCCTTGCGGCAAGTTACGGTTCCCGCGCGTCCGGCAGGCAAGATCAAGATGCCGCCGGTGGTTTCAGCGGATGCGCCCGAATTCGTGCGCAATGTGACCGCGAAGATCATGAGCCAGCACGGTAATAGCCTGCCGGTCAGCGCCATGCCTGTCGATGGGACCTGGCCGACGGGCACGACCAAATTCGAGAAGCGCAACATTGCCACGGATATTCCGCAGTGGGATTCGTCGCTTTGCATTCAGTGCGGCCAGTGTTCGCTGGTCTGTCCGCATGCCGCCATCCGCGTCAAGGTTTATGGCGCCGATCGCCTGGCCAAGGCGCCGGCCACCTTCAAGTCGGCGGAAGCCAAGGGCAAGGAATATGCCGGCATGAAGTTCACCGTCCAGGTCGCGCCGGAAGATTGCACCGGCTGCGGCGTGTGCGTCCAGAATTGTCCCGGGCGGGAGCGCGATGCGGCCACGAAGCAGGAAACCGGCCGCCGCGCGATCAATATGGCGCCCCAGCTGCCGCTGCGCGAAGCGGAAGCGGAGAACTTTAAGTTCTTCATGGACATTCCCGACATGGATGCAAAGCTCTACAACCGCTCCACGGTCAAGGGCAGCCAGTTCGTGCGCGCCATGTTCGAGTTTTCGGGCGCCTGTGCGGGTTGCGGCGAGACGCCCTATGTCAAGCTGCTTACCCAGCTCTTCGGCGATCGTGCGCTGATTGCCAATGCGACGGGGTGTTCTTCGATCTACGGCGGCAACCTGCCGACGACCCCTTACACCACGCGCGAGGATGGACGCGGCCCGGCCTGGTCCAACTCGCTGTTCGAGGACAACGCCGAATTCGGCTACGGCATGCGTTTGGGAGTGGATAAGTTCAGCCAATACGCTTTGGAACTGATGGATAAAGGCTGCGATTGCGCCGCCTGCGGCGACCTGAAGCCGCTCTTCGGCGAATTGCGCAATGCCGATCAGTCCACGCCTGCCGGTGTTGAGGAACAGCGTGCGCGGGTGGCAAAGCTGAAGGCGGAACTGGCCAAGTGCACGAATAACGACTGGGCCAAACAAATGCTTTCCGTCGCCGATTATCTGGTGAAGAAGTCGGTCTGGATCCTTGGCGGCGATGGCTGGGCTTATGACATCGGCTACGGCGGTCTCGATCATGTGCTGGCCTGCGGGCGCAAGGTGAATGTCCTCGTGCTGGATACCGAAGTCTATTCCAATACGGGCGGCCAGGCCTCCAAGTCCACTCCGATGGGTGCGGTGGCCAAGTTCGCCATGGCGGGCAAGCCGCTGATGAAGAAGGACCTGGGCATGATCTGCATGACGTACGGCAACATCTATGTCGCGCAGGTCGCGCTGGGCGCCAATCCGAACCAGGCCGTGCGGGCCTTTGCCGAGGCGGATGCGTATGAAGGACCTTCGATCATCATTGCCTATGCGCATTGCATCGCGCATGGCATCAATATGACCAACGGTCTCAATTCCCAGAAGGAAGCGGTTTTGTCGGGGCGATTCCCGCTCTATCGTTTCAATCCGGAATTGACCAAGCAGGGCAAGAATCCCCTGACCTTGGACAGCAAACTGCCGGTTGAAAAATACAGCGAATCCGTGATGAAGGAAAACCGCTTCCGCGTCTTGCAGCAGAGCTATCCCGAGAACGCCAAGCGGTTGATGGCCATGGCCGACAAATTCGTGGCTGCCCGGGCGGATCTCTATCAGAAGCTGGCCGGCATGCCGCCCTGCAATGGTGAAATTCCCCCGGCAACGGAACCGAAGGCGTAAGCTGGGCGGAAAACAAATTCCCTGTCAAATAAGGGCAAAGGTTGTGTTGGTGAATAACCAACACAACCTTTCTCGTTTATGCGTTCGGCATGTTGTTTCTCAAAAACACAAAGCGGCGACTTCGGCGAACGTGCTCACGAAATGCGGGTGCAGGCCGCGCCGGATGTGCGCCGGCAAATCGTCGAAATCGCGCTGGTTTTCCATTGGGAAAATAAGGTTGCGCACGTTGGCGCGTTTGGCGGCGAGCGTTTTTTCCTTTACGCCGCCAATGGCCATGACCAGGCCGGTCAGGGACAACTCGCCGGTCATGGCCCAGTGCGGCTTGATCGGTTTGCCGATCGCCAGGGAGTATAGGGCGCAGGCCATGGTAATGCCGGCTGAGGGGCCGTCTTTTGGAGTGGCGCCGGAAGGCACATGCAGATGGATGAAGTTTTTTTGGAAAAACCGGTTGGCTACGGGCTGATCGTTCAGGAACGAACGCACAAAGGTGTAGGCAATTTCCGACGATTCCACCATGACATTCCCGAGCTGGCCCGTCTGTTTGAAGCCGGGTTTCTCGGCCTCCACGCGGCTGGCTTCCACATAGAGCGTTTCTCCGCCCAGACTGGTCCAGGCCAGACCCATGACAACGCCGGGATGCGGCTTCCGGAACGGGTCCTCGTTGGAAAACAGCCTTTTGCCCAGCCATTCCTGCAGATCCTTCGCGTCCACCCTGATGCGCAGGTTTCTGTGGCCAACGATTTTGCGGGCGGCCTTCCGGCAGATCTTTTTGATGGCATTCTCCATGCTCCTTACGCCCGGTTCGCGCGCATAGCCGTCGACGATTTCGCGCAGGGCCGGGGTGGTTAACTGAATCTGATTGTCTTTCAGCCCGCTGGCCTTGATCTGCTTGGTCAGGATAAACTTGAGGGCAATCTGCAACTTTTCCTCCAGAATATAGCCGGAGAGCTTGATGATTTCCATGCGATCGAGCAACGGGCGCGGGATCGTATCCAGAACGTTGGCCGTACAGACAAACAGCACATTGGAAAGATCGAAACGCACGTCCAGGTAGTGATCCAAAAATTCGCGGTTTTGTTCCGGGTCCAGCGTCTCCAACAAGGCGGAGGCCGGGTCGCCCTGGAAACTAGCGCCGATTTTGTCCACCTCGTCCAGCATGATCAGCGGATTCAAGCTTTTGCAAAGTTTCATGGCCTGGATGAATTTGCCGGGCATGGCGCCGATGTAGGTCCGCCGGTGTCCTTTGATCTCGGCCTCGTCCCGCATGCCGCCCAGCGAAAACCGGTAGAATTGGCGCCCCATGCTGGCCGCGATGGACCGGCCCAGCGATGTTTTACCCACCCCGGGCGGACCGACAAAACAAAGGATCGAGCCCGATACGCTTCCCTTGAGAATGCCTACGGAAAGAAACTCCAGGATGCGCTCCTTCACATCGTCCAGACCGTAATGATCGCGGTTCAAGATGGCTTCCGCCTGCTTCAGGTTGTAATTCTCCGGCGTAAACACACCCCAGGGCAGGCTTGTCAACCAATCCAGATAATTGCGCGATACGTTGAACTCCGGCGACGAGGGATCCAGCAAACTAAGCTTGGACATTTCCTCATCGATGCGCTCGGTGGCCTCGGGAGTCAGCGTCAGGGCTTTCAGACGTTCGCGAAATTGTTCGATCTCGGCCTCCTTGCCCTCCTTGGCCAGGCCGAGTTCCTTTTTGATCGCTTTCAACTGCTCCCGCAGGAAGAAATCGCGCTGTTGCTTGCTGACCTTTTCTTCGATTTGCTGGTTGATCTTGACCTGGATTCTGGAAACATCCAATTCCTTTTTCAGAAGCAGGAGCGCTTTTTCGATGCGCTGGCGAATGCTGGTTGTCTCCAGAATATCCTGGAGTTCGACCGGGCTGGACGTGGTCATGGCCGACGCAAAATCGGCCAGCCGGCCCGGATCGTTCAGGTTGGCGCGGCCCAGAAACATGTTGAGCTCATCCTTGAACATGGGGTTAAGCTTGGTCAGGTCCCGAATGGCCGAGATGATGGCCACCGCGTAGGCCTTCAATTCCTCGTTGACGGTCATTTCCGACTCGAACAGGTAACGGACCTGCGCCATGATTACCGGCTCCCTGGCCAGAATGGCCTCGACATGGAAACGCTCCAACACGCTCAACATGACCTGCACGGGAGCGTCCGGACCTTCCTGATGCGCCCGTAGCAACTCTGCCACCACTCCCACGGAATAGAGATCCTCGACCTTTAGCGGCTCGTTTGCCGGACGTTCAGCCTGTGGGCGCATCAGGATAATGCCGACATATTTTGCTGAAGATTTGGCAATATCCACGATGGTTCTTTTGGCCCGGGGATCTTCCAGGATCATGGGCACAATCATCTTGGGGAACACCGGGCGGTCCCCGATAATGATGATCGGCAGTTTTTCCGGCAGCATGTTCCGCAGCAGCACCACTCGTTTTTCATCGCGCGGCAAAGCATCGTTCGACGGCGCGGGCTCCTCGTTTTTTTCATCCTGAGGATCATTGGCCATGACAAATCCTTTCCATTATTGCGGACCTGCTGATGCGAGCAAAGCCATCGACTTAAAGGCATCCGCCATGGATGCCTGAGAACACTGGTGAGAAGGCAAATGCAACCCGACCGAGGCATTCCATGTCAGTGACGTCCGCGATCAGATTCATGTTTATGAATATTCCCAACGTTCAAGGTCCTGTCAATATCCGTCACTTCAGCTGAGCCGCCGCAAATTCCCAGTTTGCCAGGTGGTCCAGAAAAGTTTGCACAAAGTCTTTGCGGCGGTTCTGGTAATCAAGGTAGTAAGCATGTTCCCACACGTCGCAAGTCAGCAACGCGGTTTGACCATGGGCCAGAGGAGTATCCGCGTTCGATGTTTTGACAATCTGCAGCCGTGCGCCATCCTGCACCAGCCAAACCCAGCCGCTGCCGAATTGAGCTACGGCTGTGGTCGCGAAAGCGTTCTTGAATTCATCGAAACTGCCGAAGGACTTTGTGATCAGGTCGAGCAGACGGCCTGTTGGCCGGCCGCCGCCGCCGGGCTTCATGCTATTCCAGAAAAATGAGTGATTCCAGGCCTGGGCCGCATTATTGAAAATGGCCGCCTTATCGGCCGTGCCGGCGCTTCCCACCACCACCTTTTCAAGCGGCTGTCCGGACCAGGGCGTGCCGGCTACCAGTTTGTTCAGGGTGTCGACATAGGCCTGATGATGCTTGCCGTAGTGAAAACCCATTGTCCGAGCCGATATGAACGGCTCCAGTGCGTCGGGGGCATAAGGCAGGGGCGGCAATTGCAGCTCCTTGGCGGTGGCCGTTTCCGGCGTGGCCGGTTCCTGAGCCCAGACGGAGACGGCCAGAAAAACGAGAGGAACAAACAGCGGTACTCTTAAATAGGTTTGGGTAATCCTGTCATTCATGTTCTTCCTCCTTTGTCTGAATCTGTTCTTTAATGTATGCCTGCGTTGTTTTCTTTTATGTGAGTTGTCCGTACCGTTTGGGCTGTTACACCAGTTTAAAACAAGACTTTGCCCTTTATTTGCAAATCTTAAAATAAAGAGGCGCCTCCCGCAATTAGGGGATCTCTTAAAAACGCAGGCGAAATACCTGAGAAAGCAAGCCGCGTATAAAAAGCCGGCGTCCAAGTGATGGCTAACAATCAATCGGCTTAGCTGGATATGTCGTGAACCTTTTTCGGAGGCCGGTTCTCATCAGGCATAAGCCATCATAATGCGCTTTAGTGCGTCATGGTCAACGGGCTGGGTCCCCAGCGGTTCCTGCCTGCAGACGGAAAAGCGAGATTCATATGACGGTCCGGTGGACTCGAAGAGCACCCCAACCGGAATCTGCTCGCCCCAGATCATTGCGGTATCCATTGCCTTGTGCCAATCATGCGGGTCGTACTCCTCCGATAAAGGCACGCAACGGTCATTGTACCACTTAAAAGTATTGATTTTGTTAAAGGAAACACAAGGTTGGAGAATGTCCACCAGAGCGAAGCCCTCGTGCTGGATGGCGCGGCAGATCATACCTGCGAGGTGATCTTCCATTCCGGAAAAACCTCGCGCCACAAAGCCAACTTTCATTGCCACGGCGACGGCCACGGGGTTGAACGCGGCCGATTGAACGCCGTGCGGCTGAGCCTTGGTGATAAAGCCTGCATCCGAAGTCGGACTTGCCTGCCCTTTGGTCAGGCCGTAGACCTGATTGTCATGGACCAGTGCCGTGATGTTGATATTGCGCCTGATGGCCGCCAAAAAATGATTGCCACCCTCGCCGTACATACAGCCATCGCCGCTTTCCGCAATCACCTTCAATGCCGAATTGGCAAGTTTCGCGCCCGTGGCCACGGGCAATGCCCGCCCGTGGAGCCCATTGAACACGTTCGCCTTCAGGTAGTGGGGAGCTTTGGCCGCTTGACCGATCCCCGAGACAAACAGCACTTGGTGCGGAGCAAGGCCGGAAGCCAACAACGCCTGTTTCAGGGCCTTAAGTATGCCGAAGTTTCCGCAGCCCGGGCACCAGGCCGTCTCAAAAGCGCCGTAGTCGTTGAGAGTTAACGTGTTGCTACGCATGGTTAAGTCCCTCGCTGATTTGCTCCGGAGTCAAGGGCAACCCGTCATAACGGCTAACCAGGCTGCCGACCGTAAACCCCGATTCTCTGCGGATGAGCCGCGCGAACTGGCCCAGGGCGTTCCCTTCCACACACACCACACGGCGTGCTCCCCGCAACCGATGCAGAAACTGTGCGGGCACCAACGGCCACACCTGAGAAAAGTGGAGTGTGGCCACGTTCTGCCCCGTAGCGCGCATGCCGGCGGCCGCTTCATTGACGGCGCCTTTTGTGGAGCCCCAGTTTAGCAGCAGGATATCCGGAGCTTCACTTCCATCGTATTCGGGGGCCACGACGTTATCCGTAAGGACCTTCATTTTGCGCAGCCGCTTCTCAACCATTTTCGTCCGCAACTTCAAGTCCTCGGTAATATGCCCGTCTTCGTCGTGTTCATCGCTGTCGGCCACGACCAAGTCCTGGCTTGCACCGGGGATCCGACGGGGAGAAACACCCGATGCCGTGAGGGCGTACCGCTGATACAACTCCGGCGATGGTATCTGCGGAGGGCGCTCGAGGGCCGCCTCGCCATTCAATTTGAAGGGCAGGACGTCGCGATACGAATCCGCAAGAAACTGATCGGTGAGCAGGAACACCGGGCCCTGGCTTGCATCGGCCAGAGCCAAAGCGCGGTGCATGAGCTCGAAGCACTCTTCGATGGAACCGGGGGCGAAGATTGCACGCGGGAATTCGCCGTGGCCAGCGTGCAGCACAAAATCAAGGTCCGCCTGCTCCGTCCGCGTCGGCAGCCCTGTTGCCGGTCCCGGGCGTTGGGCAACGACAACAACTACCGGCGTCTCAGTCATGGCGGCCAGGCTGACGCCTTCTGTCATCAGCGCGAATCCGCCGCCGGAAGTCACCGTCATGCTGCGGCTCCCGGCAAAAGATGCTCCGATGGCCATGTTGATTGCCGCGATTTCGTCTTCGGCCTGCTCAACGATCAGTCCCATCGTGTCGGCGTGCTTGACAAGGTTTAAGGCAATCGAAGTGGATGGTGACATCGGGTAAAATGCGCAGAACTTGACACCGCCCGCCAGTGCGCCAAGAGCCAGGGCATCGTTTCCGTTGAGCATGAGCCGGGAGACGGATGTGTCAGCTTGCGCGAGTTTGGGGATAAGCCGAGGCGCCGACTCTGCCCATGCGTACGCCGCATCAACCGCATTGTGGTTGGCCTCCTCGACGGTAGCGTCTTTGCTGTCGAAATAAGCTGCCACGGCTTCGCTCACGACCGACTTGTCAAGCCCTAGAAGCGCAGCCACAACCCCCAAGGCCACGATGTTTTTATATTTTTGGTCCGCCAATTCCTTGAATGGCACGCTCACACACCGAACCGCTTCTGTGGCGGCAGAGGCGTCAATGACAACGACCCCATCGGCCTTTAAAACCTCGTCCCGGTGAAGCCGCGCGGTGTTAACATCGAGTGCCACGAGAACGTCGATAGGCACTTGCGGCGCAATTACCGGCGCAGCGCCCACACGGATGGAAAAAGTGTTGTGCCCGCCTCGAATGCGAGACATGTAAGTCTGCGTCACGAGGATGTGGCGTCCGCTCCTCACGAGACTCCTGGCCAGGAGTTCGCCTACGGTCACAAGCCCCTGACCTGCCTCGCCACCTATGACAACTTGGAGCGTATGTGTATCCATGACTAAATCGACTTTCTGCTTTCGCTGCAGCGCAATGCCCGGCACAAATGCGCCTGCAGGAATCCGTTGTCTTTGGCTGTGCAGTCCATTCCGGAACATCAGCCATCCGCTGCATTTTTCACAATCCCGCTCAGCGGTTGGTCAGGCATGAAGCGCTCTATTCAGGCAACGAACACCTTGCGCCCCGCTTTCGCCGACAGCTCGAACCAAACTTGTTCTCCTGTACTTACAGGTAATATTAGCATCATATATTTTCCTTAGCTATAATAATTTTAAATTATTTATAAATTATGCGATACGCGAACCAATTGCCATGGGGTATAACCCTGCTGTTGAGGTTGGGGCGTCGCTTTTTGACGCTGGCGATCGCATTAAGGATGAACCAAATGCGTTGTTCTGGTGTAGGAACGACCGGCCATTTAGCGCGGTTGTCAAAGTTCCGAACGTCCTGTTGCGTATGAAGGAGGACTATGACGGCGTCGAGCCATCGCCCATCTTTCGTCTGTATCCACGGGTTGATTATTTAGAACACCACTGATAACCAACATAAAATGAAGCCGTGTTAGGCCCCGCAAAGTCGCGGCCGGCGGAAAGCAAAAAATGATGCTGTTCGCCGAAATTGATAATAGCGCCTGCATTAAATCCAGTGCTGCTTTCGCCATCCTTGACATTTGGAGTTTGATGGAAAACTTCGGTGCCCAGGATGAGCTGTTCTGTTATGTTGCGTTGCACTTCCCAGCCCGTGAACCAGTAATTTTTGTTGTCCGCCCCGGGATTATTCCAGTAGCCTCCTCCGCCATACGTTTTCCATGGGCCCCAACTTTTCTGAATCCAAAGTGGCAGAAAGACCTGAGTATTGCCGCTTCCCAAACTTTTATTTTCATCGCCGGTTGGAAGCAAGACAATCGGGAAGGATCCCACCTGCGGACGTGTGTCGGTCTCCTGGATGAATCTGAACTTGAGGCCTAACTCCATATCGGCAAAACCATAATGGGCTGGCATCCCATCTGGTTTGACATAGTCGAGCGGAGCAATCAGATGGATTTGAACATTGGAGACAATCCCGTAATTGAGTTCAACATGAGGCGCCGTGCAAATTGTCTCATCGCGGTCGAAGCTGCCCTGTGAGGCGGCATACACCTCCCAATGTTTGTATTCCACAGGTTCTGGATCATCGGTTCGAAAAGGGGGCCCGGCAAAAGCGGCGATAGAGCTTGAGATGCAAATCAGAATAATTATCCAAATGCGATTAACCATGGCGCACATCTTGATTTTCGCGGGTCCAAGAATGTAAAAGATGGCCGATGCTCCGGTCAACGTCAGGTCGACCGGCCTGGTTGGCAGCACTGCTTTATGTTTCTTCTCAAGCATATTTCAGGCTAACTTTCAATCGGCTCCGTCTTGATCTGTCGTGAACGCCAGAGAAAGTAGATTGCGGGATAGACCAGCAGCTCCATGATAAACGAGGTGAGCAACCCTCCGACCATCGGCGCGGCGACCCGCTTCATCATGTCGGCCCCCGTGCCCAGCGACCACATGATGGGCATGAGGCCCATGGAGGCCGCGGCAACGGTCATCATTTTCGGACGAATGCGTTTGACCGCGCCATGGATGATGGCTTCTTGAAGATCGGCAAGGCCGCGCAGGCGGCCTTGCTTCCTGGCCTCGTCATAGGATAGATCCAGGAAAAGCAACATGAAAACGCCGGTCTCCGCATCCAGTCCCATCAATGCGATCATTCCAACCCATGCGGCAATGGAGACGTTGTAGCCCAGGGCATACATCAGCCAGATGGCGCCAATCATCGAAAACGGCACGGCCAGCATAACGATCGCCGCTTTGAACACCGAATGCGTGTTCATATACAGCAGGAGGAAAATGAGCAGGATGGTGATGGGAACGATGATCTTAAGGCGCTCGCGCACACGCAGTATGCTCTCGTATTGTCCGCTCCAGCCGAGGGAATAGCCGGTGGGCAATTTTAATTCTTTGGCTACGGCCTGCTTGGCCTCTTCGACGTAGCCGCCGATGTCGCGGCCGGCGACATCGACGTAAACATAGCCGGCGAGCATGCCGTTTTCGTTGCGGATCATGGCCGGACCGTTAACCAGGCGGATATCGGCCACCTCAACGACCGGCACCTGTGCGCCATTGCGGGTGGTTACGAGCACGCGTTCGAGATGATCGAGTTCGTCCCGCAGGTCGCGCGGGTACCGGAGGTTGATGGTGTAGCGCTCGCGGCCTTCAATCGTGGTGGAAATGGTCTCGCCGCCGATAGCTGTCATGACGACCGTATGTAAGTCATCCAGGGTCAATCCGTAACGGGCCAGCGCCTCGCGTTTCGGCACGAAATCAACGAAAAATCCGCCGGCGGCGCGTTCGGCATAAATACTGCGTGTGCCGGGCACTTTACGGAGGATCGTTTCAATCCGCGCGCCGATACTCTGGATCGTGTCGAGATTCGCGCCGTAGACTTTGATGCCGATAGGCGTGCGCACACCCGTTGAGAGCATGTCGATACGGCCTTTGATCGGCATGGTCCAGGCGTTGACGTTGCCGGGAATTTGCAGGGCGCGATCCATCTCGCCAACCAAATCTTCCCAGGAAATATGCGCCGGCCAGATCTGTCGGAAGATGGCCGCCAGCGGTTTCGGTGCCCAGGAAGAATACCAGCGCTGTTTGGCGCGCCACTCGGACGGCGGCTTGAGCACCACGGTTGTCTCCATCATGGAGAACGGCGCCGGGTCGGTCGAAGTGTCGGCGCGGCCGGCTTTGCCGAACACGGAGACCACTTCCGGGAAGGTCTTCAGAATGCGGTCCTCGATTTCCATGAGCCTTTGCGCTTCAGTGACGGAAATGCCGGGCAGGGTGGTAGGCATGTAGAGAATCACGCCTTCGTTCAGCGGCGGCATGAATTCGTGGCCCAACTTCAGGTAGACCGGCACGGTCGAGACCACGATTGCGACTGCCAGGGCGATGGTGAATTTCGGGTGGCGCAACACCCAGCGGCAGGGCCGTTCGTACAACGCAAACAGCACGCGGCTGACGGGATGTTTTTCCTCGGGATAGTATTTGCCGATGGCGATGGCATTGACGATCCATGCCAGCCAGTGAGGGCGGAAGCGAAACGGGTTCATGCGCGTAAAAAGCATGCGCACGGCGGGATCCAATGTGATTGCCAGCAGGGCCGCCAGTGCGATGGCCAGGGTTTTGGTGTAGGCCAAGGGCTTGAACAAACGTCCCTCCTGCTCGATGAGCGTGAAAATTGGGAGGAACGCCACTGCAATCACCAGCAGAGAGAAGAAGACCGAGGGCGCTACTTCCATGAGAGCCTCCAGCCGGATTTTGTGGAAGTCTTCGCGGCTTCCCCCCTCCTGCCAACGCTCCAGTTTTTTGTAGGCGTTTTCCACCTCAACGATGGCGCCATCCACGAGCACGCCGATTGAAATGGCGATGCCGGCCAGGCTCATAATGTTGGAAGTGATCCCCAGCATGTACATGGGGATAAAGACCAGCACGACGGAGATGGGGATCGTAATGATCGGGACAATGGCCGAGGGGATGTGCCAGAGGAAAAAGAGAATCACCAGGCTGACGATAATCATTGCCAGGATTAGTTCGTGTTTGAGATTATCGACGGATTCCCGGATCAATCCCGAACGGTCATAGGTGGTGACGATCTCGACGCCTTCGGGCAATGAGGGCTTCAATTCCGCTAATTTGGCTTTCACGCGCTTGATGACGTTCAATGCGTTTTCGCCGTGGCGCATGACGACAATTGCGCCGACCGTATCGCCTTTGCCGTCCAGGTCGGTGATGCCGCGGCGGAGCTGCGGACCGAGCTGGATGTCGGCCACATCCCGCAACAGTACCGGTGTGCCTTTCGGATTGGTCTTGACCACAGCCTGGCCGAGAGCTTCCGTGTCTTGCACGTAACCGCGGCCCCGCACCATGTATTCGCGTCCGCTCCATTCGATTAAGCGACCGCCAACCTCGTTGTTGTTTTTGCGGATTGCCTCGACAAGCTCCATTATCGACAAGCCGTAGTTTTGCAGGCGATTGGGGTCAATTGTCACCTGGTACTGCTTCTGAAAGCCGCCAATTCCGGCAACTTCGGCGACGCCGGGAACACTTTGAATGGCGTAGCGCAGATTCCAGTCCTGGAAGCTGCGCAGCTCGGCCAGGTTGTGTTTGCCGGATTTGTCTACCAGCGCGTATTCGAAGACCCAGCCGACACCCGTTGCATCCGGGCCGAGTTCGGGGGTTACGCCGGATGGCAGGGCGCTGCCGATTTTCTGCATGTATTCCAAAACGCGCGAGCGCGCCCAGTAGATGTCCGTACCGTCCTGAAAAACGACGTAGACATACGAGAACCCGAAATCCGAAAACCCGCGAACACTCTTCACCTTCGGTGTGCCCAATAATGCGGTGACGATCGGATACGTGACCTGGTCCTCAATAATGTCCGGACTGCGGTCCCATTTTGTATAGACGATTACCTGCGTGTCAGAAAGATCGGGAATCGCATCCAGGCGGATGTGCTTCATCGTGTAGATTGAATACACCACTGCGGCGGCCACCAAACCGATCACCAGGATGCGGTTGTGTGCGCTGAATTCGATGATCTTCTTGATCATGGTTTATTTCTCAGTCAGCGATTCGAGCGCGGCACGCATCGACGATTCCGAGTCCAGGAGGAAGTTGGCGGAGGTAACGACCTTGTCGCCGGCACTGAGGCCGGAGACCACTTCGTAACAGCCGTCGCCGCGCACGCCCAGCTTGATCTCGGTAGGGATGAGTTTGTCGCCGGCGCCCTCGCGGAAAACGTAACTGTGCAGGCCAGTACGCAGAACTGCCTGTTCGGGAACAAGCAGCCGCTCGCCCAGTTCGTAGCGCAAATGCGCATTGGCGTACATTTCCGGTTTGAGCGCCGCATCGGGATTATCGATCTCCAGGCGTGCCCGCAACGTACGGGTTTCGGGATCGAGCGTCGGCATTATGAAACTGACTATGCCTTTGAACACTTTATCAGGCCAATAAGGCAGCGTGATCTCCATCGCCATGCCGGTCTTAACGTAAGGCAGGTCGGATGCGTAGATGTCGGCGTCGGCCCAGACATGGGTCAGGTCGCCTACCACCATTAACGGCTCGCCGGGCATGATCTTATGGCCGGGTAGCACCATGCGTTCCAGTACCCAGCCGCTGGCCGGTGAGTTCAGCGTCAGGAACTTCTCGGCGTGGCCGGTTTCCGCCAGCCGCTCAATCTGTTTATCGCTAATGTCCCAGTTTTCCAGGCGCCGCCGTGCGCCGGCCACCAGCGCTTCTCCGCCGCCGGCGGCAGCGGGATTGCCCTTGGCAAGTTGTTTGCGCGCGCGTACCGCGGTCAAATACTCGTCCTGAGCCGACATCAACTCCGGGCTGTAAATCGTCAGAAGCGGCTCGTCTTTCTTCACCGTCTGGCCGGTGGTGGCCACGAAGAGCTTGTTGACCCAGCCCTCGACTTTGGCGGTCACTTGATACAACCGCGTTTCGTCCGCCAGGATACGCGCCGAGGTGCGCACATCTCTGGTCAACGGACGTTTTTCCACCATGCTGAAAGCAAGTCCCATGCGTTGGCGGGCATCGGGCGTGAGGGAGACCATCGCCAACCCGGATGGGGTTTTCGCGGCGGATGTTTCCACCTCGGACGGCGCCAGATCCATTCCCCGCGAGTCTTTGCCGGGCTTGTCGCTGACCTCGTTGGGATTCATGGTGGAACGATACATGGTCGTTGTGCCGGCGGCGGCAGGGTTTTTCTTGGCCTCTTCGGTCGGTACCAGACGCATCCCGCAGATTGGGCAATCACCCGGCTTGTCGGATACCACGGCCGGGTGCATTGGGCAGTGATATTGGGCGATTTTGGCCGCTTCGTGTTGGCGGCTACCCTTGCTGCAGCCCATGGGCAGCAGGGCGGCGCCGATTGTCAGGCTTAGCAAAGCCGCAATTATAAATAGGCGTGTTTTCATTTGCGGGTTTCTCCTTGCGCTGCGTTCGGCGACAAGCTGTCGCCCACGGCCTGTTCCAGCCGGGCGATTTGAACGCCAACATTACCCTCGGCCATGGCGGTCATGGAGCGTGCATTCAGCAGGAAGCGCTCGCTTTCCAGCAAATCGAGAAAGCCAACCTGGCCGGTGCGATAGCCTGCCTCGCTGGCATTGAACCTGGCGATGGCCTGGGGAATGAGCGCCTGCTGATATAATTGCAGCGATTGCCGGGACTTGACGACATTGACCTGCGCCTGCTGGACCTCCTGCAGGACTCGATTGTTGACGGCTTTCAGCGCGGCCTCGTTCGCGGCTATCGTTTTTTCCGCTTCCCGCACTCCCGCGCGGTATTTTCCTTGCCAAACAGGAAGCTCCAAGCCGATCATAAACATGGCCATATCCGGCGAATCGCTATACGAGCGATATTCCAGGCCAAGACTGTAATCCGGAAAATATTCACGCGCCATCAGGCGCCGCGCCGTCCGTGCGCGCTCCAATTCTGCCCGGGCCCGTCCAATTTCCGGCCGCTGTCTTGCCGCCAAGCTTTGGAGTTGATCGAGAGTGCTTTCCGGGCCAAAGGCAAAGGGGGTTGGGTTCTCTGCCAATACCAGAGGCGTGCCGGGATCGCAATCCATTAATACGTTCAGTTTCGATTGCAACGAATTGTCGCTGGTTTCCAATTCCAGGAGGCGCTGGCTCAGCATGGTTTGCTCAGCCTGGACCTTGAGCAAATCTGCCTGCGGAGCCTTGCCGGATGCGTAAACGGTTTTAACCACTGACTCCAGCTGTTGCAGCACGTCCGCTTCCTTGCGAGTGATGCGCATTACCTGTCGGACAGCCCGCAGTTCATAATAGGTTTCCTTGACCTCCCGAACTGTCTCGCGGACAAGCGCGCCATAGTCCTGTTCCATGACAAGCGCATCCTGGGCGGCGACATGCTCACGCAGCGAGCGCTTCCCGAACCACGGGAAAGCCTGCTGCACTTCAAAACGTTTTTCTTCCGTGTTCGGAAAGTTGCCGATGCTGGCGCCATCCATGCCTTTATAAGTAAATATCGGGTTTGCAAGGGCGCCCGTTTGTGACGGACGCTCGCGGGCGGCTTCCCAATTTCCACGGCCGGCGCGCAGCTGCGGACTGGCGGTCATTGCCCTGTCAATCAACTGCTGGAGTGTAAAACCGCCGGCCGGATCTTGTGCCCGGACGTTTGGTATATTACCCCAAATCAAGGTCACCAGGAATATTGCAGCGCTGCGGTTAAAAATTATCATGGAGAGCGCCGTCCTTTCGCGTTTATTATAATAGCAACAACAATGTTTTGTCCACTTCATATGGTTTCAATCAGCTAAGTAATTCCACTGGCGTCCTACAGGGACGCCTCGGACTTTAGACTGTAGGCCGAAGGCTGTAGGTCGGAATCGAATAAATCCAAGTTGGGAAAAACCGGAACTGCGGATTTTGAAGGGCTTTTCATAATCGTCTTTTCCTGCAGTCTACGGCCTACGGACCTCAGCCAGAGCATTCTGTGGGATGCTAATGAAGTAAATCCTTTGTTTACGGCATTCGGACTCGACATGCGTTGCCTTTTTTGTGGTGCGGCGTCAAGCTGCCTGAAATAATCCCCTTGCTCTAGAAGTTTAAGAAATACTGTAGCCGCGGCGCTCCGTCGCCGCGTTTCTGTTTGCCCCGACAGAGCGGGGCGGCTACACAAAAAAAGTCACGCCATTTGTTATGCCGCTCTAATCGAATGATTATTTGCAGGCCGGTCAAGCCTGGCTATCCGCCAAATAGCGGTGTGTCTTTGCCGAGTTTGCGATGTGCTTGTTTTGAGCTGCCGATTTTAAGTTGCAGGCGTGTGTCGGACTCGTTCGAATCGGGCCATGAGGTAATATGCGCAGGGAACGACGAAGAGGGAGAACAGTGTCGAAACAAAGACGCCGCCGATGATGGCCAGCGCCATGGGCTGTCGTGTTTCGGCCCCCGTTCCGATGCCCAGCGCAATGGGAAACGCCGCGGCCATCGTCGCTACGGATGTCATCAGGATCGGTCGCAGCCGTATTGGGGCGGCGGTCAAGATTGCATCGGTTAGGGTCAGGCCCTCCGCGCGTTTGCGATTCATGAACTCGACCAGGAGGATCGAGTTTTTCTTCACAATACCCATCAGCAGAATGATGCCGATGGCGCTGTAAAGGTTCAGCGACTGGTTGGCGCCCCATAGCGTTACCAGGGCTCCCGTGATGCTGAACGGCAGCGCAAGCAGGACGGTAAAGGGATGGATGAAACTATTGAACTGCGACGCCAGGACCATGTAGGCCACTACGATGCCCAGCACGAAGGCAAACCAAAGGCCGCCGAACGATTCGCTGAATGTTTTTGCGCCGCCCTCCAGGTTGAACGTGTAGCCGGGCGGCAGGATTTCGCGCGCAATCTTTTCCGCCGCCGCCAGCGCCCCGGCCTGCGAGGCGCCGGCGGCCAGGTTGGCGGTCACCGAGATGGAGCGCTGGCGATTGACGCGGCTGATGCTTTGCAGGGTTTTGACCGTTTCCAGGCGAACCACATCGCCCAATGGGATGAGCTCTCCGTAGGAGTTGCGCACGGTGAGCGTCTTCACGTCTTCTGCAAGCAGCCGGGCTTCCGGCGTCAGGCGCAGCCGGATATCGTAGCGGCGTCCATCCCGGGTGAATTTGCCCTGGCGGATGCCGCCCATCGCCGCATTTACGGTCCGCCCGATATCCTCCATCGTCACACCCCGCGCGGCCGCTGCCTGGCGGTCCGGGATGATCCGGACTTCCGGCATCCCCGTGCGGTAGTTGTTGTCCAGGTCGACAACGAGGCCGGTCTTTTCAAGCCGGTCCATGATTTCCTGGGTCTTGGATTCCAGCACGGCGTAGTCGGATCCCATAAGGTTGAACTCGACCGGTTGACTGCGCCGCGCCGTGAGGCCGCGGGCCGACATGTCCTGAAAGGAGATGCGCAGCCCCTTGTTTTTTTCAAGATCCTGCCGGAACTCGTTCATCAGTTCGGCCTGGGATTTCTTGCGCTGATTCCGTTCGACCAGCGTGAGTCCCATGTTCGCCTGGTTTGGGACGCCCGCGCCGCCTCCAACCATGGTAAAGGAACTCAGAATCTCAGGGCGCTTCTTAAAGTACGCTTCCACCTCCCGCACGCGCGCATCGGTCATGGCCAGGGACGATCCGACGGGCGCCCGGAGGCTGACTCCGATGTAAGAGATGTCCTGTGACGGCACGAATTCCCGGCGAATTACGGATCCCAGCCACAAGGAGGCGACGAAGATGGCCATTGCGCCGGTCAACACGCCCCAGCGCCACTTCAAGGCCAGGGGCAGGAGCCAGTCATAAGCGCGGTTTAACCTGCTAAACAAAGCTCCGGCGTGCTTTTCCAGCCAACTGGCGCGCTTGCGGCGCGACATCATCATCGAGAGCCGCATGGGCGTAAGCGTAATTGCTTCCAGCAGCGACAATACAACCGCCGCCGTCATGGTCACGCCGAATTGGTAGAAGAACCGGCCGATCACCCCCGACATGAACGCCACTGGCAGGAAGATTGCCACGACGGCTGCCGTCGTGGCCACAGCGGCAAATACTATTTCCCGCGATCCGTCTTCGGCTGCCTTGATTTTTCCTTTCCCCATCTCGAAATGGCGGACGATGTTTTCGAGCACCATGATGGCGTCGTCGACCACGATGCCGATGGCCAGCGCCAGGCCGAGGAGCGTGAAGGTGTTGAGTGTGAATCCCGAGAAATAGAGAATCGAAAACGTGCCGATAATGGAGGTCGGGATGGCAAGGATGATGTTGAATCCCGAACTCCATGTTCCGAGGAACAGGAAACAAATCAGGGCGGTCAGAATGGCGGCGACCAGCAGTTCGTGTTCCGTTGCTTTTACGGCCTTTTCCACGGCGCGTGTGAAATCGGCGTTGACCTGGAGTTTCATGCCCTTGGGCAGCGATTTCTGAAGCTCGGCCATCCGCGCGCGGACCAGGCGCCCAACCTCCACTTCGTTGGCGCCCCGCTGTTTGCTGATTCCGATTACCAAACCTGGCGCGCCGGAAATCCGCACGAAACGCCGCACGTCGCTCAATCCGTCCTCGATCCTGGCTACGTCCTTTAAGCGAAAGGTGGCGTCCTGAATCGGTTGTCCGCCGCGATGCGTGATGGCGATGTTGGCAACCTGCTCGACGGTGAGTCCTTCTCCCATGATCCGGAGATTCATTTCTTCCTTGGCGTTTTCGATGTAGCCAGCCGCCAGCTCGCTATGCTCTTGTTCGATGGCCTGCTGAAGATCTAAAATGGTAAACTCGTATTCCTTGAGTTTCTTGGTGTCCACCCAGAGGCGCAGGTTGCGCTCGCCGAACCCGAAAAGCGCGACTTCACCCACTCCGGGAATGACCTGGAGCTGATCGAGCAGGAAGGTTTCGATGTAATCCACCAGCTCGCGCGGCGATTGTGTGCCGGATACCCCGATGCGCAGCACGGGTTCGCCCTCGGTGGTATTTTTCCGGATAATCGGCGGATTGACATTCAGCGGCAGGCGCAGTTCGGCCAAGGCCCCCTGGACTTCCTGCAGGGCGGCGTCGATATCGCGACTGAGTTCGAATTCCAGCTCGACGTTCGCCTGTCCCTGCCTGATGGTCGAGCGGATTTCCTTCACGCCATCCACGGAGATCACGAGTTCCTCGATCTTATCGACGAGTTCGGATTCCATGATCTCGGGGGCGGCGCCCTCCCAGGAAACGCGAATTCCGAGAACCGGGAAATCGATGTCGGGCATTTGGCTGATACCCATCCGGTTCAGGCTGATTGCGCCGAATACAATCAGGCCGAACATGAGCATCCAGGCAAAAACCGGGCGGCGGATGGATAATTCGGATAGCGTCATTGCGATGCCTTCCCTGCGGCTACATGGAGGTGGATTATTTCGGCGCGTAGCTGGTGCGCAAGGGCCGCCTCACGCTGGCGCAACCCCCAGAATTGCACCAATGCCGTGAGAACGTCGAGGTTGTTCACACGACCCAGTTCATAATCCTTTTGAAAAAGAGCCAAAGTGTCGGTGGCGACTCCTATCGCCGTTTGCAATTCCGACCACTGTTTTAGCTCGTAGTACAGGCGTTCGTAGGCCTGCCTGACATCCCGCTCCGAGGAGCGGCGCAGGCGCGCCAGGCGCAGTTCGCTGATTTTGAGTTGTTGCCCCGCTTCATCGACGCGTGCCACGCGGCGCCCACGGTCGAACAGGGGCATTTTAAGGCTCAGGGTCAAGTCCCATTCGCTCTCGTCCTGCGGATCGCGCAAGGGATAGGCGTTCCCGTCAAAAGTCACCTTGGGTGCGCGGTCGGCCTTTGCCGCCCCCAGGTCGTAGCGCGCGGCATCCACGCCGGCCTCGCCGGCCTTGATGTCCTCCCGGGTGGTTACACTGGCAAGGTATTTGTCGATCTCGCCGATTGCGGGCAGCGGCGTGTGGTCAACTGTCTGGAGATCGGATGCAGGGCGCCCGGTCACGAATGCCAGTAATTCCAGCGTCGCCGCACACGCCTGGTTGAGTTGTTCGATCGTCAGGCGCACTTCCGCCACCTGGTTCGACGTCATCAACAGGTCGGATCGTTTCGAGCGCCCGAGTTTAATCCTGCGTTCCAATTCCGTTGATCGGCTATGCAGGGCCTTGAGCTGCTCCTGCAAGGCCGTCCTCTGGTCCTGGAACGACATGATTTGGTAGAAGACATCCGCGACATCCTCGTAGAGCAGCAGCCGGGCGTATTCAACGTCGTGGTAGCGGGCAAGCCCTTCCGCCTGTCTGGCGTCGGCAATCCGTGCATTGCGGAAGCCGTCAAAGACGGTCCAGGTTACACCAATCCCCGCCCGCCGGTAGTTGCTCGGATCGGCCCACTTTGCATTGCCCAGGGCGTTGACCTCCGGCCACATCGCTCCCAGCGATTGACGGTAACGGGCCTCGGCCGCATGCCACTCCGCCACGTTGATCTGGAGCGACTCGCTTTGCGCCAGAGCCATTTCGTATGCCTTGGTGAAATCGACTTCCTCCGCCTGCGATACGGAAAATATGGCAAGCAGGCACAGCCACGCGCCCGCCATGAATCGGCAGTTCACAATTTATGAGCCTCCATAAAAGCACACAGCGCCCCTGTTCGCCGGACTCTTTCGCCGAAAACCATGAGGCAAGGGCGCTATGCTTTTTAGTTGTCAGGAAGGAGGCAATGGTTACAAAAAAAAAGAAGAACCGCAAACGTATTGTGGGCTAGTAAATATTGCCGTCGACATTTGTCTGTTACAGCGGAGAAAACTGGTCCTTTGGCGCGCCACATTCGGGACAAACCCAGTCGGCGGGGATATTCTCGAACGGCGTGCCAGGATTGACTCCGTGCGGCGGGTCGCCAACTGCCGGGTCGTAAATCCAGCCGCACACATCGCAAACGTACTTCTTCATGATAAACGCGTCCTTATTTGCCGCGGTCATCGATTATAATCACATGCGAATCAACTTCATCAGACAGCCATCCCTCCAGCAGCAGCGCTCTTGAGAACATTGAGCGCGGGCGCTGGTTTGATAGCAACTGCTGTTTCCCTCCGTATGTTGAA
Source organism: uncultured Verrucomicrobiota bacterium (assembly GCA_964617825.1). Classification (GTDB taxonomy): domain Bacteria; phylum Verrucomicrobiota; class Kiritimatiellia; order JAAZAB01; family JAAZAB01; genus VSJD01. The sequence continues at coordinate 118,705 of CAZTWL010000005.1, forward strand.
TGGTTCTGATTAAATCGACTTTGTTCATTTTGGTATCTTTGATGCCAAGGGATGCAGCGATCTTGCGAATTTCCGCCATTTTCATGGATGATCTCCTCCTTTGTTGTATGGTCAACTATTCGATAAATTAATAGAGATAGCCTTTCTCTCCGGGGCTGTAAAAGGTGGCCTGATCGGCCGGCAGAAGGGGCAATCCATCCTTAAACTTGGTTACGAGATTCGGGTTCGAGATAAACGGCCGTCCAAAGGCGATCAAATCGCCTTTATTTGCGAGCAAATCAGCCTCAGCCCGGCTTAAGTCGTATCCGCCTGAAAGGATCAGCGTGCCGTGAAATGCAGCGCGGATTTTTCGCTTGATGCTGGGCTTCACTTCCGGCGCGCCCATCGAACTGTGATCAACCAGGTGGAGGTAGACGAGGCCGATGCGGTCGAGTTCGACGGCCAGGCGCTCGAAAGTGTCCTCCATCGTTGGGTCAATTTCCATATCGTTGAACACGCCATAAGGGGATAATCGCATTCCAAGCCGTTCCCTGCCGATCTTTGCCGACACCTGGCGCCCGATCTCAACTGCAAAGCGTATCCGGTTCTCGATGCCGCCACCCCAGTCGTCCTTGCGCCGGTTGGAGGCCGTGTTGAGGAATTGGTTGATCAGGTAGCCGTTGGCCCCGTGAAGTTCCACTCCATCAAAGCCGGCGTCGATTGCCAACGCCGCGGAGTGAACATATTCGGCAATGGCCGACTGGATGTCATCCATGGTCATTTCCACGGGCACGGGGTAGGGCTGCTCGCCTTGGGCATCGGTCCACATCTTGCCGGAGAGGGCGACCGGTGAGGGCGCCAGGATACGGCTTCCCGCAGGCATGTTGAGCGGGTGCGAAACCCGGCCTGTGTGCATGAGCTGCACAAAGATCCGGCCACCGGCGAGGTGCACCGCATCCGTGACTTTGTGCCAGTCCTGAACATGCCGGGGCGAGAAAAGACCGGGGATTCTTGCATATCCCAGCCCGTTGGGTGAGGGGGCCGTCCCCTCGGTGATGATCAGACCTGCCTCTGCGCGCTGTGAATAATAGGTCGCCACGATCGCACCCGGCGAGTTGCCCGGACATCGGCTCCGCGTCATGGGCGCCATTACGACCCGATTAGGAATTTCCGTGTTTCCAAGCTTCCACGGCGCGAATAGAGCGAACGCCATTTTTACTTTCTCCTTGTTTGGATAAACTTGCTGTTCACGATAATGTAAATCGTTTTCTGTTCATTCATTGAGTCTAGTCTTTTCTGCTTGAAGGTTCGTTCATAATTGCCTGAGGATCCATCAGCAGGCTGGCGTACTGAGCCCGTGTATATGCCCACGGATCGCCGCTGTGCCGGCGGCTGAGTTTGCCTCGAAACGAAGGGAGCGTGCTGTAGCCTTGCCGGTCCATCCATTCTGCGAGTTGCTTCAGCATGTTTTGAATGTGTGCGCATCCGTAGCGGAGCATGGCGCTGACCGATTGAACCGTGGTGGCTCCCGCCAGAATCATTTTGGCCATGTCTTCTCCAGTGAAAACACCCGTGCTGGAGCAGATATCTGCTTTGACGGTTCCCTGCAGAAGGCCGGCGTAGCGTAGCGGCAACCGGTGGTCAGTTTCATGACTCAGATTGAAGTGCGAAACGCTTTTTTCCTGGTTGACGTCAATATCCGGTTCGAATAGACGGTTGAACAGGACGAAAGCCGATACGCCCGCCTCGTCCAGTCGGTGCACGACATTCAGGATGTTGGTGTAAAAGAAACTTAGTTTCACGCTGATCGGGATGGCGACCGTTCTTTTCAGTTCTTTGATCAAAGCGATTTGTTCGCTTTCGATGGACCCGCCTTCCTGCTGCAAGTCTCTGGGCGAGGCGAACAGGTTGCATTCCAGGCCGCTCACACCTGTTTTCTCGAGAAGTTTGGCATATTCCAGCCATGTGTCATTGTTCACCGCATTAAGGCTGGCAATCACGGGAATGCGCACGGCTTCCTTTGCCATTCTAACCCACATCAGGTGTTCCTGCGGCCCAGCATGCTTCATCTTTGGGAAAACCGTGATCATTTCGGCGTGCCGGCAGTCCTCGCGATGCAAAGATTCGTCAAACTTGAATCTTTCCAGTTGGATTTGCTCTTCAAAAAGCGAGTGCGTAACCAATGCCCCAGCTCCCATCTCTTCGATCTGTTTGATGGATTCCAGATTTGCCGTCAAAGGCGACGCGCCTATGATAAGGGGATTCCGTAACGGAATCCCCATGTAGGTTGTTTCCAGATTTGCCATAAGATTTCTCTTTTGCGCTGCGCCTCCAATCCGGCTTTGTGGATCTGCGCTGATCCGCTAGCGGATGGCCACAGGTTTGCAGAGATTTTCTTTTTTATTTGCCACCCGTCCGCAGCTCTTGCAGATGAATTTCGGTTGGTTCACCAGCGGCATCAGTTTCCGGATGTCGAGCGTGCAGGGACAGCAAGCGAGAGCGCACATTTTGTTTTCGCCACAGCATTTTCCCGCAGATTTGGCACTCATGGAATCCTCCTGTTTATGTTGTTCGTTTATTCCCTTGACCAATTAACGCTTTGATGATCTCACGAAACAGAGCGATCTGCCATCGGGCAAAACCTTAAGGGACCTTTCGAAAAGCCTTAGTGTTCTGTCGGCGCTTTCCGCCGCAAGGCCGCGTGCGCCGCCTGGCGGATGCGCGGAATCAATTTAGAGCTTACGCTGACGGACCGGATCCCAAGTCCGATCAGTTTTTCGGTGTAGGCCGGATCGCCGGCAATTTCCCCGCAGATGGAGAGCGCTTTCTGCGCCGCATGCGCGGCGCGCGCCAGGTCGCCCAGCAGGTCCCAGAAAACCCGGCGATCCGGCGAATAATCGTACGAAACCCGGTCATTGTTGCGATCCACGGCAAAAAGATATTGGATCAGATCGTTGGTTCCCACGCTGGCAAAATCGGCGACCTTCAGCAGGTCCCGCGCCTGCAGGCATGCGGAAGGCACCTCGAACATGACGCCATGCATGAGATGCCCCGGCGGGAGGTCGTTGACTGCCTCAAGAAAATTTTTTTTGAGCGCCAGGAATTGTTCGGTTTCGACAATCATTGGGTAGAGCACCCGCACGGGACCGTGAGCGCCGGCGCGCGCCAGCGCGCGAGCTTGCGTCGCCAGCAAATCGTTCCTGGCCAGGAGCAGCCGGCTGCCGCGTAATCCGAGACACGGGTTTTCTTCCGGGACGATGTTGAAAAAAGGCGCTGATTTGTCGCCGCCGATATCCAATAGCCTGGCCGTAAAGGGTTTGCCCTGCATGGCGGCGATGATCGATGCGTAGCGCGTATACTGCTCATCCTCGCTGAGCAGCCGGTCGGCGGCGAAAAATTCGAATTCGGTCCGGTACAGGCCGATTCCTTCCGCCGCCATGGCTTGGGCCTCGGCGACGTCCGCGGCGGTTGTAATGTTGGCCAGGACCTGGAAATCCGCGATAGGTAGCGTGTCTTCCGGCGCAAAAGCTGGCGATGACTGCGCCGTGACGATGGACTGGAGCGTTTTCTCGGAAGGCCAGACCACCACCTCGCCGGTGTTGCCATTGATGAGCACTTCCGTGCCGCAGCCGATGGCGGAATGCAGCCCGCTGATTCCGGTCACGGCGGGAATGCCCAGGGCCCGGGCCAAAATGGCGGCATGCGATGTTTTCCCGCCGCGTTCGGTGACAAATCCACGCGTGTGTTCGACATCCAGTTCCAGCGTCAGGGTGGGCGTCAATTCGTCGGCGACAATAATGCGGTTGCGCCCTTTCTGGCAGTGGGGCTGTCCGGCGCATTGCAGGGACGGCTTCATATTGCCGAGAACATCCAGCAAACGCCGCTTGATCTCGCCGATATCGGAGGCGCGATCTTTTATATACTCATTGTCCAGTTCCATGAGACGCGACTCGTTTTCCTCAAGCACCGCGGTAATCGCCGTTTCTGCATTGGCGTATTTTGACGATACCATGTCCAGCATCTGTTGCCGGAGTGTCGCATCCTGCAGGATCAATATGTGGGCCGCAAATATTTCCGCTTCGGCTGTGCCGACACGGGTCTCCACATCCTTTTTTAAGGCTGCCAATTGATTCATGGCCAGGTCCATGGCTCGGAGAATTCGGTTGCGTTCGCGTTCCAGGCCGTCGCCGGCAACCCGGTAAATGGGCAGGTTGGCGTGGCGCTTTTCGTTGAAAAGGCAAACTTTGGCGACCGCAATCCCTTCGCTGACGGGAATGCCCTGAAGTCGCAACTCTTCGTGATATTTAATCAACATCGATGCTCCCTTGATGTTTTCAAAATGGTTGTCTTGTCCCGGTCAGCTATGGTTCTTCCGCTTTTTGACAAGTATGCCACAAATTCGAGGTCGGGCGCAATTGGGCGATTCCTGATGAAGCGGCGCGAAATGCCTTACCTCAGTTTTGTTTGCGCCGTTCAGCGCTAAGGGATTTGGAAGAGATCAATCAGGCATATCCCGATGGTTCGGGCTGCATCAATCTGAAATTATATACACAGTTTTAAAGAAAAGCCATCTGGCCGGCAGCCGAAGCAACATCAAACACTAAAAAGAAAGGAGTCCAACGGTATCGAATCGCAAAGCTTTCAGCGGTGAAGATCAGATTAATACAGTTCAACGAAAGGAATCGGATTATGCAAAAGATCGGATGGCTCGTGGTCGTCATGCTCGTCGGCCTAGGATTGAGCGGATGCTGTTGCCTGAAACAACCATGCAAAGGCGCTCCAATGGGCGGCGCCGCAAAGGAAGGCCAATCGCTTTGTCCCACCTGCGGTGGTTCGGGCGATCGCTGCCAATGCGCATCCGGACAGAAACAGACCGCGGAGATTAATACCACGGTCTTGAAAACCCTGATCGAGTCAGGCGTCCCACTGACCGTGCTTGATGCCCGAACCGGTAAATACGACGATGGGCGCCGCATTCCAGGCGCGCAGGGGCTTGGCGCCGATTCCAAGGATGAGGAGATCATTGCCAAGCTGAAATCCAAGGATGCGCTGATTGTGACGTATTGCGCCAACCTGCAATGCCCGGCAAGCAGGACCCTGGCCGCCAAGCTGCGGGCCCTGGGTTATATGCGTGTGCTCGAATATCCCTACGGCATCGATGGTTGGGTGGCCGCGGGAAATTCGGTTGTCCCGTCCGGAAAATAGCGTGTTACGAGCAAAATATCTGAAAATACAAAGGAGGCGCAAGTATGGGAACCAAAGCCAGGGAAATCATCGGCATGGATGTCGATCAACTCGTTACCTTGTTACGCAAGGCGTTTTCTGACGAATGGCTGGCATATTACCAGTACTGGGTCGGAGCTCAGGTGGTGAAAGGTCCGATGAAAGATGCCGTGATTGCCGAGTTGAACCAGCATGCGGCCGACGAGTTGAGGCATGCCGGGATGGTCTCGTTGCGGATTATCGAGCTTGGGGGGATGCCGGTGACCAAGCCGGAAGCCTGGTATAAATGGACAAACTGCGGCTATGCGGCGCCCGACGATCCGTATGTTGAAGCTGTTTTGAAACAGAATATAAAAGGGGAGCAGTGCGCCATTACGACCTATTCTCAGCTGCTCAAGACTACCCGTGAGGCCGATCCGGTCACCTATAACATGGTGGTCCAGATTCTGCAGGACGAAGTATCGCACGAAGAAGACCTGCAGAACTTGGAAGAAGACATTCAGTTGATGATCGGACATAACAAATAAGACCGGGTTGTAGCGTGGAAAAATCTCCATGCCGGATTGCAGTGATCCCGGCATGGAGAATCAGGTGGCCAATTTCGGCTGAACAGGTCCGCAGTCAGCGGAGAAGGGATATTGCCGTGAAAGATATTATCATCGATAAGAATAAGTGCATCGGGTGCGGAATATGCGCGGATAAATGTCCGGATATCTTCGAACTCGTTGGAAATGTGGCGGTGCTGAAAATCGCGCCTGCCAAGGCGGATGAAGCGTGCTCTCGCGATGCCGCCGAAAGTTGTCCGGTGGCCGCCATCGAGATTAAGGAATGAGCGCGCATCGGGCAGAAAATGAACGCGAAACATCAAAAACGAAGGGAATGAATTATGACTGCATTAAGCGAAACCATCCAAACCGCCGACTGGAAATCGGAGAAACATGTGCCGGTAGTCGAATGTCCGGACAGCGTCAAGAGCGGTCAATTATTCGATGCCGTCATATCGGTTGGCCGGTCCGTTGACCACCCCAACACCACGGAGCATCATATCCGTTGGATCATGTTGTATTTTCATCCCGATGGTGAAAAGGCGGCATATCAGGTGGGTCATTTCGAGTTCACGGCCCATGGTGAATCCGTCAAAGGCGCCAATCAGGGGCCGGTTTCAACGCACCACAAGGTGGTGTCAACCCTTAAGCTTCTGAAATCCGGCACATTGCAGGCCATGGCCTATTGCAATATCCACGGTCTCTGGCAATCATCAAAAAACATCCGTGTGGAATAACCCGGGAGTTGCATACGATTCCGGACTTTGGCGCCGACCGTTAAGGACTGTTAACGATTAATGCGACGCCCCGCTCTGCGGGAGAGACGGGATGAGAGAGGCGTTTGCCTGCCACATGACGACGCGGCGGCCCTTGCCAACCCACGCAAAAGGCAGAAAGAATGTTTTTGGACACCAAGTGCAATGCAATTTAAAAATATTGGCAAGCGATGCAAGCAAAGGGTAATATTCCAACTGTGAAAGGATTTTACCCTTGGCCATGAAGCGTCCGCCCATAAAAGCCAGACAGTCTGCGATGAAGCGCGTCGTGCGTAAACCGGTGCGGAAGCCGCGGGGGAAGGCGTCGTCGGCATTCCAAGACCCAGAACTAACCGCCCCATTACAGGAAACCGTTACGGCGCTGCTAACCGAGCGGCATCGTTTCAGCAATGTTTTGGATGTTCTGCCGGCTTACGTCGTGTTATTGGCTCCCGATCATCATGTTCTTTTTGCCAACCGTTTCTTTCGGAAACGCTTTGGCGAGGCCCGCGGCCGGCGCTGTTACGAATATTTATTCGGACGCACCGAGCCCTGCGAGGTGTGCGAAACCTACAAGGTTTTGAAAACCAATGCCCCTCATAAATGGGAGTGGAACGGACCGGATGGCCGCCGGTACGACGTTTCCGATTTTCCCTTTATCGATACGGATGGCTCGCGCCTCATCCTGGAGATGGGTGTTGATATTACCGAGCGCCAGCAAACTGAGGAACGGCTCAGGGCCAATGAAGCCCGCATTGCGGAAGCTCAGCGCATCGCCCATATCGGCAACTGGGATTGGAATATTACGACTGGCGAAGGGTCCTGGTCGGATGAAGTCTACCGAATTTATGGCCGGCAGCCCAAGGAAGTCGGCGTCACGTTCGATGTGTTACGGAAAGCGTTTCATCCCGCAGACCGCGCCTTGGTGCTGAAGGCGATCGATCAGGCCCTGCGCAACGAGCAGGCTTACGACCTCGATTTCCGCATCCTTCTGCCGGATGGCATGGAGCGAGTGGTCCATGCGCAAGCTGAAGTATTCCGGGATAAATCCGGACGCCCGATTCGCATGGCGGGCACGATCCAGGACATAACGGAACAGAAAAAACTCATGCGCCGGGATCAAATAATTACGACGCTACTGGCCCTGTTCGTCCGGAAATCATCCCGTAAAGAATACTTGGATGCGGTGGTCAAGGTTCTCCAACAGGCCAGTGACTGCCGCTGCATTGGCATCCGGATCAAGGACGATAAAGGCCGGATTCCTTATGAGTCCAGCATTGGATTCCCCCGGCGTTTTATGGAGCTCGAAAACGATCTCATGATTGACCGGGATGCATGCGTATGCATCCGGGTTTTGGCGGGCGCGCCCGAGCCGCAGGATTTGGCCTGCATAACTTCGGATGGGTCGTTTTGCTGCGATAATACGTTCGGTTTTATCGCCGGCCTTTCGGACAAGGATAAGGATCGTTTCCGCGGAACCTGCGTCAAGAGCGGATTTGCTTCCTTATCGGTTGTGCCCATTTGCTATCACAATCGTATGTTAGGCGCCATTCATCTGGCGGACGAACGTAAGGGCAAAGTTCCCCTGGAAATGATCCGTTTTGTCGAATCGATTATGGCGCCTATGATCGGGGAGGGGATCAGCTGGTTCGATATGGAGAATTCCCTGCAGCAGGCGGGCGCCTACAACCGACGCTTGATCGAAACCAGCCTCGATCCGTTGGTGACAATCGATGCCGTGGGCAAGATCACGGATGTGAACGTGGCGACGGAGAAAGTGACGGGGTTTTCCAGGGTCCAGCTCATCGGCACCGATTTTGCGGACTATTTCACCGATTTTGAAAAAGCCCAGTCTGGGTATCGGCAGGTATTCCGGGACGGCTGGGTCAAGAATTATGCGTTGGAAATCCGGCACAAGAATGGGCGGCTGACGCCCGTTCTGTACAATGCCTCGGTTTATCGTGATGAACAGGGCAAAATTGTCGGCGTTTTTGCCGCAGCCCGCGATGTGACCGAGCGCAAGCTGGCGGAAAAGGCCATTGAATCCTATCAAAACGAGTTGAGGTCGCTTTCTTCCAGGCTTTCGCTGGCCGAGGAAATCGCTCGACGCCAACTGGCCGTGGCTCTGCACGACACGGTGGGACAGACCCAGGCCCTGGCCCAAATCAAGCTTGATGCCCTGGGCGAATTGTTGACCGATAAGAAGATCAGGCAAGCCTGGGCCGAGATTCGGGGCATGTTTGAAAACGCCGTCCAACAGACCCGCACATTAAGTTTTGAACTCAGCCCTCCGATTCTCTATGAACTGGGGCTTGATCCGGCCCTCGAGTGGCTGGGCGAGGAATTCCAGCGGCGCCATGGGTTCCAGTTTCATTTCGAAAGCACGGGCGATACCATGGAGGTCGATTCCTCGCTGCGTGTGCTTATATTCCAGTCGGTGCGCGAACTCCTGACCAATATTGTCAAGCATGCCGAGGCAACGCATGTCCATATCGCGAGCCGGATTGACGATGGCTACCTTGTGGTCAGCGTCAGGGATGATGGAAAAGGCTTTGTCGACGGCGGCCAAGGGAAGTCTGGCAAAAAAAACAGCTTGGGGCTGTTCAGCATTCGAGAACGGATGCAATCGATCGGCGGATTATGTACGGTGGAGTCGGCCCCCGGGCAGGGCGCTGCGATCACCCTCAAGGCGCCGGTCATATTCGAACAACATTCCAATAGTAATAATGCCACGGCGAAGTAACGCCAACGCAGGCGGAAGCTTTCCGCATCAGGAGGAGATTGTCATGCTAATCAAGATCATGCTGGTTGACGATCATAAAATGATTCGCGACGGGTTGCGGGCTCTGATCGAGAAACAACGCGACATGGAGATCGTGGCCGAGGCGGCTGACGGCCAGAATGCCGTCAGGCTTGCGCGCAAAATTCAGCCGCACGTTTGTATTCTCGATATCGGCATGCCCGAATTGAACGGCATTGACGCGACCCGGCAGATTGTCAAGCTCCCGAACAAGCCCAAGGTGATCGGGTTATCCATGCATGCCGACCGGCGTTACGTGACGCAAATGCTCAAGGCCGGCGCCTCGGGGTATATTCTTAAAAACAGCGCGTTTGGCGAGTTGGTGCAGGCGATCAACACGGTGATGAAGAAAGAAGTCTACCTGAGCCCGGCTGTGGCCGGGACACTGGTAAGCGATTACCGGCGCGTAATGCAACAAGACGAAAACTCGGCGTATGAACTGCTCTCCGCACGCGAGCGTGAAGTGCTTCAGCAGATTGCCGAAGGTGCTTCGACCAAGGATATCGCCGCGGCTCTGGACATTAGCATAAAAACCATCGAGACCCATCGCCGCCAGATCATGGAGAAATTGAAACTGCACAGCGTGGCCGGATTGACCAAATACGCCGTGAAAGAAGGCTTGACCGACCTGGAAACCTGACGGTCTTCATCCGGCCTGCCCGCTCTCTGCGTGTTCATGAAAATAACCGGCATGGCCAAATCCACAATGTGGCTCAATGCGGAAGGCATGGAGTGGCAGCTGCGTGCGGCAGTTACTGAGCGTTCACAGTGCGAGGCCAACTTTCGGAGTCAGCGTTCGATCTGGTGACGCAGGCGCGGGATGCGGTACTGGGCAGCGATCCGGCGGTTGGCCTCGGGCAGGGCCGTTGCGTCCAGAACAAGGTCAACGCCACAGCCATGGAGCGTCACGCGCCTCAGGCCGCCGGCGCCATCCACTGCCCGGAAGACATCGGCCATGTTCCGAACCGGCCGGCCATTGACGGCGGTGACGATCTGGTCGTGAAACTCCTGGTAGCCGATGTTGATGGAATCCGGCAGGACCATGGAAAGCAGGACCACGTGGTCTCCGGGCCGGCGCGCGAGTTCGTCCTGGTGTAAATAGTAGTACACCAGGCGCGGGTTGTTTTGCAGTTTCCAATTCTCGCCGGAGGCGCGCAGGTAGACACCGGTCAATTCTTGCAGGACCAGTCCGCCTTCCACCAGGTATTCGGCCGATTCGCCCTCGATGGATTCCGGAATGAACTCGTCCTGATCGCGCTGGCGCGCGAGCAGGACTTGGGCGCTGCCCGGTTTCCGGTCGCGGATGAAGGCTACCGGAACGCGATTGCCGACCGTGCGGCGGCCGCCGATGAGATAGGAGATGCGCAGGCGGCCGAAGTCCTTGTCAGTGTAATAACCCTGGGCGTCAATCGGAATTCCGTCCCAGGCGGTGAGCACATCGCCCGCTTGCAGGACTGCGGCGGCGCCGGAGCCGGGAGTTGTTCCGGTGATCACAAAGCCGCCCTGCGCTGCGGTTACGCCGAGGTAGCGGCGCTTGACGGGATCCAGTAACGGCTCGAATTGGAATCCGGCCCAGGCCAGTCCTTTATATGGCGGCGCTTGGGTGTCGGCAATAAACCGGCGCAAAGTTGTGCAGGGAATGAACAGGCCGGTCTGGGTTTTTTTGTCGTAGGCCACGCTTAAGCCCGCCAACTTTCCATCGAGCAGTGCCGGCGTACCGTTGCCGTCGATGCTCGATTGGGTCAGTACCTTGAGCGCCAGCGGGCGGGGCGAAGTTGAGGCGGATAGCTCCACGACCTGTCCCGCGCTGGTCTGAAATTCGCCGGTTTTCTCCAGCTTGACGATGGTCAGTTGGTCGTCGCGCCGGATATCGCCGGCCAGCGCCATGGGACTCGGCATATTGGCTGATGCGCTGTTGCTGAATGTAAGCAGCGCGGTATTGAGCTGTTCATCGGCTTCCTGCACGGCGGCGGCCAGCTTGACGCCGCTCCTGGCCCGGCGCAATTCAATCTGGGTCTGGTTGCGTACCAGGTCTTCAGTGGTCAGAACCTGCCCCGGGCCGACGATCACCCCATAACCCTGGCGGATGGCGGCGGCTTGTTTGCGCCAGGGAATCCTGGGGTCATGATTCTGGTAAGTGACTGTGACCTCCACCACGCTGGCGTCGTAGTCCGGAACAGGCGCCGTGCCACCCGGCGCTGGCAGGGCGGGCAATAAACCAGCCGCGAGAAAAACAAGAAAAGGAACCGGAACATTGCCCGCGAACCACGCGAAATGACGCGAAAAAAGAAAAGAATTTCCTTTTAAATTTAGCGTTCCTTTCGCGTGTTTCGCGGGCAAACTCTCTGGGTTGCGGGTATAGTCTGCGTTCATTTTCGTACCCCCGCCGGCTCGATGTGGGCCATTTCCGGAATATTGTAGCTGCGCTGAATAATTGGATCGGCGCGCATTGTCGCGGCGGCGTCCAGGATCAAGGGGTCCGGATTGTTTTCAAAACGAATGACGTGAAAATCGTTTGTCGTCTGACTGAACGCGGCGGGCAGGTCCTGCATGCTGCGGATGGGCCGGCCGTTGATTTCGCGCACGATTTGATTCAGGTAGGGCTCGTCGTAGGCATTCACGGGATGGGCCAACCGGTTGCGCAGGACGACAAACTGGTCGCGCCCGGCAGTCAAGCCATCCACCTTGGCGAAGGTGGCGTAATACAGCAGGTGGTGCGCATACCACTGGTTCAGTTCCCTTCCGGCGGCCATCAGCATGCCGCGGCTCAGCGGTTCAAAGACCAGCCCGCCTATGATGAAATATTCCGGGCGGCGCTCATAGGCATAGCGAAAAGCGAAAGGATCGTTGCGGTTGGCCAGCGGCACGGAAATATCCGCAGCTTGCCCGTTGCGCCAGACCTTGAAGGCCACGGCTTCGCCGCATTGCTTGCGCTCCAGGAGCTCCACGTATTCGATCGTCTGGCCGTCCAAGCGCACGGTGCCGTCGCTGGCGATGGCGTGTCCGTCAATGGCCAGCAAAACATCGTTGGTCTGCAGGATGCCGAGGGCGCAGCCGAACGGGTCGACGAAAGAAACCACCACCCCCGTGTCGTTGTCCGTCAGTCCAAGGTTACGCCGCATGGCAGGATTCGGCGTTTCCAGGTGGGCGATTCCCGTTTCCGGGTAGCCGTCATACGTGCCGTCTTCAATGTCCGTCAGAAAATGCCGGATAACCGGCAGGGGAATGGCGTAACCGAGGTTTTGGGCGTTGGCAATCCCCTGGAAGGCGACGCCCACCACGCGATTATTGAACAGCACCGGGCCGCCGCTGTTGCCCGGATTGATGGCGGCATCCACCTGAATTGCCAGGTGACTATCCACCTGGCTGTGGGTGTAAAGCTGGTAATCGATGCGCGACACAACGCCCTTGGTCAATGAAAGCCGTTCTCCGCCCATCGGGTAACCCAGCACAATCACTTCCTCGTTCAGGTCCGGCAAACTGTCGCCCAATTCCATGGGCGCGGCTTGGGCGTAAAACTCGGCATCGCGGACTGTCAGGACCGCCAGGTCGCAGTCATGGCCGATGAAGGCGATTTCGGCCGGGTAGCGGCGGGATTGACCCTCGCGCTGGACTTCGATGAAGCGGGTATCGGATACAACGTGGGCGTTAGTCAGGATTCTTTTCCTGCCGATAACGAATCCGGAACCGCTGGCGGAAGATGGCGCCGCCGGTTGCCAGGGCCAGGCGTAGTCCTCGCGCTGGATGGTGGCATAGACCTTGACAACCGATTCACGGAATTCATGACTGCCGAACCAGGCAGCCTGAGCATTGAATCCCAGCGTGATCGCCAGCCAGGTAATGGCCGTCAATATCCGGTAACGTAAAGTGTGCATGCGCGGAATCTATCGCAAATCAGCGCAGCCGCAAAGCGTGAAATTATCCCAAGGATGTCTTGACAAATTCTGGAAAACGAGGAAATTAACGGCGTTGCTTGTCAATAGGGATACAGTAGCGTCGGATTTATAAAAGAACGGGAAAGTTGGGAACCAACAAACATCAGTTGCAAGGAAACCTCATGCACAAAAACAAGGTTAAGATCGGGATCATTGGCCTTGGCGCCATCGGGTCGGTCCACGCGGATGCTTACCATGCCTCGTCCGAATGCGAAATTACGGCAATTTGCGATATTCTCGAAGACCGGCTGGCCGTAATCGGGGATAAATATAATGTCCAAAAACGGTTCAAGAATTACCGCGATTTATTGAAAACCGATATCGATGCCGTCAGCGTCTGTGTTGGCAATGCCCTGCACCGCGAATTTGCGGTTGCCGCGCTCAAGGCCGGCAAGCATGTTCTGCTCGAAAAGCCCATGGCCATGAACGCCGGCGAAGCCGCCGCCATCATCAAGGCCGAAAAAGCGGCCAAAAAAGTTCTTCAAATCGGCATGGTCAATCGCCAGTCCCAGGAAGTACAGGTTGCCAAGGACTATGTCCGGAAAGGATTGCTGGGCAATATTTATCACATGCGCACGGTTTTGATCCGCCGGCGCGGCATTCCGGGACTCGGCGGCTGGTTCACCACCAAGTCCGCTTCCGGCGGCGGTCCGCTTATCGATATCGGCGTGCATTGGTTCGATGTCAGCATGTACGTCAGCGGACTCTGGAAGCCGACTTCGGTCAGCGCCATGAATTATGCCAAGTTCGGCCTGGATATGCGCAGTTACCGCTATGTCAGCATGTGGGCCGGTCCGCCGAAATTCGACGGCGTTTTTGACGTCGAGGATTATTCTACCGGTCTGGTCAGGTTCGGCAACAAGGCTTCCATGGTCTTTGAGATTGCCTGGGCGGCCAATACCGAGGGCGGCCAGTATATCGAAATTCTTGGCGATAAAGGCGGCGTTCGGATGTTTAACGGCAAGCCGATGACCATCTTTACCGAAAACAACAACCATATCGCCGATATCACTCCCCAAATTGATGATACCGCCAATCGCTTCCATCGCGAGATCAAGGCGTTTATCAAAGCCTGCCGGGGCGAGTGTCCTCCGGCCGCCACCGCTGAAGAAGGCTTGACGGTCATGAAGTTGATTGACGCCGTCTATGCCTCCGGCAAAGCCGGGCGCGAAGTGGCCATCTGAGCCGGTTGGGAAGGATAAGATTAGAAGCAGGGAAAGGGAGCGCAGACGCTCCCTTTTCTTGTTATCCGGCAGTGGCCGCCATAGGCCTCTGTTTCAAGGCGCGGGCTGGCTTGAGCTGTTAACCCATGGTGATTACCGAAAGAGGATCTGCGGAGCAGGCCAAGGCCACAATCTTTCCCTTGGCGATTTTCTTTGTGACGTGGCCTTCGGAATCGTAGACGGACAGGGGGCTTGCGGCCGGCTCTTTCAATGTCACAAAGCATGGCTGGCCGGTTTTGTTGTAAACGGCCACAAGCCGTTTGCCGTTGCCGGCCCGGAACGATTTTGCGCAGACATTGGGCGGCAGGTCACGGAAGATGGTGTCATCTTCGAAAATGCCCCCGGAGAAATAACCGGCAAACCTTGTTTTGAAGTTCACGGCCTTCATGAAGAAATCATGGAGACGCGGGTTTGAAATGACGTGATCGTAGGTCCAGAAAAATATCCCGTTAACGAACATTTTTCCGATAATATCCCGCACATGGTTCTCTTCCGTTTCGGGCGGATTGCCGGGCCACGGCTTCTGCAGCACCTGGTCCATCAGGGACGCGGTTGGAAAAGTGTACTTGCACATTTCAGGGAAAGCATATTTGATTCCCGTCATCCAACAGGTATGAATCAGCTGGGAATCGAGAACGGGAAGAAGGGCGTCGGTAAAAAATTCGGAAAAAAGGAATATTTTGCCTTCATATTTTGCACCCAGCTCATCCCGGATTTCTTTTATCAGCGATACGTTGTTAAGGATCCAACTTTCCTGGTGCTGGTGGCTGCGATCATAGCACACCCTGGGTGGGACCGATAGCTGGTCGATGTAGACCCCGTCGGCTTTAACCTGTTCGATTAAATACTTAACGTTGTTTTTTACCTTTTCCCGCCATCCTCCGGCGCTGTTGCACATGCCTGTAAGAATCCTGCTTCCCCAGCGGACGTCGTATGTGCTGCCGTCGAATTTTTTAGCCGCCCAGGCTTTCCCTGTGCTTTGATAATCCGGGCTCTCCTTGTCGAAGGAATACGCATTGTTGTAAAAGAACACCTGGCCGCCCAGTTGGTGGACGGCTTTGACGCCGTCAATCAAATCCTGTTCCGTCCCCAGTTCGGGATCGGGTCGGAAACAGGGATAATTGTTGTCAAATCCGTTGTGGTGCCACCCGGCCATGAGCAGGGCGGTGAAGCCGTTGGCTTGAGCTTCCTTGAATAATTGCGGCAGGTCCCGGAACAAGTGGTTGATGTCGCCGTTCTGCCATTTGAAGTCGTAATGACAAACCATGCCCGGCGCTTTTCTGATATAAGCGGGCGGCTCGCGTGTTTCCGTGCGCAGCTGCTCGTGAAAAAGGCGGTAAATATCCGCGCCTCGATGCCAGTCTCCGGAATGAAGGCCGATAATATACTTACCCTCCCATTCGGGTAGTTGCCGGTTGAAAACCTGCTCGATTCCGAACGTCAACCCCTTCTGGTTCCTCCTTGCCGTGACGTGGAAAAAAGCGTGCTCGAATCCGGGATCGTGGCTGGCCAGGTAAAATCCGGCGCCCGCGGTGCAGTAATCCAGCCACATCATCGATAAGTGGGGATAGCATAAATCGACGGTGTCGCCCTGGTTGTTCAGGAATCCGAAGCCTTCGCGACTTACCGTAAGGATGCGGTCTTTCCAAGCTGCGGACTCCTTTACCCACTTGGTGAAGAGTTCGGCGGCTGGATCTTCGATTTTTACCCCGGCGCCGTACGGATAGACGAGCGAATCTTTTCCTTGCCCGCTGAGGTCGATGCAGGCCGGCAGCGTGAAGATTATTTTCCGGACGGCATACGCGGGGTTCGGATTCTTGAATTTGACTTTGCAGGCAACGGAGTCGGAGGTGTTCGATGCCCAGTCATATTGAAGCGTGATGCCCTCCGGTCCGCCGGGTAGCCCGGCAATTACTTCGTGTCCGCCTTTCTCCGCAATAAGGGTGATAAGCGGCTTGTTCGGATCGGTAGTTATTTCCATACCGGTGCTTGAATTTCGAAACGACGTCAGTCTGCCTTCCGGAAGGTTGCCGTCAATTACAAGGTTGCCGAAGCGAGTGATTGTTTTCAAAGTATATGCTCCGTTCAAAAAAATATCTAAGCGGCGGTTGTGTCTTTGGCGTCGATCAACTGGTTATCTGAACCTGAACATTGTGCCGCTGGGAATGAAGAGTTCATAGGCCCCCATGTCCGCTTGGCCATGCAGGATGCGCGCATGCCCATCCAGGTCAACCGCGCTAATCATCCAGTCCATCTCGTTGGTTCCCGAATTAAAACATGGCGAACGGGAATTTAACCGGTAGTTGCCTTTCGCAAAGCCGACGAACCCCGGATCGTTGGTTGTATTGCCGCGGCTATCAAGAACGAAGAATGAGTTGGATGTCGAGCATGAGTAGCCGACGGAACTTGTATTGTTTCCTGTCGTAGTCACAAAGTGGATGTTCCTGCTTGCTTGCGAGGATCCACTCTGGCATGCATTGCTTTGGATGATGCAGTTAACAATGGCGTTGGTGTTCAGAAAGCCCGAAATGGCCAAACCGCCGCCAGCAGTCTTGGCGATGTTGCTCACAATTGTGCAGTTTGCAAAATTCACGTTGTTCATCTGGTTTATCCGAATTCCCCCGCCATATGCGGTGTTTGTGGCCACGTTGTTTCTGATCAGGCAATTTCTGAAGGTCATAGAGGCGGCATTAAAATCACCGCAATAGATGCCGGCCCCGTCGGTAGGCGAATTATTGTTTTCGATAGTACAGTTCATGACCGCACATTCAAGAAAGACAGATATTCCGCGCGTGACATTTCCGCTGATCATACTGTTCGCGATAATGGCTGGTCCGGCGATGGATCCGATATTGATTCCGGAAATGGCGCCGGGAAGGATGACGGGCAGACATCCGGTGATAAGACAATTGGTCACAGTTCCTGCTGCTATTTTTATTCCGCCGGCGCCGTTTGTTACTGTTAGCCTATTAAGAATACAGAGTGGATGTTTTAGGATGAAAAAAAATGATGCGGCTCCGTTGAAAATTGTTGTATCCCGCCCGTTAACGCCTTGCAGCGTGACGTCGTTTGTAATGGTAACCGTATTGGTGAGAAAATAGATGCCGTTGGTTGCCATGACTGTCCTAGGCATGGTGGCATTGGTCATGGCGGCATTCACCACGTCAATCACGCTGGTTCCTGCCGTTTCCCAGCTGGTGTATGGATTGGCTGCGTTTGGATTGGCCGGCATCAGGTAATGCGTGGCCGCATTCGCGGTAAGGCCGTTTAAACAAAGAAAAGCTAAGCAAACCGGCCAGAAATACAAAATCAACAATTGCACGTTGTTGCTCCTGGGTTTATTGTGCTTACTGATAGGTCTTGGCTGTTTCGCTGTAATACCTTGCCACGTCTTCTTCTTTCCAGCAGGTCGTGTATATAGCCACGGGCCCGATTATGCCTTTAAACACAGCATGCCCTTTCCCCTCCCCAAACCGGCCGATGTACATATGATCCTTTGTTCCTTTTGAGGCGTTTGCCTCCATCTTGGCCGGGGCGGCTTTTCCATCGGTGCCCTTGGTATTGCCTGTCACCGCCAGTGAGGCCACACCATTCAGGTACATCCGGGGAGCCGAAATAAAATCATGGGCCAGGACAATATGATTCCATTGATAAGGCGTTATCCCACCGTTCTTCCATGACCCGATCCATGTTACCCAGGCATTGGAATTCTTTCCCCAATAATAGTATTGAAGTCCTCCATAACTGCACCACAACCAATACTGCTTTCCTCTGGCCACAATCGTGCTGCCTTTTGCCGATAATGGATGAATCCAGGCGGCGATGGTTATGGGGCCGGATATATCGAGCGATTCACCGGCCCCGCAATCTACATAAGCATTGCTTCCGTCCAGCATCAGGGAATTCCCGTTCTTTTTGATCCATTTTCCCGCTATGATTTTAGCCTCGTTGCCGAAGGTTGAAAGGTCGGCGCTCATTTCCCCGAATCCATTGTTGAAACGCCAGGCGCCGGCCAGGGTCTTGTCCGGCTGCCCGGTTGCTTCCTTGGCATCATCGATGGCCGCGCTGTCTCCGGATTTGTCGGGCACCGCTTTTACCAGCGTTCCCAGAACCGTTCCCTTGGAATCGGCAATCGTCAGTCGGACCGTATAGTGTCCGGTCCCGGCCAGGGCGGATAAGGGCGCTGCAAAGGCCTGTTTTGCCGGGTTTTCAAAGGATACCGCGCCGGACCATTTGCCGATCTCCAGTGCCTTGATCCCGTCCTTGAGCAAGGATAATTCCAGCGCGACCGTTTTTGGGGCAAGCGCGGCGCTGCCCAGTTCAACTTTAACGGAAAGTTCCTGCTTGTCTCGTGTATGCCCAACGGTCAACGCCAGCGCCATGTCGTCAAACACGGCATCCAGGGCGGAGACGCCTGGGATGAGCATGAAACGCGTGGAGAGGGTCAGCTTCTGGCCAGGTTTTACCATGGAAGTCGTCTGGAACAGTTCCATGGCGCTGCAATTCATGCCCGTCCACATTAAGGCGCTGGAAACTTCGTTTTTTGGAAATTGCTGAATGTAAGCCAGTGACCGGCTCCGGTCTACAATCCCCGCCCAGCCCTCGGAGGGAACAACGGAAACGCTCTTCGTGTTGCACACGGCTCTTACCGCGCCCGAAACTGACACATAAAACGAATCGGCATAATCGGATGAACCGCCCACGGACAACTGGGGATGCACCCGCAATTCTACCGGAGCTTCCGTCTTCCCCACATACGTGGCTTCCACCAGCTGTGACCAGGCAGCCTCATCGCGTTTGATTGCGATGCGCTTGCGGAGCGATAGGTCTTTGACCTTTTCCTGCGATGCAAGCTGGATCACCACGGTATCGGCGGTATTGGACACCACTTCAAATCTACAGGGCAATGAGGGAAATCCGCCGTTAATCCGCTCGGTGATTCCGACCTTGGTACCCTGGTCAATCGCGACTTGATTAATTCCGTCCCGGTTCAAGACAAAGGTGGGTACCCGGCCCCCGCGGCTCAAATCCACCTCGATCCCGATTATTCCGTTCTGGATCATCAGCCGGTCGCCGGTCTGGCCGTCGCCGGTCTGCTTGAACGAGCATGCCGACTCCAGGCGCGCATCGCCTGACGCGCGCATATCGAGCATGGCGCCGACCGGCAATGTGGCCCGGATTTCCTTGCAGACAAACGACAATGTTTTGCCGCCAACCGTCGTTTGCCAAGTTAAACCGGTGTAAATTCGACGGCGCACGGTATCGCCGCCGGCGCCGATCACGATATCCGCTTCGCCGTCGCGGATGACGATTACCTCTATGGTGTACCCCTCTATTTCAAGCGGACGCCCTTCGTAAACCATGCCGGCATAAGGCAGGCGTGTTTGGGCAGATTGCGAATCGGAAGGCGGCTCCGCAGGCTGATCGTCAAGTTTCCGCTCCGGCTTGAGTTGCGCCAGTTGTTCCGCGCTCAAAGGATCCAGACGGAACACACGCACCCCGGGGACCGGCATCAAGAATCGCGCCACCGTTTCTTTCGCATCAGTCCGGGACGGGACCTCCATGCCCAGCAGATAATCTTGGACCTTGTACGTGCCCTGGATTTTCACCGAACAGGGATTCATTTTGTTATCGTGCACATAAGGATAGGTGCAGATCAAAAAGGTCTGGCCCTTGTAGATCCATTCGCGCAACTTAAGCCGCTGGTCGTTGCACTCGTATTTCGACGTCAATCCCAGTTCGGAGTTCACGGCGTCCATGATCTGGCGCGCGCCGTCGTTCATCTTCAGCAACCCGAAGGGAATTCCGCTGACTATTAGATGTCCTTTCCCCAGCCGGCAGGACACCACGGCTGCGGTCTTGTCCGCATACTCGATCAGTGTCTTGGCGTCCGAACCCTTGCCGACTTCGATCCGATACTCGTTTTCACTGGAAATTAGCGGCATTTCCTCCCCGCTCACGATCGCCAGTTCGCTGGAAGTCGGCCGGCAGATGATGTTCCCGGCTGCGAGTAGTTTTCCGCTGGGGTGTCCGTAATTGTCGAATTTGCCGCTCTCGCCCTCCACCAGCAGATTCCCGCCGCTGCGCACATACGCCAGCAGTTTTTCCTGCGTGCTGTCCTTGAGATAGTCGGCTTGCGGCACCAGCAACATCCGACAAGATGACAGGTCATATCCATCTTCCAGCGCCTCTTCGGCCAGAACCCGCGCCGGGCGATGCCATCTTAGGAACATGTCGTAGAGCTTGTTGACCGCATCGTGATGTTTGGTCGCCGAACTTCCGAACCAAACCTGGTCATGCCGCCGGCAGGTGTTGGAATACAGGAATAAGCACTCGGCTCCGCGGCGGCCGTCCAGGAGGATATGGTCAATCTGGTTGGCCTGTTCGATCACGCTCTTTAAATGCCAGCCGGCCAAGGTTGGCTGGCCCATTATGTCCACCATATTGCCGCGATATCCCGGCATGCTCCAAACATAACAATTAATGCCGATCGACCCGCCGCTGAGCAAAGCCCAAATCTCTTCCGTCAGCTGATTGCGCCACCCCTTGGGATTGGGGTTGGGATGATAAAAAGGCCCCCATTCGACAGTATAGAAAGGAATGCCGCGATTCAGATCGAACCAGGCCCATTCCCCCTCCGGTACGGACGAGAAGGTCCCATCAACACCCGTGATATCCTGGTACTTCGAATACAGATACAGGTTGTTGCCGCCGAAAAACGGTCGGCCCATGCACGCGGTGGAAATGACAAACGAGACTGGCGTTGTCGGCGCCAGCTTCTTCGATGTCTCGTAGTAGCCCTGCCGCTTATGGGTATAAATTTCATCGCGGAATGTCGCCCAATCCTCCCAATTGCCGTGTTCTATCTCGGTCCGCGGCTGGTTGGTTGTCAACGGGATGTCTGCAAAGGAGGCGTACTGCGATGTCCAGCGTTTATTCAAGTTCTGGATGCTTTGATATTTTTTCGTCAAGTGCGCCTGGTACGCCAGCCGCGCTTTTTTGCCCCAGAAAAACGTGCTCATCCCGTTTTCGGACACCAGTGCATCGCTGTAATAATAACGATAGATCGGGACGCATTTCCACTGCTCGATAAAGGCAGGCATCTTCTCGATGATGCTCGCGTTATCCAATGGGTCGCTTTCCGTTTCCTCGTCCTTCTTTTCCACATACTTAAGCAGAATTTGGCCGTTGCGCTGATCGAAGATCGTGTAATTCCAGTTGCCAGCTCCGAAATACGGCGAGAACGCCAAGCCCTCGCTGTTTTTCAGGATCAGCGGATCGCGCAGGTAATACGGCAGAGAATCGGCGGCGTTAACCGTGTTGACGCCCAGTTTTTTCAACGCTTGGAAAAAATGGGTCCGGAACATGTAGGGGCCGATCGGCGCAGTCGCTCCCGCATCGAAACGCAAACGGTCGAATTGCTTGTTTTCGACCGCCACGCTTTCGGGCCGTCTGATGGCGGACGTCTCCTGGTGTGTTTTTTTGGCCAATGCCTGGAGCCTTCCGTCCATTTCATCCATTCGGGCCAGCAGTTCCTTGCGCATCGTGTGCTGCTGCTCGGGAGATTTGTTCGTTGTAAGCATGTCATCCACGTTCTGCTTGTCGGCCAGCAGCGCAAAGAATTCGTTCTCGATTCTGACCAACTGGTCTTTGAGCTCGGCATAGCGTGTGGACTTGCCCTGGTAAAAGGCCACCGTGGCCGCGTCCGCCAGCGCCGTGGAGACGGTGATGAACTGTTCGCTTAAGCGGCTGATATCCTGCTGCATTTTGAATAGTCGCTGGTAATATGCGGTGTTTTGTTCGCCCGGAAACGGCAGTTCGCCGAGCTTGAAAGCCGTGTAAAGGACATTGGATGCCGAGGCGGTATGCAGCAGGCTGTTGCCCAAGCTCCCCAGCACCACCAGCGTGGGTCCATTAAGCATCAGGTTGTGGTAACGATAGCCAACAAAATCGGCGCCCTCGCCATCCGGCCGCAGATATATGGGCCAGAGAATATTGCCCCCAACCAGCGGTTCCTGATAGCCGTCGCCTATGTCAATGTTCGCATGCACCCGGTCCAACACCGTATAGCTTACGTTGCTGAACGCGCCCAGGGTCTGCGGCAGACGCGACTGCAATGATTCCGGCAAGGTCTCGCTGCGTGTCAAGGGTACGTTCAAACGGCGTACGCCTTTTGCGCCGAGACTCTGAACCCGGATCAATTGCCACTCGGAGTGTTTATGATAATAGTCCTGGCCATAAACTCGGGTCCATGCATTGGTGCCGTTCTTGGTAATCTTGGTAAATACGGCTTGAAGCAGGTCGCCAACAACTAAATTGCCGCCGTCAACCAGGAAATCGGTCAAGGTGGTTTCGGCTCCCAGGGGCAGCGTGCTGCCGCCGGGCAGAAAAACCGTGTCAAACTTGCGGCGATTAACGAGCGTCGCATCGATGAGCTCGTTGGCGTCCAGCGTTGTCACTTGCAAGCCCAGGCTCGTTAATTTTTCCTGGTACCATTCCCGCGCCAGACGGTCTTTGGCCATCCCTTGATGCCAGGGGAACTGGTCGTCATAAAACATTGCCACGCGCTTGCTCTGGATCGCGCCGGGCGTTTCCGCCCAAAGCCCGATGACGCTGAACATAACCAATAGAGCTGCCGCTAACCTGCGCATGGTAACACCTCCTGTTATTCCATTCCTGGGCCAACTGATCGTTGAAGTTTATGAGCCTCCGCCAAAAAGCGAAGAGGCTTCGCGAGCCAGACGCGTCGTTTCCTGCTTCATGGAAGCAATGCGCTGTTCTGTCAGTGAAATGTTGGGACATGAAACTCCGATGGCAGCCAGGACCTTGCCGTTTATATCCAGAACCGGCGCGGCAAACCCCGATGTGGCCAGGTTCCCGGGATTTCGGATTTCGGCCAGGAAGTTGGTGCGGATAGTCCGAAACATAGCGATCCACTCGTCTTTGGTCGTCTTATCGGCGGGGTAATGTTTTTGATAACGGATGATGAAATGTTCCCACAAAATTTCCGGCCCGAAGGCCAGCAAGGCACGTCCGGTGGCCAAATCCATTGGGTAATGCAATGCCTGGCTGAAACTGTTGGCGGTGATCGTCCCGGAACCGCGGTAATCGATAATCATTTTTGCCTGAAAACCAACCAGGACTGAAGCGCCGGTATTTTCGCCGGTCACCTGGCTGAGTTCGTGGACAAAAGGATCGAGCAGCTGGGGGAGGGGCAAATTGGTATCCCGGGATGTCGCCATATTTTTAAATTTTGGCCCAAGGCGATAACGGCCGTTGATATTGAGCAGATAATGGCGCAGGGTCAGGGTCTTGATCAGGTTATAGGTCGTGGCGATATGCAGATTCAGCCGGTGCGCAATTTCGCTTACGCCGAGCTCCTGAGCATCGGTGAACGCTTCCAGGATGTCCAACGCGCGATCCAGACAATTGATCCGATTGCTCCTTTTTTTCATGGCTCCTTTATTACATTGCAATACACATATTACAATGCAATAAACATGTCAACATGTTTATGAAATTACTTCACTGGCGTCCCATAGGGACGCCGAGACTGTGGGCATTTGGGCCGTAGGCTGTAGGTCGGAAATAATAATACACATTGGCAAAAACCGGAACTCAAGTTTATGGGAACCTGAGAAACGTTTTCGCTTTTTCCTCGATTTTACCTATGGTCTACAGCCTTCAGCCTACAGCCTGAGCATCCTATGGGATGCTAATGAAATTACTTGGATGTTAAATTCAAAACGGGAAAGGATGCTTTGATGATCGGGCTCGACCCCGGAATTTCATGAGCATTCGGATATAAGCCGCCGTTGGCGAATTCGAAGACCACTGCCATTGACAGGTGTCCTGACAGGGGGTAGAGTAAAACAAGAAATCGGAGGCCGGGCGGCATGGCCGCAAGAACGCATATGATGCATGGCTGACTTCCGATCGCTGGTTTCGAGGTTTTAGATATGGCCATTCCTTCCACAACGCGGTTGGCGGACCTGCTCAAGCGCACGGAACTTTTCACCGACGAGCAAATTAAGGCCTTGCTGGAGCAGAAAATCGAGGGCAATACCTCCATCACCCGGCGGGTGGTTGAGGCCGGATATGTGCCCGAGGAGGCCTTTCTCACCGCCATTGGCAAGGCGATGGGCTATCCATTTGTCCGCTTGAACGAGGTCAAAATCGAAGCCCCGGTGATTGCCCGCCTGCCGGCCAAGGTGGTTTTTCAGTATAATGTCATTCCTTTGCAGTTTGAAAATTCAGTGCTGCGCGTGGCCACCAATGATCCTTTTAACTCCAATCTGGCCGATGCCCTTCGCCTGGTTTCAGGCACGCGCATCCGCCTGAGCCTGAGCTTGACGTCCGATATTGCCAAGGCCATCAACAAGTTTTACGGCGTGGGTGCGGATACCATGGAGCGCTTGATCGAGGATAACCGCATCGAGGTGCCCCAGGAAGAAATCATGGCCAAGGTGGACTTGAGCGACTTGGACCAGGAAGCGTCCATCGTCAAGTTCGTCAACCAGATCATCTGGGAGGCTTACAAGGACCGCGCCACCGATATCCATTTCGAACCCATGGAGGACGAGTTGCGCATTCGTTACCGCGTGGATAGCGTCCTGCATCAGACTTCCATGCCCCCCCAGCTCAAGCGTTTCCAGGCGGCCATCGTTTCACGCATCAAGGTCATGGCCAACATGGATATTGCCGAAAAACGTTTGCCCCAGGATGGCCGCATCGGGCTCGGCATCCATGGCGAGGACCTCGATATCCGCGTCTCCACCATCCCGACCGTTTATGGCGAGAGCATCAGTTTACGGTTGCTGACCCGCAAAAGCGGCCTGATCGGGCTGGACAGCATTGGCATGAACCCCAAGGACGAAGCGATCATCCGCAAGCTGATTCACAAGCCCAACGGCATTCTGCTGGTAACCGGCCCGACCGGCTCGGGTAAATCCACCACGCTGTATGCCTGTCTGCATACGATCAACTCCATCGAGCAGCGCATTATAACCGTCGAGGAGCCGATTGAATATGAGATGGCGGGCATCAACCAGATTCAGGTTCGCCCGGAGATCGGGCTGACCTTTGCCATGGGGCTGCGGCATATCCTGCGCCAGGACCCCAACGTGATCATGGTGGGTGAAATTCGCGATTTTGAAACGGCGGAAATCGCCATCCGCGCCTCGCTGACCGGTCACTTGGTGTTCAGCACCCTGCATACGAACGATTCGGCCGGCGCCATTACGCGGTTGGTCGATATGGGCGTCGAACCATTCCTCGTGGCTTCTTCCGTGGAGGCGATTATTGCCCAGCGCCTGGTGCGCATTCTGTGCGACCAATGCAAACGGGCGCTCAAGCCCGATAATCCCTCGTTGAAATCCGTTGCCTCGGTCAAGGAACTGGCTGGCGCCACGGTGTATGAGGCGGTGGGATGCGAGAAATGCCGGCGGGCCGGCTATCTTGGGCGGCGGGGTATCTTCGAAAATCTGCTCGTGACGGACGAAATCCGTTCGCTGATCATGTCCAGGGAAGCCTCCAATGTGATCAAGCAGAAAGCGCTCCAGCAGGGCATGCAAACCTTGCGGGATGACGGCTGGCTGAAGGTCCGTAACGGAACGACGACGATCGAGGAAGTGTTGCGCGTGACCGAGGAAGACGAGATCTGAACGGAAGAATAGCCAATGCCCGAATACATTTATACCGCCCGCACGCGAACAGGTGAGAAGGTGGAAGGCTCTCTGGAAGCTACCGACCGCCGGGCAGCGCTCCTGCACATCGAGCGCCTGGGGCAGATGCCGGTGAAGGTCGAGGAAAAGCTTGCCGAACAAGCCCGTCCCAAGAACGCCGGCTGGCGCGCGCTCTTCGCGCGCCGCGG
Source organism: uncultured Verrucomicrobiota bacterium (assembly GCA_964617825.1). Taxonomy (GTDB): domain Bacteria; phylum Verrucomicrobiota; class Kiritimatiellia; order JAAZAB01; family JAAZAB01; genus VSJD01. The sequence goes on from CAZTWL010000005.1 coordinate 145,037, forward strand.
CCAGCGCCAGCGGATGAATGCCCGCGAAATGCTCAATTTTACGAGCGAACTTAGCGACTTGCTGGCCTCCGGCATGAAATTGGGCAATGCGCTTAACACGCTTTCCCACCGGCGGACCAATACGGACAGCGATTTGATCGTGCGCGCTCTGCGGGATGACATCATCCGCGGGACCAGTCTCTCGGATGCCATGGCCCAGTTCAAGGAAACGTTCCCGACCTTGTACATCAGCCTGATCCGCGCCGGGGAAGCCAGCGGCAATGTGGCCGAAGTGATGGGACGGATTATCAAGCATTATGAGCGCATCCAGGAGGTCAAGGAAAAGGTGATCATGGCGCTGGTATATCCGTGCATTGTGATGGTGGTCGGCATTGGCACTCTGATCTTTGCCATTGTCTTTGTGATTCCGCGCTTTACGCTGATTTTCAAGGAAATGGGCAGCACCTTGCCGCTGCCCACGCGGATTCTGATCGGAACCAGCACGCTCTTGATTCATTACGGCTGGCTGATCGTGCTCGGCCTGGTTGCGGCGGTGATCATGTTCCGGCGCTACCTGCGCACCGAAACCGGGCGGACCTGGTGGCACGGACTCCAACTCCGAGTGCCCCTGATCCGCGATATAATCACGGCCAGCGCGTTTTCGCAATTTGCCCGGACGCTGGGCATGCTGATCGCCAACGGTGTCCCCGTGCTGGATGCGCTGACAATTGGCGAGCACACCGTGCAGAATTCGGTGCTGTCGGCCGAAATCCGCAATGCCCGGGAACGCGTGACCGATGGCACAACCATCTCGGGCCCGCTGGCGGCGGGCAAGGTTTTCCCGCCCATGCTGACCGATATGCTGGCCATCGGCGAAGAGACCGGCGACATGAGCGGGGCGCTTACGCATATTGCCCGGCGCTACGAGACTAACTTGGATCGCAGCGTCAAGATTTTCACCACCGTTCTGGAACCGATTATGATTGTTTTTATCGCGATCATGGTCGGGTTTGTGGCCATCAGTATTCTGCTTGCCGTTTTCGACGTGACCAGCGGATTGAATGCGTAAAGCGCGGAAGTTGGACAAAAGATGGCAGCCCGGCGGGTTGTGAGTGCCGTCTTGGTTCTGGGACCGGGCCGAGGTTGGGGAACGCCATGTCATATCGGGATGTATCGAAATTTTTTAAAGAAAGGAATTATATGCTGTCCGACACTCGTCAACCTGAATTGCGTGGCCGGGGAGGCTTTACGCTGATTGAAGTTATGCTCGTGGTGGTCATCATCGGCATTCTGGCGGCCGTGGTGTTGCCGCGTATCTCGGGGCGTGTGGGCCAGTCGAAAGAGTCGGCCGCCAAGAGCGGAATTGCCAGCATCGGGCTGGCCCTGGACTTGTATGAAACCGATAACGGCAATTTTCCGGCGAGCCTGCAATCCCTGCTTACCAAGGGAAGTGAACAGAATTGGCGCGGACCATACCTGAAGAAGTTGGAAATCCCGATCGATCCCTGGGGTCATGAGTTTGTCTATACGGTCAAGGATAACGGGTATGAGATTAAGTCCTATGGAGCCGACGGCACGGATGGCGGCGGCGACGACATCACCAATTGAAATGCAGAATGACGAATGCAGAAAAGATCCGCTGCAGGCGGATTGCGTTTTGGCGGTAGGCGTCTCGGGATGATGCGAAAGGTAAAGTGAGCAAAGCATGCCATAGTCGTCCTGCTTCCTGCCTTCGGCCTTCGGCCTTTTCCCGCGCTTTTACGCTTGTCGAGGTTCTCCTGGTCGTCGTGATCATGGGAATTGTCATGGTGATTGCCATGCCGTCCTTTGTGCAATCCATCCGCGGGCAGCGCTTGAATTCCGCCGCGCGGACGCTTGCAACCGTTGCGCGCTATGCCCGGAGCATGGCCGTACTGAAGCAGAGCGATATGGTTTTGACCTTCAACTTGGCCAATGGCCAGGTTGACCTGGTCTCCAGCAATACGAGCCTGCCGAGTTTTTCCCGCTCTGTCAGCGGCGTCCGCCTGCAGGAGATGACGCTCGAGGGCGCCGCCGACGCGGTTACGGAGGGTGTCTGCAGTGTGCCCTTCCTGCGCAGCGGAATCTGTATTCCATTTGCGATTACGATTGCCGATGCCAACGGCAACTATGTGATTCTGAAGGTGGATGCCCTGGGTAGCGTGAAATCGAAAGTGTTTGGGTCGCAATAAAACCTGACGCCGGACGCCAGACGTCGGAGGACGGACTCTGAAACAGAATGAAATCCGCAATCCGCAATCCGCAATCCGCAATTCAGCCAAGGGCCGCCCTTGGCTTCACCCTGGTCGAAGCCGTGGTGGCCCTGGCCATTCTGAGTATCGGGGTTTTTGTGATTGTCGAGGCTACGGCGCGTTGCCTGGCCGTGATCCGCGCTTCGCGCAATTACCAGACCGCCCGGGCTGTGCTCGACCAAGGCGAGGCCGAGTTCCCGCTCCAGCCCACCAACACGGCGTCGGCTTGCGCTGTGCAGGGCGAAGAATTGGTTCCGGGCTATACCTTTTCGCGCGAATTGGAAGCGGTGAGCGGCGAATCGAAGCTTTACATGGTGAAGACCCGCATCGCTTGGTCGGAATCCGACAACGCCTCCGCGGAAGAGGTCGTCAGCTATTTGTATTTTCCGAATGAAGAATAGCGGTATGGGAAGTGGAAAGAAGGCTGTAGACCGTAGGCTGTAGACTGAAGGCCCATAATGTTTTCCGGAGTAATTGGAACGGTTCGTTTATGACTTCCCAACAAAAAACAGTCGGTGGCATTCGGTCTTTGATCTGTCGTTTTCAGTCTACAGCCTGTAGCCAACGGTTTGCTTTCGTCCACAGTCCACGGTCTACGGCCCACGGTCTGCTTCGGCCTACAGCCTACAGCCTACAGCCTACAGTCGGCGGCCTTCGGGCCGCTGGTTTCACTTTGATCGAGGTGCTTGTGGCCGTGGCGCTTATGAGCATGGCCATGGCCATGACGTTTGCAACGTTCTACAGCGTTTCCAAGGCATGGCAGCGGGGCACGGCCATGGCGGATGACCTCGATCACGGCGAATATGTGATGCAGCAGATTTTCTGTGGCCTGCGCTCGACTTTTTATCCGCCTGCTGGCGGACAGGCATCCGCTACCAATGCTGCCGGCGTTACGACCGGGACCGTGGCCGGCGCTTCCAATTCGGTATCGGCCACAACGACCTCGGGGGGCGGTTACGGGTTTTGGCTGGAAGATAATGGGCAAGGCGAGAACGCCCGCGACGTTATCAGCTGGGTTAAAACCGGGACGGCATTGCTGAAGTTGAACGATCCGCTCTACAAAGGTCTGCATCGGGTGCGGCTCGCGATCGAAGATAATGGCGACGATGGCCCGGCGGTGGGCGTGCGGGCCTGGCGTCCCTACGCCAACTCGATCAATTTCGATCCCATGGAAATTGAGCCTCATTTCGTGTCCGGCAAAGTCGTCGGCTTGAATTGCCGTGTGGCCAAGGAAATTAAGGACGATAAATGGGATTGGCAGGATCAATGGGAAGATGACGCCACCGATCAGGCCACAAATCGACTCCCGCTTGCCGTGGAAATCACGCTTTATATGGAGCCGCTCGATAAAGAAGAGCCGCCTGTTGAAATCCGGCGTGCCATCGAAATTCCACTCGGCCCCTGGTCGTGGAGTGGCGCTCAGAAGAAACCATGAAAGCAGACAACAACAATCAGACGACGGAAGACGGACAAACTGCGACAGGAACTGCCGCCCATCCTTCGATGTTGGCCATCTGCCATCTGGCCTCCGTCCTTCGTCTTTCTCTGTCTTTCGTCCGTCGTCCGTCGTCTGTCCCCCGTCCTCCATCCTCCGGCTCGGCGCTCATTATTGTGCTCTGGGTCATTGGCCTGCTCTCGATGTTTGTGCTGGCCTTTGCCTTCGATATGCATGTCGAGGCGCGGATTACGTCCAGTTGGCGCAAAAAGCTCAAGGCCGAATACCTGGCCAAGGCGGGAATCGAACTTGCCCGCATGATGCTCTTCGAAACGGCAGATCCCGACATTAATAGCCCGGACATTTCCGTCTATCTATCCAAGGGATCGGACGAAAAAGTGCGCGGCGCCGCCATTTCACTTAATCGAGGCGGCGTTGCCGAAGTGACGCGCGAACTGGGCGACGGCACGGTCTCGGTCACCATCCGCCCCGAAAATGCGCGCATCAGCTTGTCGGATCTTATCGATAAGGACGATGTGCGCTCGGGCAGCACGGCCAATACGATTGCCAACTGGGAGCCGCTCTTTGAAGCCGCCGGGGTCCCCTTTGAAAATCGCGACGCCCTGATTGACTGCCTGCTTGACTGGGTGGACCAGGACGAATTGACCCATCTGAGCGGCGTCGAGTCCGAATATTATGAGACTCTGGATCCGCCCTACCAGTCCAAGAATGCCGCCATTGATACTGTGGATGAACTGGCGCTCATCAAGGGGTTCGATGAAAAACTTCCCGATTCGGAGCTTACTGTTTATCAGGCACTCTCGGGGTTTCTGACGACCTATGCGACCGACAAGCGAATCAATATTAATGCTGTGGATCGCAACACGATGATGGGCTTTCTCAACATCGATGCGGCTCTGGCGGATGAGATTATTGCCCAGCGCCAGGGCCCGGATCTCAAGGATGGCACCGATGACGATCTGCCGTTCAAGGACGAAGCTGAGCTTCGCGGTCGGGTTCCGGGTCTGCCGCAGGCGGCTTACGAGCGCATTTCATTTAAACCCACGGGCCGCTTTTCCATTGTAGCGCGCGGTAAGGTGGGGGATGTCGAACATGCCGTGGCCTGCGTGGTCCAATGGGAAAACAAGAATCTGACGATTCTGCGCTGGATTGAAGGCGATGCCTTCCAGGAAAACCTGATCAGCCATTGACAGCACTGCCCCGGTGCATAGGCGCGGATTGATCATGGTCGATTCCAAATCCTTGCCGGAGGTGTCAATGCAGGCTAAATCGCCGATGACGGCCTGTTTAAGGCGAGCGGCAGAGTCCTATGGTTAATAGTTGATGATTAACCTGGAATCGTCTAAGTTTATTGGTGAATTGCTCTTGGAGTAACGCAACCGGCGCATGACGTTTCTCCTCAACCGATAAACGTCGACCGTTGTTTTGGGTTATTCTGATTGTTGGCGATTAACCATTTACCATTTTCATCCAGATGGCTAGAAATTTCATAACTGGTTTGCGCGTGCGCGATACGTGGCTTGAATGGACCACCTTGGGCTTGGCCAAGAAGGGCATTGAGGTCCTTGCCGCCCGGAGTGTCCAACTGGAAGGCGATGCGGCGGTCGCAACTGATCCTGTGCAACGCGCGGAGACCATCCGCCGGCAATTTGCCGACCTTGCCGGCCCGGTAACCATTGGCCTGGCGCCCGGCCAGATGTTGATGCGCGTCGTGGAACTGCCCACTACCGATCCCGTCGAGATGGCCGACATGATCAAGCTGCAGGTGGACCAGTTTTCCCCTTTTCCCGAGGATCGCATGGCGGTGTCTTACGAGGTCCTCAGCGCAACGGAGACGACGTGCCGCGTGTTGATTGCCGCCGTGCCCAAGGAACAGGTTGAATCGTTGGGCGAATTGTTCCGTGCGGTTGGTGTCACCATTCGGCGCGTGGATGCCGAGATCATGGGGTGGTGGCGCCTGCTGGCCGATCACGGCGCCATCCCGCCTCAGGGCCGGCATCTCTTGCTGTTGCTGGAACCTTCCGGCGGCGTCTGGATCGTGGTGCAGGATGGCCTGCCGCAAGCGGTTAAAGCCGTCAGTCCCATGGAAGGTTTGACGCCGCAGGAGTATGCCGAAGAGCTGGCCGGCGACATGGGCTCCTTGATTGTGTCGCTGGATTTGGAACATGGCGTGGTGCCTGTGGGTGGTTTGGATTGCTGGTGCCGCGACTTGGATATGACGGCGATTGTCGCGCGCCTCCAACAGGATTTGGGGGTTGCGGTGCGCCTGCAGGCGCTGGCGGACCTGCCGCCCTTGAGCGAAGGTTTGGCGCGGCGCATGCTTGTCCCGCCCTTTGCGGCGCATATGCGCGTCCAGGGCCTGAAGGCCGTGCTTGACCTGGTGCCGGCCGAATGGCGCGCGACGGCAACTTCACGCCGTTTTCGGACGCGCCTATTCCTGGCCGCGGGTGTGGCGCTCGGTATCTGGCTGGTGGGGGTCATCGGCTTTTTCATCGGGTTTCAATGGAATCGGATGCAATTGAGCCGGATCGAGGCGCGTTTGGCTGAACTGCAGAAACCGGCCGATGCAGTCCGCAACTTGCAACGCCAGATTCATTCGTTCGAGACGTATCTCGATCGCCAGCGTTCGGCGCTGGAATGTCTGCGCGAAATCAGCGCCGTATTGCCCCAGGACGTTGATCTCACCTCCTTCCAGTTCAAGAAAGGCAAGAATATTGTGCTCCGCGGCGAGGCGCGCTCCGTGGAGCCGATTTACGATTTTAAGAAATCGCTGGATAAATCGCCTTTGTTTACAAGCATCGAGATGGGCAGCACGCAGCCCAGCAAACGCAAGGATCTTACCGTGCAAACCTTTCAGCTTAATGTCCAATTGAAGGAGGACAAGCCATGAATTTGTCTTCCCGGGAAATGGGGCTCGGTATTGCCACGGGCGCGATTTTGCTGTTTGGCCTGACTTTCCTGGTGATCGCGCCGAAAATCAAGGTCTGGCAGGAACGGATCGAGACCCGGAACGCCCAGGTCCAGCGGATGGAAGTATTGAAACGGTTGGTCGGCGCCAGGGAGCAGTGGGACAAGCGGCTGGCGGATATCCATACGCGGCTGTCGCGTTACCCGGCGGCCATAGATGTCACTGCTGACTACCTGAAAATCCTGGAACGGGTAGCCAAGGACAACAATGTTACCCTGGTCCAGCGCAAGCCGCAAAAGGAAAAAAGGCAGGGTGACTTCTACGAAATGCCCGTCGATTGCACCTGGGAGGGGGATTTGAGCGGCATGGTGCATTTTCTGTATGCGCTGGAACAGGAAAACGTGACCATGGATATGGAAGAGCTGAGTATCTCGCTGGTGGCTGGCGGCAAGGGAAGGCTCAAAGGCAACTTCACCCTGATGTGCATATATACCCGGGAAGGCGGCATGCCGGCCACAATGCCGACCAATGCGCCAGTCCGACCAAAACCGGGCTCACAACCGGGATCGCCGCTTGCTATTTCGCCTGATATGTGAGAAATTAGCGACCTTGGCTGAGGTGCTTTTTTGGTGGAATGACTTGCAAAGTGAATTTCTAATGCGCCATCTGTACATTTGGATTCTGACAATGGGGCTGGTCGGGGGGCTGTGGCCGGATGCGGCTTGCGGTCAGACGGTTGTTTCTAACAATCCTGCGTCCGCGGTTGTGCCCGCCGCCACCGGCACGGTTGCCGCCGAGGGTCGGACCCGGTTCCGGGAGTTTACGCCTGCAACCACTGGCGCGCCTGCGGTGCATGTTTCCAGCCCGTTTACGGGTTTTACGCCGATGACCAATGGCGCGGTTGCGGCGGGGCCTAATCCGTTCAAGGCGTTTCCTTCTTCCGGAACCGGCACGGTCTCTGCGTCGGGTGTGAACCCGTTCAAGGGCTTTATTCCCGTCACCACCGGTTCGATTCCGCTGGCGGTGTCCAAGAATGCTGTTGCCGAAGATACGGATGCGGATGCGGAAGAGGAAGAAGAAGTCGAGTCCTCAAGCACGAATCAGATGGCGTTGTTGCCGAATGTGCCCGAGTCGCCGTCAATGGATTCATTGGTGGGGCTTAAGTACGAGAACATCGATGTCGAGGAAGTCCTGGGCCAGTATGCCATGTGGACCGGCTTGGCGCTCATGCGCGCTCCGGATGTGCCCGCCGTTAAAATCACGCTGAAGTGTCCCAAGCGTTTGCCCAAGCGCGAAGCCTTGCTGGCCATCGAAGGCGTGCTGGCCATGAACGGCATTGCCTTGGTGCCGATGGGCGATAAATTTCTGAAAGTCGTGCAGATCGCTTCCGCGCGCCAGCAGGGTATGGTCACCGGCACCGGCCAGCTGGACAAGGATATCGCAGATACCGACCGTCTGGTGAGCCGGATTGTCGAACTCAAGCACCTCGAGATTGCGGAGGCCCAGGCCACGATTCAGAATCTGCTCCATACCTACGGCAAGGTCATGCCGCTGGAAAGAGTCAATTGCCTGCTGATCACGGAGACGGCGTTGAATCTGAAGCGCATCATGGAAATTCTTGCGATCATTGACCAGCCGCTGGAATCTCGCGAGGAATTGCGCATTTTCCAGATTGCCTATGCCAAGGCTTCGGAAATCCAAAGCAAAATCGAGTCCATCATTGCCGATGTCCAGGCCAAGGAATCCAAAAGCAGAGTTGTCCGGCAGCAGCTTACCTCGCGCATGCCGATGCAGCCCTTTCAGCCTCTCCAGCCCGGTCAGGCGTCCGCGCCTCAGACGACGGTCGTATCCGCCAGCCAGCCGGCCCTAGACCGGGGCCTGATCCAGAGCAAGGTTAAGATGGTGGCGGACGACCGGATCAACTCGCTGATTGTCATTACGCGGCCCGAGCAGCTGTCGTTTTTTACCAACATCATTGCCGCCCTGGACCGGAAGGTGGAGCCGGAAGTCAGCATTAAGGTGTTTCCCCTTGAATATGCCGATTCCAAGGATGTGGTCTCGGTGCTGAATAATCTCCTCGGCGGGTCGGCCTCCAAAACGGCGACCGCACCGGCGAATCCGGCTCAGGACGCCTCTTCCAAGGCGAAGTCTTCTTCATCGTCTTTCGGCCTGACGCCCTCGACATTGTCCCTGTCGGATACCGGCAAAAAAAGCACCGCCTCGGAAAATTCAGGGGAAATCCAGCTTTCGGGCAAACTGTCTTCGGATGTTAAAATCATTGCCGATACCCGCATCAATTCACTTCTGGTCTTGGCCAACCGGTCGGACATGATGGTCATTGAGGATGTCCTGCGGCAGGTCGATATCATGCTGTCGCAGGTGTTGATCGAGGTGGTCATCGTCGAAATTGGGCTGACCGATTCGATCAAGGTTGGCATCGACTGGCTCCAGCGTTCGATGATTGCCTATAACAAGACGCAGAGCGGCGGCCGGAACGCATTCCTCGGTTTTGGCGGCGCCAACCGCGCCGGCACGGATGCAACGCTTAAGGATGGTTCGTCCATCAATGCGATTTCGGACCTGCCGGCCGGCGCCGGATCGGGACTGAGTTATTATCTGACCTTCTTCGATTATAACATCGATGCCGTTATCAATATGCTCGCGGCATCCTCGGAAGCCAAGATCCTCTCCACGCCGATTATCCTGACCACCGACAACAAGGAAGCCAAGATCATGGTGGGC
>CAZTWL010000006.1:0-104900 GCA_964617825.1 uncultured Verrucomicrobiota bacterium
AGCGGCGAATTTACGACCGATCAAGCCGTGGAAAAAACCATCGATCTCCAGCAGGGCGACCTCGGTTGGTATGAAATCGTATTCCGTCTTTATGACAAGGGCAACCGCCGCCTGATTACCGAGCACACCGCTGCCTACGCGCTGCTTGGCCCCGATACCCGCCAGGCAGGCTACGAGTCCCCCTATATGGGCTGGGCCTGGAACGGCGCCCATTACAGCGACAACCGTCCGGAAGTCTTCGGGCTGCGCGTGAGGAAAGCCGGTATTCGCCGGGCACTGGGAATGGCCGGCAACAAGAAATCAACCGAGAAAGACTGGGAAAAATACAAAATCACCGAACTGATTGCCAGTGTCCACACCCAATTCCCGTTGAAGCCGGATGAGCAGGTTAAAAAAGAAATTGCCGAAAAGCTGGCCAAATGGCCGCACGCAAGCCTGGTCGTGGTTTTCTGGGAAACTTCCGACCCCTTTGGACCGTATGCCCAGGCGCCGGAGCTGATCGGCAAAAAACCGCCCGAATACAACGAAGCGCGCAAAAAACGCGCCGCCGAACGCCGGGCGATTGTAGAACAAGTCAACCGGGTTGTGCGCAAGGACTTTCCGCAGCTTAAGGTCATTTTCGGCAATTCGCTGGCCTGCGGCGAACTCGTTGCCGAAGTGCTGAGAAACAAGCCGCCGCAAGACAATTTTACCCACATCGGCACAGAGGCTATTCAACGCACCGCCCATCCGGAAAAGCCGAATGTAACCTTCACCATGATGTGGTCAAGGCAGCTCATCGATACGGCCAAGGCCCTGGGCTATGACTACAAAGTCACCTGCTGCCCCGAAAACATTTCGCGCAAGCCGGATACGATCGGCGAGGTCAACTATGCCGAATGGATGGTACGCGATATGCTGGTTCAGTATGCCTTCGGCTTCGAGGATATCGGCGGGGCCGGCGCGGGCGGCGGCGGACACGGCAACTGCTATGACGGGTCGTTCTATGGCTCAGGCCCCAATCGCGGCCCGTATTTTTATCCGGCGCGGGCTTTTGCGGCGACCGCCACATTGACCAAAATCCTCGACTGCGTTAAGTTCGTTCGCCTGGTTCCCACCGGCTCGGAAACGGTCTATGCCGCCGAATTCGAAAGAAAGTACGACGGCAAGACGATCTATGTTTTCTGGACCAGCCGCGGCACGGCCGAGCTTGCCCTGAAGCTCGGTTCGAACGACCTGGAGCTCGTCAATCTTTACGGCAAGATCACCAAGCCGTGGCTTTGGTTCAAAAAGATGACGATCACGGCGTCAACTGCGGCACAATATATTATTACGGACGCCAAAATTAAAGCGATTGCCTGCGGCGCACGCACGTATCAGGATGAATGGTCCGTGCCGCTGCCGGGCTTCAAGGTCGTCGATGCCGTCGATTCGCTTGACAAATGGGAGCTTGAAAAAGAGCCGAACAAGCTGGTCGACGATCCGGCTGCATTCAAATACACCCACGACATCTACCGCACTCCCGGCAAAGCGCAGGTCAAGGAAGTCGACGATCCGGAAAAAGGCAAATGCCTGGAAATATCAATAGCCTCGAACGCCAAGCTCCACAAGCTCATGTCCGAATATGCCGTGATCAAGCTCAAAAAGCCGATTCCGATTGAAGGGGAGATCAACTCGGTCGGGCTGTGGGTCAAAGGCAATTCCGGATGGGGACAGATATTCTGGGAATTGGAGGATGCCTCCGGCACCAAGCTGGTTTCCAGCAGCCTCGGCCAGTATGGCAACGTCATGGATTTCGAAGGCCGGATCTCCATCGACTTCGACGGCTGGGCTTTCCTTTCCATGCCGGTGACGGACAAATCGCCGATCCGCGAGCTTTCCACCGGCGACATAAAGAATATATGGAGCGGAAATCGTTCGCCAAAACAGCCGGTGAAACTCACGGGGATTGTCTTCTGCGCCCCGGCGCATCCGCTTTATATCACGGACTATAAAACCTGCGACCAGACCATCCGTGTCAAGGATGTTTCCGTCATCAGCGAACCGCTGCCCGCGCTCAAGGCAAAGAAAGCACTGGCTCCCTGAACAATGCAAATCAAGCGTAAAGAAAACCAACCGATCTGAGGTGAGACTCGTCGGGGCACGCCGCCTGCATCCCGGTTCGCCGGGCGATCGGAATTACTGCTGGAGGTCGGGAATATCTCGTCCTCCGCATTGAAGGACGGCACGGTTAATATCGATTCAACAGAATGGAAGGATTTCGAATTAACTTGTGAAAGACCGGACGCCAACGAACTTTTCGCCTTGTTGCTTGTGCATGACAGCGGCGAAGTCATGATAGATGACGTGTATTTCTATCAATTTCCGGAGCCGACAACCCCATGATCAAACCGGCAAAGTCAACTCAGCCATAAAGAAAAAAATGAAAAAAATTGAAATGTATTGTTTGGCCGTCCTGTTGTTTTCACTGTGCGCCGCGGGGCTTTTCGCCGCCGTGGTAGAGGTGCCCGCCGACGCCGCGATGGCCTCCGTCAAGTTCAAGGCTGGCCGGGATCCCATTACGTTAAGCTTGAAATGGGCCAATGCTTCCTCCAACAGCATTGTGGTCCAGCCGGCGGATACCGCGCTGATTATCGACAGCAACAGCGGCAAGAAATATCTGACGAAACAGGCGGGTTTTGAATTCAAAGGACTGGGGATCGTGGATTTTGTCCGCCCGAACGTGACCATTTTCCGCAAGGAAATCCGCCAAAAATATACCAATGAGTGGGACAATCTGCCGGAGATTTACGGCAAGGAATATCTGCTGGAATTAACCCAGATAAGTACCGGCGTGGAATGCCGCATCAACGGCAACTATGCCGGCTTTATGCCCGCGGGCAAACGTGGCCGTATTGTCCAGGTTGACTCGCCGCTTGCTGAAAAGGATTTCGTTTTCCGCGCAATGCCGGACAATCCGAGATTTCTGCCGCTGGACATAACCTTCAAAAACAATCCGGGTGCGATGACCAACGCCGCGGTTACGCTGAAGGACAATTCCATACCGTTCATCACGCCGACGCTGGCGAATTTGGATGTCGGGGTAACGACCTCGCAATATGCGCTCTATCCCGGAGGGTATGGCGACAGCGGTTATACCGGCCGCAACGCGTTTGACAATCCGAAAGACTCCTATCTTTTCACGATTCCGATGAAGCAGTATTCGCATGCCTGGCTGCTCTGTGCCGTTGAGGAAGACCCGGCGAAGACTCCGACCGTCAACGTGCGTTTGACCCGTTTTGTGCCAACAGGCCAAAATGGCGGGCGCGCATACTCCGCCATCGCGGACACGGTCTGCGCCGTTCCGGGCCCCAATGCGCAACAGGTCGGCACGGTTGTGGTCAACGGCAAGACGCTCCCGCTCTGGCGGGTGGAGGCGCGGTTTGACCTTGGAAAAGTTATCGACCTGATCACCGATCCTTATGGCAAATGGGGGCGCGGCGCGTTTCCGATGTATTACCTTGATTTTGAAATAACCGGCGAAACGTTCAAGAGACGCCGGCCGATGGGCGACCCGCGCCCTTATCCCGACTCGGCGAAGCAAAGTTCCGTGCACGTTTTCGGTGTCACGCTTGAAAAAGCTCCGGCGGACGTCAGGTTCATGGAGACGAGTTTTTCCCAGAACAAGTTCAACGATGATGAGAAGCCCGAAATGAAGGTCGCCGTTACGCCGGTCATTCCGGGGGCCTACACGCTGTCGTGGCAAATCAAGGATGCGGATGGCAAAGCGGCGGGGGGCGGCGCATTTACCACGGATCAAGCCGTGGAAAAGACCATCGATCTCCAGCAGGACGACCTCGGCTGGTATGAAATCACATTCCGGCTTGAGGATAAGACTAACCATCGCCTGATTACCGAGCACACGGCCAGCTACGTCCTGCTTGGTCCGGACACGCGGCGGGCGGGCTATGAGTCCCCTTACACGGGTTGGGCCTGGAGTGGCGCTCATTATACGGACGGCCGCCCGGAGGTCGTCGGCTTGTGCCTGAAGAAAGCCGGTGTACGCCGGGCGCTGCATTGGAGTGATAACCGGAATTTAACGGAAAAAGACTGTGAAAAATGGAAACTTACAGAACTACTCGTGTTCAGCGGAGCCAAGGTCACCAAAACGGACGAGGAACTCAAACAACTGATCGCCGAGAAGCTGGCGAAGTGGCCGCATGCCAATCAGGTCGTGGTCTTCTGGGAAAGCTACGAGCCGATGGGCGCCTATGCGCAAGCGCCGGAACTGATTGGCCAGAAAGCGCCGGTATACGATGCAGCCCGCCAGAAAATCGTTGATGAACGCTGGGCATTTGTCGAACAGGTCAACCGGGTTGTGCGGAAGGACTTTCCGCAGCTCAAGGTGCTTTTCGGCAATTCGCTGACCTGCAGCGAACTCATCGCGGAAATCTTGAGGCACAAGCCGCCGAAGGAATATTTCACCCACATCGGCACCGAGGCGATTCAGCGCACGGCGCACCCGGAAAAACCGAATATCCCGTTCACCATGATGTGGTCGCGGCAGCTAATCGATACGGCCAAGGCCCTGGGGTATGACTACAAAGTCACCTGCTGTCCCGAAAATATTTCGCGCAAGCCGGATACGATCGGCCAGATCAACTATGCGGAATGGATGGTGCGCGATATGCTGGTTCAACATGCGTTCGGGTTCGAGGATATCAGCGGAGCAGGCTACGGTGGAGGCGGGGTTGGTAACATTTACGATGGCACGTACTACTGCGGTGGCCCCAACCGTGCGCCGTATTGTTATCCCGAACGCGCCTTTGCAGCGACCGCCACGCTGACCAAGATCCTCGACTGCGTCAAATTCATCCGTTTTGTTCCCACGGGTTCATTGACGGTCTATGCCGCCGAATTCGAACGACAATATGACGGCAAGACCATCTATGCCTTCTGGACCAGCCGCGGCACAGCCGACCTTTCCCTTAAGCTCGCTTCAACCAGGATTGAACAGGTCAATCTTTACGGCAAGACCAGAAAACCGTCTCTCTGGTCAAGCCCGTCACTCTGGTTCAACAGAATGAACATCACGGCTTCCACTGCAGCGCAATATATTATTACGGATGCCAAGGTGAAGTCAATTTCCTGCGGGCGCCGCACATACCCGAATGACCCGGTCCTGCCGGGATTCAAGGTTGTTGATGCCGTTGATTCGCTTGAGAAGTGGCAGCTCGAAAAAGAGATCAACAAGCATTTCGAAACCGCCAGTACAAATACGCCAAAAGGTGGTATCGGCACTGATCACCGGACGCTTGCCAAAGCCGATGTCAAGGAAGTCATGGATCCCGATAAAGGCAAATGTCTGGAAATAACGATCGATTCCAATGAAGCGCATCACAAGTTGATGAACGAATATGCCGTTATCCGCCTCAAAACGCCGATCCCGTTGGATATCAACGCGCACACGGTGGGCTTGTGGGTCAAGGGCAACTCCGGTTGGGGAAATATATTTTGGATCATCGAGAACACAAACGGCAACAAATTTGCGTCATGCAGCAGCATGGTAAGTGACTACGTGGGCCGGGGCGCGATCGACTTTGACGGCTGGTGTTTCCTTTCCCAGCCGGTCACCGGCAAGTCCCCGATCCCGGAACTGTCCACGGGCGGGTTCATGCACCTTTGGGGCGGCACGATGAACCCGCCGCTCAAGCTCATCGGCCTCGGCTTTTCCGCGCCGGCGCACCCGCTCTACATCACGGATTACAAAAAGTGCGGACAAACCATCCGCGTCAAGGATGTTTCGGTCCTGAGCGAATCGCCGGCTGCCAAGGCTCCGCAGAAAACCGCGGCGCCCTGAAACTATCGTAATGGAGTTCTTCATGATTAAAGTAATGACCTACAACACGCGGTGCACCAACGGCATGGATTTGAGCCTTAAGAAAGGCGACTGGCTGCGAACGGGTAAAGTTATCGCCGCGGCCAATGCCGACATCATCGGGCTGGAGGAGGTGGCGATCAATCATCCCTACGCCAAGGGTGTAAATGTTCCCGCCGAATTGAGCGCTTTTCTGAAAATGAATTATTTTTTCGGCGTGACCATTTCATATCCGCGCTGGGATGAGGGCCAATACGAATTCGGGGTTGCCGCATTTGCGCGCCACAAGCTGACATTGGTGCAAGAAGTCAGCCTGCCGGTGCCGGAAAAACGCGAAAAGCGCATGGCGCTGATTGTTAAAGTCGCAGCGTCCCGGCCCTATTATTTTATCGTCACCCATTTGTCGTACGAAGGCGAATTCCCGGACGACGAAAAGCACCGGGTGGAGGCCATCCGGTTAATTACCGAAACGGTCAAAAACAACGCTTATACACCCGCGATTCTGGTTGGCGATTTCAACGCAAACCCAGATTCGCCGTGCCTGGCTGCCGTACGCCAGGAATGGACCGTTTGCAACGACCGGAATCCGGAATTGAGCTTCCCGGCCGATCAACCGCAGCGCTTGATCGACTACATCTGTTTTTACCCCAAGCAAGCGTTCGAGATTAACGAATGCCACGTTGTTCCGGACAGCAACGCCTCCGATCACCGGCCGGTGGTAGCCGAACTGAAAATGAATTAGTTCTGCGGCAAGCGCCTTGTTTCCGGGTCTATCGAATGTGTAATTCTCAGCATGTATAACTGTTCCCAAAGTTCAACGTAATATAAAGGTTTAGCTTTATGAGATTCATGCCCACGATCCCGGATGATGTTGGCGATAAAACAATCAGTCAGCCGCAAGCTACCGGATCCGCCGGCCCCCACCAGGCAAGGCATCGGCAACGGGCGCAAAAGGCGAAAGGCATGTTGATCGTGTGTGCCTGGATACTGACGTCCCTCGCATCCGTGGCCGCCAGCCCTTGGCCGGCGGAGGCGAACACGCAAGCCGTCAACTTGACCACTGTAGATATCGGCCTGAACACCAACAACTGGAGCGGAGCTGCCTGGAATCCGGTTACCCGCACGCTTTGGCTCGCTTGCAACTTCGGCTATTTCTACGCTTTGGTCGAGAATGGGAACGGTAGTTTCATGGTGGCCACGAATGCGGCCGGCGCGCAAGCCAAATGGAAGCCTCTATCGCCCCGCGGCGACCTCGAAAGTATCTGTCAGGCGGACTTCAACCGGCCGCTTGTCTACCTGATGGACGAAAACGGATGGATTCGGGAGTATGATGTCTCGCAGTACGGGGTGGTCAAAGAGAACCGGAACTGGGACATCCGGGGGCAATGTCCCGAAATTAACGGGATGGGACCGGAAGGCCTTACCTTCGTGCCGGACGAATGGCTCCGCCAGCAGGGATTTCAAGATACAAACGGTTGCCGCTATGCCAGCACGAACGGCATGGGCGGCTTAATGTTCGTTGGATACCAGACTGGCGGCTATATTCATGTTTTTGACCTGAACCCCAGCACGAACACTTTTGGGTACATTGGCCGCTACAAAACCGGCCGGACGGAAACCGCCGGATTGGAATTCGACCGTTCGACCGGCAATCTTTATGTATGGCACAACATCGGCAGCAACTACCTCGAGGTGGTTGAACTGCGTTCGGAACCGGAGGGAGCTGAACGGCGCCTGCGGCAGCTGAGCGAATACGTCGGGCCGCGCACCGGCAATCTCGAGGGATTTGCGCTGGCGCCGACAAAAGGCCCCGATCCGTGGTGTTTCATTACGGATGACAACAATGTCAAGGGCGAAGCCGTCATGTGGTATCGCCATTTTCGCCCAACTGTTGGCAACGACCAGCCGCAAAAGTAACGAACCGCCATGGAAGGCGGAACTTTTTAAGCGATACCGTTCCTGGAAAAAATGACGATGAAGAGCGGCCGGAATTCCACCGATCAAGCCCGGCTCGGTAAATATTTCGCCGAAGCGCAGCGGATTGTGTTTTTGACCGGCGCGGGCATGTCCACGGAAAGCGGCATACCTGATTTCCGGTCCGCAACGGGCCTTTATAATTCCGGCGTCAGCGAGCGTGTTTTCGATATCGATGCCTTTCGGGATACTCCGGAATATTTTTACGCATTCGCCCGCACTTTTCTGGGAACGATCCGCCAGGCCCAGCCGCATGCCGGACATAAGGCCATGGCCGCCCTGGAACGTCAACCGGGAAAACAAGTCCGGATTGTCACTCAAAACATCGATATACTCCATCAAAGGGCCGGCAGTTCCAATGTGCATGAGGTTCACGGCTCAATGGCATACAGCCATTGCACGCTATGCGGTAACCGCATCGAGACGGAACAACTCTGGCCCGTCATCGAGGCCGGCCATGTGCCCAGGCATGCAGGCTGTAACGGGGTCTTCAAGCCGGAGATTGTGTTTTTCGGCGAGATGTTGCCGCAGGATGCCTTTACGGCGTCGGAGCGCGCCATAGCTGCAGCCGACTTGCTGGTGATTGCCGGCACTTCCCTCCAAGTTTATCCGGCCGCCGGGCTGCCGGACGCTCGCTCTCCCGATTGCCGGCTGGTCATCATCAATCAGACACCGACGCCCTTGGATGCCGAGGCCGATTTGCGATTTGATCAACGGATCGGCCAGGTCCTGGAGGCTGCATTGCACCACACGGCCTAATATTAATAGACCCATGGGATTAATTTCTCGGTGGTTATTCTGGAGTATTCCTTGTATCCAGCGAGATTCGCCATCAAGAAGCTATCTTCAAGAATTGTCCTGGCGACTATCAGCGCAATGCCAAGAGCTGCCGGTATGAATGCGTAATACGAATTCATCAGCAGGGGAAATCCCAGATTCGCAATGATCAGGCCCGTATATCCCGGATGCCTGATAATCCGGTAGACTCCCGTACTGCAGACGTGATGTCCGATTTCTGACTGAATTCTGACCGTACTTGAAAAGAAGGCGTTTTCTCTTTTTGCGAAGGCAAAGATAATTTGCCCCAGCAGGACGATAAATACTCCAAAAATAGTCAGGACCCAGGGAACATCGCCGCTCCAGTGAAATCGTCCGGAGTCCAATCCTGCGACAACGAAAGTTATTAACTCGGCAAGGAACGTAATCCCCAGAATCTTTTTGTCCCAGGCCAGCCCGTCTTTTGCAGTCGCTGCCCGCTTTTCAGTAAGCGTTGACCTTTTGGGCAAGAGGATATGGTTGATTGTCGTGCCGACGATCGCCGTCGCCAAATAGAGCAGTCCCTGCCAATAGATGAGTTTCCAGGAGCCAAGAAAGATGAACCCCGCGAATAACACGACGCCCACATAGTTAAATAGAATTGCTTGTGCTTTACTCAAAGCTTTCATCGAATCCAATCTGCGCGGCATGCCTCGCTGTATGGATTAATTCGAGCAGTCGCCGCCCAAGGTTCCAGTTCAATTTGAATTTCAAGATCATTAGCATCCCATAGGTGCTCAGGCTGTAGGCTGAAGACTGTAGACCATAGGTAAAATCACGGAAAAAGCGAAAACGTTTCTCAGGTTCCCATAAACTTGAGTTCCGGTTATTTGCCAATGTGTATTATTATTTCCGACCTACAGCCTACGGCCCAAAGGCCTACAGTCTCGGCGTCCCTATGGGACGCCAGTATTTCAAGATCAAGCAAGCATGACATCCAAATGCGCGTGCCCTTGGTGCATGGTTTCCCAAAGTAAGCGTTCGGATCAACGGCAAATCTATTTAGCAAAACATTCCGATTGAACGCCTGCCAACTAAGAACACGTTATCCCGAGCGTCGAAAGCATACAAACGGGTCCGAATTAAGACAACCGCAAATCATCCCCGCCAATATCGATGCCACCGCAATTATTGTGATTTACAAATTTTAGTGGTTGAGTTTCTGCCTGCTACATTCTACATTCTGCATCTGTTCGAGCGGGCAACCCGCTGTTTGGGCTCGCACGAAATGCTTGATGGGTATTTTTTGGTTTTGGAGAGGTGGCTGCCTGTCCGGCGTAGCCCGAAGGGCGAAGCCGGAAGTGGCCGAAAGCAGCGGTTTGTTGGATCGGCCCCCGCCGATCCAACCCTTCGGGGCCATGGCAAAACCATGGCCACTAAAGGCGACTCCCCACGTCGCCTTTAGAGCGAGCAACCCGCTGCTCGGGCTCGCACGAAAAGCGTGATGGGTAATTTTTGGTTTGGAGAGGTGGCTGAGTGGCCGAAAGCAGCGGTTTGCTAAACCGCCGTACCGGGTAAACTGGTACCGGGGGTTCGAATCCCCCCCTCTCCGCCAGTTTTGAGTTTTTGACCTGTCACGTGACGCCGCTTGACCTGTGTAGGTCATGTGTCTGTCAGAACCGGACGCCCAGGTCGATGAATGCCGTTTGCAGGCCGAACTGCGCCGCCAGCAGGCGCGCCAGCGCTTTGACGCCGAACGTTTCCGTGGCATAGTGCCCGGCAAAGATGGCGTTGATTTTATATTCCTGGGCCAGGCTATAGGCCAATAGCTTGGGCTCGCCACTGAGATAGACGTCGATGCCTTTTTGGCCGGCTTCCTCGATCTCCTCGGCGGCGCCTCCCGAAACAATCGCAATCGTCCGGACCGTTTTCTTGCCAAAATCCATCGTGCCGACCATGTTGCCCATCAGGCGCCGGACACGTTCCTTCAAGGCGGCATAGGGCAACGCGCGCGGCAACGATCCGCAGAATCCGATATCAATACCGTGATAGAGGCCGAAAGGCTGCAGCCGCTGTAATCCCAGGGCTTTGGCAATTTGCGCGTTATTGCCGAGGCGCGGGTGCGCATCCAAGGGCAGGTGACAGGCATACAGCGCCAAGTCATGCTCCAGCAGGAATTTAAGCCGCCGGTAATTCAACCCGCTGATGCGCTTTAGCGAATCGCCCCAGCTCAGGCCGTGATGACAAATCGCCAGGTTGGCTTTGCGGCGGGCCGCTTCCTCGAAGAATGCGAGGGAGGCATCGACACCGAAGGCGACACGCGCAATCCTGCCGGAATTCTCAACCTGCAAGCCGTTATTGGATTCGTCCGCAAACGCCTTGATATGGAGTTCCCGGTCAAGAAACGCAACAATGGCGGCAAGCGATTTCATGTGAACATCAACAAGACTATTCCATCCGTGTTATCCTGCACCCCGTGGTCGCTTTCAACAGACCAACTCCGCTTTTGGTCATTCGTGACCGAACACCATCTTTTTAACGGCAACGCCTTGCAGTTCGGATAGTTTGGACTCCAATTCCGCGGATTGGGCGGGGTCGCCGACGATTTCGAGCAAAATTACGCCCGCGCTGGAACAGAATTTATCGTTTGTATCGTGCAGCCCAAGCCTGGTCCGGATGTTGCAGCCATACTTGCCAAGCAAGGACTGGACAGTCGACGCGGCTTTGATCCGGTTCTGGATGTGCACACCGAGAATGACATGATCCTGTTGCATAGCGCCTCCTGATAGATTGTTAGCAGGTCGCCGATTGGCCATACCCTGGCAGGCGTATTACCAATTGTTATGCTTGCATTTTAAATGATATATAATCCAAAACAAGGGTAAATTCAATCTACGCAGCCGCGCCGGTGACCGTGTGGATTGTTCCAGCAGACATGGAGTTACCGCCGCAGGCACATGAATGTGTTCAACTCCGGAAGAACAGCCGAACAGCCAGGGGCAGCATCACGATGAAGGCATTAATCCATGTTTGACCCTTCATGTAATCCTCGCGCAACAGGACCATCCGCGGCGCCAGGTAGAAAATTGCAAAGGGCACGGTGGACAAAACCAGCAATACCAGACTAAGCAGGACGCTCGGCCGAACGGCCGAGGCAAGATACTCAACCCAGAATCCGTCCCACCAGGCCAGAATCACGACCGTTGAACAATAAATTAAAAGGTCACCAGTCTTTTCCCTTTTGACAAGTTGCGCTGTCGATTGCTCCTGAACCCGTGGGGGGATCAGCGCGGCAATCGCCAGAACGGTGGGAATCAGCGCGCCGCCAAGCGCAACAAACTGCTCCGCCGGCCCCAACCGGTCTTTCAGTCCCAGCCCCTCAATTCCGACCATGATACACATCGTGAAAACCGCATAATGCATGATGGCCAAGGTCATAAACAGGAGGTAGCCGAACCCGCCCATTTCCGGAAATTTTTGTGCGGCCAAACGAGCATGCATCGGCCGACGCTTAAGATACGCGCCCGCGGCATGCAATCCGGCAGCCGCCAAAAGAAGGCCGGCAAAGAAAGGATCATCCCCTTGCGTGAGCTTAACCAGCTTCCCCAGCGGATAAACCAGCAAGATGTTGGCCAGGAAAGACCCGATGTCGAACGCGGCGCCGTGGCCCTGTTTTTTGATCAATTCAAAAATCATCGATTCTGCTTTCCATGATTGATTATCCTGCGCGCCACGCTAAGATCACCGGCACAACGATTGAAATTTAACGCGCGTTGCGGCACGTTACAAGCGCGATAGATACCGAACAGAACGGGCGCAATCTTGTCCAAATGACTCGCCAGAAGGGCTGCCGCCCGTGGCCGCCCCAACAAAAGCCGCAGAGGTGTATCCATGGCAGCTCCCCAAAAAACCATCGAACTGGATATCGACGACCTGGCCTACGGCGGCGATGGCGTCGGCCGCACGGACGGGCGCGTGTGCTTTGTCCCTTTTGCGCTGCCTGGCGAGCGGGTGCGGGCGCGATTGACGCAGGAAGCCAAGCGTTACGCGCACGCGGCATTAATCGAAGCGCTCACAGCCTCCCCTGAACGGATCGTGCCGCCCTGTCCGCACTTCCGCACCTGCGGCGGATGCCGCTATCAGCATTTGGATTATGGCGCCCAGCTCCGCTGGAAACAAAAGCAGGTCGCCGATATCCTGGCCCGGATCGGCGGTTTCCGCGAACCGCCGATTGAACCGATGGTCCCGAGTCCGCACCCTTACGGCTACCGCAACAAGATCACGCTGCACGGCCCGGGCCAACCGTCCTTCACCGCGCTGAACAGTCATCGTCTTATTCCCATCGAGCGTTGCCCGCTGGCCATCGAGCCGATCAATGCGAGCCTGCGCACGTTGCTTGATTTCACTTTGGCGGCGAACGAGAACCTGATCATCCGGAGCAACCGGGCCGGTGATGTTCTCTGGTGCACGGAATGCGCCGGTCGTTGCACGGCGGCCGGCGGAAACCCCGCCATGCTGACCGAAAAAATTTTGTCCCAATCCTACGATTTCCCGCTGAGTTCTTTTTTCCAGGTCAACCCGGAAATTCTCGATCAAATCCTGATCACGGTCGGAGAGCGGGTGAAAACATTGGGTTGCACCACGCTGGTGGATGCCTATTGCGGGGTTGGAGTGTTCGTGCTGGCACTTACCAGCCGGAATCAAAAAGGGATCGGCATCGAGGTCGATGCCGCCGCCATCGCCGCCGCCAGGGCCAACGCGGCGCGCCAGGACGCCAAGCAGGTTACGTTCCTGCAGGGGCCGGCCGAGGCACGCCTGGAACAGACACTGCGGGAGGCGACGTCGGACAGCACCTGCCTGATCCTGGACCCCCCGCGCGCCGGCTGTGCAGCCTCGGTCCTCGAAGCCATAACCCGCCACCGACCGCGTCATATTCTGTACCTGTCCTGTGTCCCGCCAATCTTGGCCAGGGATTTGAAGCAACTAGCCCGCGCCGGCTACCGGCTCGTCAGCGTTCAACCTTTCGATATGTTCCCGCAAACCGCCCACATCGAATCCCTGGCGGCGTTGGAAGCAACGTGAGGTGAAAAAAATCCGGCCCGCGAATCCGCAGGCACTGCCCGGCTTCCGGAGAGCCGGAATCGCCGGGCGTCTGAAAGCCGCGTCCTTTATCTGCTTAATTCAAGCGCAAAGGCATCAGGACGTACAGGAAGGGAATATCGCATTTGATGACGGCCGGGCTCATATCGTCCACGAGTTCGATGGCCACCTCGTCGCTGGCCAGGTTGCGCAGCGGATCCATCAGATATTCCGGATTGAAGGCCATGGAAATCGTTTTGCCCGTATATTTGATTGGAATGGATTCGCGCGCTTCGCCGACATCCGGCGTGACTACGACGATCTGGAGCTGATTCTTGGCAAAAGTCAGCTTAACCGACGGGTTCTTATCGCTGGTCAGCAGAGCCACGCGCCGTATCGCCGCCAGCAGGTTCTCGCGATCCAGGGCAATGCGTTCCTCACACTGGCTGGGGATCACTTGTTTGAAGTTGGGATAACTGCCCTCGATCAACTTGGATGTAATCAGCACATCTTCCATATCGAAAGCCACCATATTCGGCAGTGATTGGATTTTGACCGTGCCTTCGTCGCCCAGTACCTTGATCAATTCGTTTACCGTTTTTGTGGGAATCACCAGGTCATGTTGCACGTCCGGAGGCACTTCAATTTCCTGCTCGACCAGCGCCAGGCGCCGGCCATCCGTCGCGACCATGGTCAATTTTTGTTCGCGCATACCCAGCATAATTCCATTCAAAATTTGGCGGCTTTCGTCGATCGAAGCGGCATAAACCGTCTTTTTCAACATTTCCTTGAACGTACCCTGGTTGATCGTAACCGACTTGCTGTCATCGAACGCCGGCAAGGGAGGAAATTCATCCGCGGCCAAGCCGAAAATTTTATAGTCCGACGACCCGCATTGAATCGAAGCCACGTTGTTGTCGGCCACCTCGATTTCCACTCCGTCCTGCGGCAACTCGCGCACGATGCTCAGCAAGCGCCTGGCCGGAAAAGTGCTGGCGCCGGTTTTCTTGATATCGGCTTCCACATTGCAACGGATGCTTACAGCCAGATCCGTGGCGACCAGGGATAATTTTTGTTTTTCAGCCTTGATTAAAACATTAAAAAGAATCGGAAGCGTAGAATGTGTGCTGATCACCGATTGGACCTGCTGTAAGCCCTTCAAAAAAGATTCTTTGGTTATGCCGAATTTCATGATGGCTCCTTTGCTGATAGTATTAACTTAATATAAATCTATTCGTAATATTAAGACTGTTGATTCTGTCGATAAGTCATTTAAAAGCGCATGTGAATTGACTTTTTGGCTGTCGGCGGAAATGTTAATAAAAAAATCGAACCTGTTAACGAATGGACTTGAATCCGGAATTTAAGAGTTATGATCAGTTTTATAATCATCCTGTCTGCAACCTATCAACGGTTACTTAACAGGATTCATTTCGATCTGTTTCGCGAGTTTGGTAACGGCTTGCTTTAATTGTGAATCTTTTTCGATACGCTGCCCGACGCTTCGGCAGGCATGCAAAACCGTGGCATGCGTTTTGCCGAAAGCCATACCGATTTCCGGAAACGAGGAGGTCGTCAGCGTGCGGCACAAATACATGGCCACCTGGCGCGGCAAGGCCACGCTCTGGGACCGGTGCGCGCTGGTCATGTCTGCCAGGCGAATGTCGAAATATTCCGCCACGTTGCGCTGAATGACCATGAGGGTTACCGGTTCCTTCTTTTCCTGGTCCAGCGTGCTTTGCAGGAGATGTTCGGCCAGCTGGGCCGTCACCGGCTTGCGATAAAGCGAGGCGTAGGAGGTCAGGCGGATCAGGGCGCCTTCCAGGACGCGGATGTTCGACTGGATATGCGTGGCGATAAAAACAATGACATCTTCCGGCAACTGAATTTTCAGGGACTGTTGCTTGAAGCGCAGAATAGCCATGCGGGTCTCAAAGTCCGGCGGGATCAACTCCGTCACCAGGCCCCACTCGAAGCGCGAGACCAGGCGCTGTTCGAGGTGCGAGATTTCGTTGACCGGCCGGTCGCTGGTCATGACAATCTGCTTGTGGGCATCGTACAAGACATTGAATGTATGAAAAAATTCCTCCTGCAGGGCGGCCGTCTTGGTCAGGAAATGAATGTCGTCGATCAGCAGCAAATCGGTATTGCGATATTTATCGCGGAAATGCTTGACGCGCCTGGTCTGGAGCGAGTCGATGTATTCGTTCATCAGCGCTTCGCAGGAAATATAATTAACGTGAGCCTTGGAATGATCATGCACATAGTGGCCGATAGCCTGCATCAAGTGCGTTTTGCCGAGCCCCGTGCCGCCGTAAATGAAAAGCGGATTATAAGCCTTGCCGGGCGCCTGGGCCACGGCCAGCGCCGTGGCGTGGGCAAACTCGTTGGAAGGTCCCACGACGAAAGATTCGAAAATGTATTTGGGGTTCAGCGAGCCGGCGCCCGGCCCCGCTTTTTCTGCGGGGCGCACCGCCTTGGCGCCCCCGTTCTTCTCCACGGCCTGTTTTTTGACCGCCGGTTCGGTCGGAAGCGCGCCGTCCAGCGCTTCCGGATGGACCTCAAGGACAACCTTCAAGTCGCAAGCGCAAATCCGGCAGGCCGCTTCCTTGATCAGCGGCAGGTAATTTTCCTCCAGCCATGATTGATAAAAGTCATTACTGACCGAAAGCACCAGCGTATCGGCTTCAAGCTTGCGGGGATTGATTACCGCAATCCAGCGCGCATAAAGATCCGCGTTCAACTGCTCTTTCAGCGCCTGGCAGATTTTTTGCCAAGTCGTTTCCAAATTGACTGTTGTCAAGAGAACCTCCCGATAAACCGACCCCTAAAAAGTTAGACTTTACACGCAACCGCTAACCGGCATCAATATAAATAATCGATGACGACGTATTTTTCCCGTACACAAGGCGGATGAAAAAAAACGCAACTTCGAATCATCCGCAATCAAGGCGAGGCGCAACCAACGGGCGGCAATATCGTTAAGCAGCCTGTTTTCAACCAGTTTCACGCTATCCAGGCCGATCTGCTTTCAGTCTATCAACAAGTTATTAACAACCCCTGTTGTATGTCGCTCAAGCCTTAATGGCCTCGAAATTAATCATTCACTGACTAACTGACAAGGAAAAAAAATTGTTTTTTGCTTTATTTTTTAAATCTACAACATATTGTATAAACATGTTTAAAAACCACCAAATGAAGCATATACAAATTGGTAGGTTGACATAACCTTGCGCAGGAACTGCCCGGAGCGGTGTGTGTCGAGCAGTTTGCGGCAGGCGTGAATCACGGAAAACACCAGTAATTACAAGGGTGCGAGGCCAATTTTATGGGCAAGCAATTAACAGGGGCTGTTTTAGCCCTGGGATCCCCCCAGGAAAAACCCGATATTCGTTATCGCATCGGCTTTGCCGTGCCCGATCCCGTCGTGTACCTGCAACACGCCCGCAAAAAATATCTGGTCGTGTCCATGCTGGACCGCGAGCTTGCGCGGCGCGTTGCGCCGGATATCAATGTGTATTCGCCGGACACCCTGCGCATTCCGCGCGCGCTGCGCGGCACGTTCAGCGGATGGGTCCTGGGTTTACTGCGCGAACTGGAGATTAGCGCGGTTACCGTGGCGCCCGATTTTCCCCTGCGCGTGGCCGACAAACTCCGGCGCGCCGGCTTGCGCCTGACCGTTGCCGAAGGGCCGCTGGTGCCCGAGCGGGCGATCAAGACGGACACGGAAGTGGAGCGGATCGCTGCCTGTCAGCATGCCGCGGTGCAGGCGATGCGCGCTGCCACCCGCCTGATTGCGCAGGCCCGCGTGGACCGGAAAAATCAGCTGCGCATCCGGGGCCGGCTGCTGACTTCCGAGCAGGTGCGGCGGCACATTTACCGTGTGCTGGTGGATCACAATTGCAGCGGCGAGGGCACGATCGTGGCTTGCGGCGCGCAGGCGGCGATGCCGCATGGCGTCGGCCAGGGCCCCTTGTGCGCGCACCAGAGCATCGTGCTCGATATTTTTCCCAGGCATATCGAAAATGGTTACTGGGGCGACCTGACGCGCACGGTGGTCAAAGGCGCGCCTTCGCCCGCGCTGCAAAAAATGTATGCCGCCGTGAAAGCGGCCCAGGCTGCCGCGCTGGCGGAGTTGGGCGCCGGTGTTAGCGGGCGGCGCGTGCACCGGGCGGCGGCCGCCGCGCTGGAGCGCCGCGGCTTCAAGACCGGCTTGCTGGATGGCCAGGCCCAGGGATTCATTCATTCGACCGGGCACGGCGTCGGCCTGGAGGTGCACGAAGCGCCGTCGCTCAGCCTGCGGGGCGGCCGCTTGCGCGCGGGTCACGTGGTCACGGTTGAGCCCGGTCTTTATTATTTCCAGCACGGCGGCGTGCGGATTGAAGACACCGTGCTGGTGACGCGCTCGGGCTATCGCAAGCTGGCGGTCTGCGAGGATGTGTTCCAGGTTTAAAAGCGAAGATCAATGTTGACAGGTCGGCCGGATTGTAGAGAATGGCCGGCGTTGTTCTTTATATGACGAACGATAGATGAAGAGAAAAACGGAAGTCCGTGAGAATCGGACACGGTAGCGCCGCTGTAACCGGCTACGAAACCTCGAAAGCCACCCTGAGCCCGGAGATGGGGAAGGCGAGGGAGTAGATTTGAAGCCGGAAGTCAGAAAACGTTGCTTTTCATGCTCATCAGGAAAACGGGACAACCGTTTTTACTCTTTCGCAGGTGGGGAGGATGAGGCGAGGCGATGTGTTGCAGCAACCTTCGATCGGTCTCTTTTTCGAGCCATCGAAGGTTTTTTGCTTTTCCGGGTTCTTTCCTTCCGGCGCAAAGAGTGGCGGGATTGTTCCATCAAACCCGCCGGTGCGCAATACGCCGGCAAGGAAAGGAACGCGTTCATGCAGAAAGCGAAAGTAGCGGAGGCGGTGGGCTTGTTCATGATCATCGGCAGCGGATTAACCGGCGCGACCAATGCGCCGAACGACAGCGTTGCCTCGAATAACGCCGCCGTTCCGGAGCAGGAGATTATCGTCTCAGCCAGCCGGGATCATCGGGAAGCCAGCCAGATCCCGGCCAATGTCACCGTGTTGGATGCGCAAGCCATCGAGGAATCGGATGCCGCCACGCTGGTGGATGTGCTCCAGAACATGGATGGTGTTTATTTCCGCAGCAGTTCCGGCAATGCCGCGCAAGCCGAAATATCCATGCGCGGGTTCGGCGAAAATTCCAACGGCCGCGTGCTGGTCCTGGTGGATGGGCGGCGGCTCAATAATCCCGACATGGCGAGCATCAACTGGGCGCAGATTCCGCTGAGCAACGTCGAGCGCGTCGAAATCCTGCGGGGCGGCCAGAGCGCCCTCTATGGGGATAATGCGGTCGGCGGGGTCATCAACATCATTACCAAAAAGGGGACTCCGCAGCCGGAAGTGACCGCGGGAATCCAGGTCGGCAGTTACGGTCTGAACATCGAACGGGCGTCCGGGTCCGGATCCATGGGCCCTTTGAATTATGCCGCCAACATCGAACGGAACCAGACAGACGGCTACCGTGACCGGTCGGCTTACCTGACCTGGGGCGGCGGCGCCAGTCTCGGCTACGATCTTAATGCCGGCAATAACATTGGATTGCAGGTGGATTACGACACGATGAATTACCAGTTGCCCGGGTACCTGACCCGCGCCCAAATGGAAGCTAACCCGCGACAGAGCGTCAACCCCGACGACGAGGCCTCCAATGACATGGGCGGCCTGGATTTAAGCCTCAAATCGCTTTTGAGCGACGATTGGCGCCTGGACATGGACCTGGTCGGCGGCCGCAAGAAAACCAGTTCCGATCTGGACAGCTGGTATAGTTATTCGGATGTGACCGTCGATAATTACGGCATGACGCCCCGCTTGACTTGGAGCCGCGACTTGT
This sequence comes from uncultured Verrucomicrobiota bacterium, assembly GCA_964617825.1. GTDB lineage: Bacteria > Verrucomicrobiota > Kiritimatiellia > JAAZAB01 > JAAZAB01 > VSJD01. The sequence goes on from CAZTWL010000006.1 coordinate 19,556, forward strand.
TCGCGCATGGCAACAAAGTGCTGATGGGTTTTGACGGCTATGCGGACCGGCTGGATTCCGATCGATATGCCGACCGCGCCCGCCAGTATGAAATGGCCGCGGGCCGGATCGATAAATATACCCTGGGTGTTTATGCCCGGGAAGAATTTGCCATCTGCGAGCCTTTGTTGTTCGGGTTAGGCGCCCGGCACGAACAGGCGCGCTACAGCGCGGATGTCACCACCAACGGATTGCCGGCCATTGATGATCATACCACTCACAAGGCCAATGCCGTGGACGCTTCCCTGACCTATGTTTTTCCCGACAAGTCCAAGGTGTTTGCCCGGGCCGGCACGGTTTATAGATTCCCCTTTGTCGACGAACAGATCAGCTATGCCGGTTACGGCGCCGACCAGATGTATATGAACCTTAATCCTGAAAAGGGGCAGAATTATGAATTGGGCGCCGCCCTGATCGTCGCCAAAGACCTGGAAGCCGGCCTGACCCTGTTTTGCCTGGATATGCAGGATGAAATTGCCTACGACGCCGTTACCATGTGCAACCAGAATCTTGATAACACCCGCCGCCAGGGACTGGAAAGTTACGCGACCTGGCAGTGGCGCAAGCTGATGCGCTGGAAGGTCAATTACACCCTGACCGATGCAAAATTCTCGGAAGGCGTCAACGACGGCAACAATGTGCCGCTGGTGCCGCAGCAGAAAGCCTCGCTGGGCGGAAGTTTCTATTTGCCGCTCGATTTGGCGCTGGACGGGATGGCCACGTATGTTGGCGAACAGCGCTTGGGCGGGGATTATGCCAATACCAGCGACATGCTGGACGACTATATCCTGGTGGACCTGGCGCTGCGCTACAAGCCGGCCAAGCTGGCGGGGCTCGGATTGGAAACCTTTGTCGGCATTGACAACGTGTTCGACAAGCAGTATGCCAGTGTCGGATATGTGGGCTGGGTGGACGGCGCTTTCAGCGGCGTTTATTATCCTTCGCCGGGTCGCACTTATAAAGCGGGCTTGTCTTGCCGGTTCTAACCTGCCGATGCCGGAAACCATGAATGCGCGTATAGAGGTTATTGAGGGCGACATTACCCGGCAAACCGTGGATGCGATCGTCAACGCGGCCAATTCCTCGCTGCTCGGGGGCGGCGGCGTGGATGGCGCCATCCATGCCGCCGCAGGTCCCGAATTGCTGGCTGCCTGCCGTAAACTCGGCGGCTGCGCCACGGGCGAGGCCAAAATCACCAGAGGATATAATCTGCCGGCAAAGTGGGTGATTCACACCGTGGGCCCGGTCTGGCATGGCGGCGGACACGGCGAAGAAGCCATGCTGGCCAAGTGTTATCAAAGCTGTTTTTTACTTGCGGCGCGGCAGGGAATTACCACAATAGCCTTTCCAGCCATTAGTACGGGGGTTTATCGCTTTCCTGTGGAACGGGCCGCCATGATTGCGGTCAGGGAGACAAGGCGTTTTTTGGAGAGCCAGCCTGCCATACGGAAGGTGTTGTTTGTCTGTTTTAATGCGGCAACGTTCGCTAGCTACTGCCAGATCAAGGCCGAAAAAGCCCAGGGAAAGGTTTCATGAGTGCGCCGAGCGGAAAAAGCAGGAAAAAGTCATCAGGTTCGCAAAACGGAGGGGGATCCATGGGGAAGAAATTTGTATTCGCTTTTGTGTTGATCATTGCCACGGCGGTTGTGTTGCTTTACAACATGAAGGGCCTTCTGTTTACGCCAACGATTGATGTGAACCTGGTCTTTACCTCGATCAAGGGCGTTTATACCTCGATAGTGTTCCTGGCCTTTACCGTTATCGGCGTGCTGATCGGCCTGTTTATCAAGTAAACAGGCCTAAAATAACTTGACTTAAGCCAGGAGTTTGCCAGAATAAAGGCAATTTATTATAGAAAAGAAGGAGGTGAAAGGCTCAAGGGTTGGTCAACTGGCCTTGACTGTTCCGCCTGTTTTGGGCAAGGGCGTCAGTGACCGGTAAGAAATCAACCGTAGAACACAGTAAATGTTGGTAAGTCGGTGTCAGTAGATCGGCAATAGCAACAAAATCAGGCAGTTAGGCAAATTAAAAGTCTGTATTGATTGTCAGGAATATTACCATGAATACCAAATTATCTAAAATTTTAGGTGTAGCGATTGTGGCCGTGTTTACAGTCGTGGCTTTCCATACGGTTTCTGCCCAAGCTCCGGCAGCGGCCCCGGCGGCAGCGGCAGCGCCCGCGGCGGCGGCTCCGGCAGCGGCAGCCCCGGATGCGGCGGCGCCTGCGGCAGCGCCCGCGGCAGCGGCCCCGGCAGCGGCAGCCCCAGAGGCGGCGGCGCCTGCGGCGGCGGCTCCGGAAGCCAAGCCGGCGATTACCAGCGCGCTTGAGCTGCGCAAAACCGGCGTAGTCAGCGTTGTCAAGGATGCCAGCGGCAAAGTGACGGCCATGAAGTTGATCGTCAACAGCTATGATATTCCGCTCGATGAAGGCAGCAAGGTCCTCGAGAGCATGGATGGCCAGAAGGTCCGCGTGACCGGCACGTTCAGCAACGAAGGCGGCAAGCGGCTCTTCTATGTGAAGAGCTTGGAACAGACCCCCGCCGAAGGCGGCGCCGCCGCGCCCGCGAAACCCGCGGAAGCGACTCCTGCGAAATAAGCGGACTTCCTAAAACGTAAAAATGGCCGCGGGGTACTGACTCCGCGGCCATTTTGTTTCTACCGACGGCCGGTATTGGCGTTAACCACCCGCCCCGCAGATCATGGACTACGGCCCATCCGCCGGCGGCCGCTCGATAGCGCTCTTCTTCCGTTCCGCCAGCCAGACGACCCAAATGCAGGCTTCATACAACAAAACCATGGGAACGGCCATGACGATCTGGGAAAATACGTCCGGCCCCGGGGTTAGCACCATGGCAATGATCAAAATAAGGACGATGGTATGCCGTCGTTTGGAACGCAGAAATGCCGAGGACACAATGCCCAGATAGCCCAAAACCACCACCACCACCGGGAATTCGAATGCCAGGCCGAACGCCAGCAATAATTTTACGGCAAATGCGGTATAACTGACCGCGGTCCATTCCGCGCGGATTCCGAGCCAGTCGTGCAGGCCAAACATGATTTTGAGCGCCACGGGCAGGGTGATGAAGTAAGCGATCGCCACGCCCAGGATGAAGAGGGCCACGACGAAGCCCAGCGACCCGATAATCACCTTCCGTTCCATGCAGGTCAGGCCGGGCAGGATAAATCGGGCGAGCAGGAAGGTGATGAACGGCGCGCTAACCAGCAGTCCGCCCCACAGCACGATCTGCAAGGCGATCGAAAAGCCGCCCATGATTTCCAGAGAGCGCAGGAACTGTTCCGGATGATCGGTGATCCTGGCCAAGGGCGCGCGCAGGAGGGTAAACAAGCGGGGCGCAAATGGCATGACAACCGCCATGCCAATGCCCCATGCCGCCAGACATCCCAGCAAGGTCGTGCGCAATTCCGCCAGATGTTGAAGGAACGGCTTGGGCTGATCCTCGATAATCATTGATGGAAACGACGGACAACAGCCATACCAGGGCCAAAGGACTGATTGAGAATGCAGAAATGGAAAAACAATACCCGCGCCCGCGGGCGGAATTCTCCATTCTCAATTTCCCATTATTTTGGCGCCCATTGCTTGCGTGTTTTTTCCGGACGTACCAGCATTTGCCGGATAGCCTTGGCGGTCAGCTTGTTGGCTTTAGCTTCCGGAACCCCGAGCGCCAAAAGGCGTTTTTTCTGGACGTTTTCGCGCCGCCGGCGTTCGCGCGCTTTTTTGGCGGAATAAGTCAATTCATTGTTCGCTCGCCCTGATCCCATGGTTCGCTTCCTTTCAATCCAAACGTTAGGTCCCCGCTCTGCATCGGGGCATTCAACGGAAATGACGCCGCGCATACTATGCGATCGCGAGCGGGAAAGCAACACCGCACTGCGCCCAATCAACGCCTGCTGTCCATGCCGATTGCGCAGCCCGGGGGAAGCCTGCGAACATCGACGCTTGCCTTACTTGGGCTGGGCCGGCGTCAAAAAATGCTGCTCAAAAGGCGCCCACACGATTTTCCTCTGCCACGTTCGAATCTGGGTGGCAACGTCCGGCGGCATGGGCTGGTCCGAATGCCGGGCTGCCCATTGCAGGACGTCGTTGGAAAGCATCAGATAAGGTTCCAAACCGTAAGGCGCGGCGATGAGCGCGCGCCAGGCCTGCATGGCTTTCAAGCGCTGTTCATAGCCGGGTTTTGACCGGGGTCGTTTAATGAGGCGCGGGTGCAGTTCTTCCGGCGCCGTTTGACCCTGCCGGATCGCTTCCAGTAAACGCTGGGCGTTATGATCCCGGTACATGGCCGGATGCAGGCCTTTGATCTGCCGGAATTCCTGGATGGTTTTGGGAGGCTGGTCGGCCATCCGCAGCAACAGGTCGTTACGCACAATAAAATGCACCGGCCGGTTGACGGAACGGGCCACTTCGTCGCGGAATCGGAAGAGCGTTCCCAGGATTGCCAGCTGACGCGGCGACAGCATGGAACTCTGCTTGATACGATGATGGGCCGGCGTAAGATCGGGGACCGGTTCAAGCAGCTCCGCATAGCGGAACTCTTCCCGCGCCCAGTCCAGCCGGCCGAGCTTCACCAGCTTGGCGGTTAAAATCTCCTTAAGTGCATGCAAGGAAGCCGTATCGCGCGCGGCGTAATCCAGCGCTTCCTTGGGGAGCGGACGCTTGAGCCAGTCGATTTTCTGGAATTTTTTGTCGGTCTGGACGTTCAACAAATCCTGCAGGAGACTGGCCAGGCCGAATTTGCGAAACCCGCACAATTGGGCGGCGATTTTCGTGTCGAAAACATGACGCAGGTTCAAGCCATACACCTGGCGGCACGTGCGCCGGTCGAAATCGGCATCGTGCACGATCAATTCGACCTGACTGTCGCTGAAAATGGCGTTGAGCGGCGACAGGTCGAGGCCGGCCAGCGGATCGAAGATGAAATTGCGGTGTTCCGCCGTGGATATCTGGATCAGGGCGACATGCAGGCCGTAGTGGTGGCGCTGGTTTTCCATTTCCAAGTCCAACGCCAGGCAACGCTTCCCTTTCAAACAGGCCAGCGCATCCTGCAGGGTATTGGCGCGATCAATATATTCATAACTGAGTGCTTCCATTAGGTTTGAGCATACGCTCCCATGCGGCTTAATTCAATCCGATTTCTACGAAAGTGATTGCATGCCCGGCCCATGTTCGATAGGTTGATGCCAACCCATTAAGAGAAAGAGCCGCCATGATTGACCTGCACACGCATTCGACATTTTCCGACGGCAGTCTGACGCCCGAACAGCTCGTGCGCGAAGCGGAGCGCGCCCAACTGGCCGCCCTGGCGCTCACGGACCATGACAGCATCGGCGGCCTGGAACGCTTTATGGCGGCCTGCTCCAAAAGCATCGTGCGTGGCGTGCCCGGCGTGGAAATCAGCGTCGATTGCAGTCCCAGCGACGCGACCATGCATATCCTGGGCTATTTCGTCGACACATCCAATGCGGAACTGATTGAACATGTCAACCGGCTTCGCGACGGCCGCCAGCATCGCAACGAGGAAATTCTTAAGCGGCTGAATGCGATGGGCCTGGTCGTCAACATGCAGGAAATCGCCGCATATGCCGGCGAAAACAACGTCGGGCGCTTGCACTTTGCCCTGGCTCTCGTGGCGCGCGGCTACGTCCGCACCACCCAGGAGGCCTTCGATAAATACCTGGCCAAGGGCAAGGCCGGTTATGCCAACCGGGTGCGTTTTACGCCCCTCGGAGGCGTGGAAATGATTCGCAAGGCCGGCGGCATCGCCGTGTTGGCCCATCCCTTCACCCTGAAACTTGGCAAACAGGCGCTGACCGATTGCGTGCGCGAGCTGGTGCAGGGCGGGCTGCAGGGCATCGAAATCTATTATCCCCAGCATGCGCCCAAACTGGTCCGGCAATATCTCGATCTGGCCGAACAATTTCACCTGGTTGCCACGGGCGGCTCCGATTTCCACGGAACGTCCATGCCGGATGTCAAGCTCGGGCGCGGATTCGGCGTGCTCAACGTGCCCAATACGGTGCTGGAGCAATTGGATGCGCTCCGCGCGTAACATCACCGGCCTTTACGTGCATGTCCCTTTCTGCGACGGCAAATGCGCCTACTGCGCGTTTTATTCCGTGCGCTTTCAGCCGGAGCTTGCCGACCGCTACCTGGATTGCCTGGAACGCGAGTTCGCGGCCGCATTGCCCCTGGCGCCGGAAACGATTTATATCGGCGGCGGCACACCCTCAATCCTTGCGGTGCGCCAGCTTGAGCGCCTGTGCCGCTTGCTGGCCGGCCAGGTTGACGACCGCCGGCTGGCGGAGTGGTCGGTTGAAATCAACCCCGGTTCGCTGGATGGCGCCAAGGCCGCGGTTTTGGCGGCGGCGGGCGTGAATCGGGTCAGCCTGGGAGCGCAGTCTTTCGATGATCGCATTCTGCAAACCCTGGGTCGCCGCCATGCGGCGGCGGACACGGTCGAGGCGGTTGCCATCCTGCGCGCCGCGGGCATTACGAACATCGGGCTGGACCTGATTGCCTGCGTGCCGGGATGCACGCGCGCCCTTTGGCGCCAAACGCTCCGGCAAGCTCTGGCGCTGGCGCCGGCGCATTTGTCCATATATGCCCTGACCAACGAGGAAGGGACTCGTCTGCACCGGGCCGTCGGGCGGGGTGAGGCCGCTTTGCTTGCGGACGAAGACCAGCTGGCCATGCTGGATTTGGCCGAATCCGAATTGGCCCAAGCCGGGTTCGGGCGCTATGAAATTTCGAATTATGCGCGCCGTGGTTTCGAATGCCGCCATAACTTGGCCTGCTGGCGGGGCGAGGAATATATCGGGCTTGGACCGGCGGCCGCCTCGCATGTCGGCCTCGAACGCTGGACCAACCGGTCCGATATCGGCGCTTACCTGGCGGCGGTCGAAGCCGGTCGCAATCCTCCATGCGCAAGGGAAACCTTGACCCCGGCGCTCAAGCGGCAGGAGCTGGTGATTTTCGGCCTGCGCATGGCCGAGGGTGTGGACGCGGCGGGTTTTACGGAATATGCGCCTGCCTTGGAGCGGCTGCGGATGGAAGGGTTGGTGGCTTTGTGCGGTGGCCGTTGGCAATTGACCGCGCGCGGCCGCAATTTGGCCGATTACGTGGCTGTGGAATTGATGGCCGGGCAATAAAAAGGGCGCCCCAATGCAATTGGGACGCCCTTTATTATAATTTGATCCGCGCTTTACCAGGGCGAGGTCCAGCGGTACCACCCATAGGCGGAGAGCATAATCGTCCACTTCCCGGTGACGTAATTATAGATTGCCGGATCGTCCGTGCCATCCCCGTCATAATCCGCCGGCACCGGAATGCACCGGCCGCTGCCCAGGAAAACGCCATAAGCCGCCGAGTCATATTCCCAGGAACTGTATGCAGACAGTTTGATGCGCAACCGTCCGGTGCCGGGCTCGTAGATGGCCGGATCCGCGCAGCCGTCGCCATCGTAATCCGCCACGGCGGGAACATAAGCCTGGCCGCCAAAGGATACGAGCGTGACAACCGAGGCTCCGAACATGACTTTCCAAGTTCCGGTGGAAGGTTGGTAGGTTGCCATTTCCGCCGTGCCGTCGCCGTTATAATCGGCCGATGCCGCCATCGAGCCTTCGCCGCCCATGGTCTTCAATATCGTTGCATACGCATTCTTCGACATGCGTAACCGCCATTCCGCGGTTCCATCCTTGTAAACCGTGGGATCGGCCAAGCCGTCCCCGTCATAATCGGCTGCGGACGGCAGGCATCCGGCCACATCGATCAAACCTGAGAATGTGGCGATATCGTAGTTGTAACGCGACAACGCGATTTGCCATTGGCCTGTGCATGCCTGATATGCCGCCGGATCGGCCAAGCCGTCCCCGTCAAAATCGGCGGTCACCAGCCGGTAGCCGGGTCCGCCGATCGTGAAATTGTAGGTCAGCAGGTCATAGAGCCTGGTCGACAAACGCACCGAAAATTTGGCGCTGGCGGCATCGTAAAGGGCAAAATCGGTCTGGCCGTCTCCGTCGTAATCGGCGCCGCCCGCGTCGTTGGCCGGAATTGTTGGCGCATAGCCCCAGGTAAAGCTGGACCCGACCTGAACCGGGACTAACGAAGCGCCATTGGCATTGCCTGACTGGCCATAATTATTGGCGCCCCAGGCCCAGAGCGAGCCATCCGCCTTGAGCGCCAGGCAATGCCAGACGCCGACGGAAATCGCCACCCAGTCATTATCTGTGCCGATGCGGATGGGTACGGCTTGAACATGTGCGGTTACAGTATATAAATCAAGGTCATAGTCTAACCAGCTGTAGCCCCAGGCCCAGAGCGAGCCATCCGCCTTGAGCGCCAGGCATTGCGGATTCACATCGGTTATTTGACACATGTATGACACTTGATTCACAATTGTCTGGTTCCGCATGGAAACGGCAATCGCGGTCCAATTACTGTCTGTCCCCACGCGGGTGGGCACATCGGTCCTCATCACGTTGGTGCCCAGCCCCAGCCGGCCATAGGCAAAGGCATAATTGTCGGTATAAGCAATATCCTTGTAAACGCTGTAAACGAGGCCGGGCCACCAAACGTACCCATTGTCGCCCCAGGCCCAGAGCGAACCATCGGTTTTGATCGCAAAGCTGCATGCCGCCCCGGCGGCAACCTTGGCCCAATCGGAGTCGGCGCCCACACGGGTAGGCGTGTTAGTCGCGAGCAGCGTCGAGGCGCCCAAGCCCAGCACGCCGTAAAAATTAGTCCAAATCAAATCGTATTCTCCGTTGGTGTCGATGGCATAAACCTCTTTGGTCCAGGCGTTCTGGCCCCAGGCCCAGAGCGAGCCGTCCGACTTGACCGCCAAACTATGGTCGCACCCGGCCGCGGCGGTCACCCAATCCGTGGCGGTCCCGATTTGTGTGGGCGCCGTCACCGGTTGGATATAATCGTTGCAGACGTATTCGCTGGTTGAGCCGATTCCATTGGTTTCCGCCCAGGTTGTCACCAGCAGATCGAGCCCCAAGCCCAGGGCGCCCTTTGCATAATTGATCGTGCGATTGGTGGCGCTATTGATCGCGATGGTGCAGGTCCCTTTGCCGTCATAGCCCCAGCTCCACAGGGAACCGTTTTGCTTCAGCGCCAGCGTGTGCTCGCTGCCGGGAGCGACATCCAGCCAGTCGGAATCCGTTCCGATGCGCGTGGGCGTCCCGACACTGGCGGAATAAATATTGGTGACGATGTTCGTGGTAACAGTTGATGTCAAATTCTTGGCCACGGTAAGCTTATAGGTATGGTTGGTATAAATAAACGTTTCGGCCACTATCCGGTTGCCCAGGCCGAGCGCGCCCCGGCCGACATACAACGTCGCTGGCTCATTGGTCGTATACACCTCGCAAAGATCGCCGTCGTAGCCCCAGGCCCAGAGCGACCCGTCTTTCTGCAAGCCGAAGGCATGATGGGCATTCGCGGGCAGGTAGCTGGTCAGATCGTATTCGTATTCGTAGCTTATCCCGGGAGCAGCATAAATGCCTACCCAATTTGCGCCGGAGCCGACCCGCGTGGGCGTGTTGGTTGAATACCCGGTGGTAATGTAATGGCCCTTGCGCACGGTGGCGGCTGCGAACAGGGCTTTGCTCAAACAGCGCGGCAGATTCAAGCCCAATTGATTGGCTTCCTGCATCAGGGACAGGTCATCGACAGTGTAGTCCGCTACAAGGAGAGTCTGGTTGCCGTTATAGCCCCAGGCCCAGAGCGAGCCGTCGGCTTGCAAACCGAAACTGCCGTCAAAGCCGGCGGAAATGACGCCGGCCTGCGCAGGGACCGAACCGCTGGAGAGGAACCCGGCGGCGATACCGATTGCACACCAAAATTTAAGTTTCACACTCATTGGCTTTGCCTCCGGACTGTTGATTGCCGTCTGTTCGAAAATCGCCTTGTTACCAGCAACACCTCGCCTTCCAATCCTCCTTTCCAAAACAGTTCCACCCTTTCCCGCAGGCGAGGAAGATTTTTACGCGCAGACCCTGCGGTCTTTCAATTTAATAAGATGGATTAATATACGTGACATTCCTGCAATACAAGAAAATACTTTGTTCTTTACCGGCAATGAATTATGATGCCCGCGGATTTTATGGGAGCAAGCATGCCGTCAAACTGGACCAAAGCGCTGATGGAACTGATTCGGCGGACCTCGGCGGACCTGCCGCAGGATGTGGAAGCGGCCCTGCGCAAGGCCCGACGGCATGAAAAGCCGCAGTCTTCTGCGCGCTGGGCGCTCGATACCATCCTGGCCAATATCCGGTTGGCGCGCGAACGCCGGGCGCCGCTCTGCCAGGACACGGGCACGCTGATGTTTTACTGCACAATCCCCCTGCGTTTCGACACCCGCCGGTTGACCGCCGCCATCAATGCGGCTGTGCGCCAGGCCACGGTTCTGGGCAGCCTGCGGCCTAATGCGATCGATCCGCTCACGGGGTGTTCCTGTAGCAATAATCTCGGACCCGGCGCGCCGGTGATCCATTTTGAGTTCGCTCCGTGCCGGAACGTGGCCGTCCGGCTTGTCATGAAGGGCGGCGGCAGCGAGAACGTGAGCACCCAGTTCAGCCTGCCGGATGTGCGCCTCAAGGCCGGGCGCGATTTGGAAGGCGTGCGCCGCTGTCTGCTTGCGGCCGTGGTGCAGGCCCAGGGCAACGGGTGCGCGCCCGGCGTCCTGGGCGTTTGCATCGGCGGCGACCGTGCCACCGGCGCCGCCTGCGCCAAGCGCCAGTTCCTGCGGCCCTTAAACGACCACGCCCCGGACAAGTCGCTGGCCGCGCTGGAGCGCCAGGCGCTGGCCGACGCGCAAAAGCTGGGCATCGGGCCCATGGGCTTTGGCGGCGCCACCACGCTTTTGGGCGTCAAGATCGGTGCCCTGACCCGTTTGCCGGCCTGTTATTTTGTGAGCGTGGCTTACATGTGCTGGGCGTTTCGCCGGCGGGGCATCGTGCTGGATGCCGCCGGCCGAGTTGTGCGCTCATTGTACGATTGAAAAGTGGCCGCACCTGAGGGCTGTAGGTCGATATGCAGATGAGGCGGCCGATGACGGAAAATCGAAAATCAAAAATGCCCGTAATCCTGACATATCCATTTACCCCGGCGGCCGTGCGCCGGCTGAAAGTTGGCCAACAGGTGCTCCTTTCCGGAAGGATTTTCACCGGTCGCGACCGGCTGCATAAATTTTTGGCGGAAGGCGGGCGCGCGCCGGTCTCCTTGAAGCATGGGGCCATCTACCATTGCGGGCCGGTGGTGATCAGGGAAAAGGGCCAGTGGCGCGTGCGCGCTGCCGGGCCGACCACTTCCATCCGCGAAGAGCCCTACATGCCGGCAATCATCGGGCAGCAGGGCCTGACGGTGATTATCGGCAAAGGCGGAATGGGCGCGGGCACGCTGCAGGCTTGCCGCCGCTACGGGTGCGTTTACCTCCATGCCGTGGGCGGAGCCGCCCAGGTCCTGGCCGATGCGGTCAAAAATGTCGGCGGGGTCCATTTCCGGGAAACCTTTGGGCCGACGGAAGCTTTGTGGGAGCTGGAAGTCGTCGATTTTCCCTGCCTGGTGACAATGGATGCGCACGGTCACAGTTTACATGCTGCGATTGCCCAGCGGTCGGCAAACCGAATATAAAGACAAGTAATGTCCGTGAATTGAGTTAAAAAACGCCATGCGCATAATTTTCATGGGTTCAGCGGAGTTGGCTTGTCCCTGCCTTGATCGCCTGCTGGCCAATCCGGCGGACCGGGTTGTCGGCGTGGTGACCCAGCCGGATCGGCCCAAGGGGCGCGCGCTCCGGATGGCGCCCTGTCCGGTGCATGCGCATGTGGCGGGGCGGGGCATTCCCGTCATGACGCCTGATAATATCAACGCACCCGAAAGCGTGGCCGCGCTGCGGGCCTTGGCGCCGGACCTGATTGTTGTGGTGGCCTACGGCCAGTTCCTGAAGGCGGAGATCCTGACGATGGCCAGGCTCGGACCGGCCATCAATGTGCATGCCTCGCTCCTGCCGAAATACCGCGGGGCGGCGCCCATCCAATGGGCGGTGGCCAACGGCGAATCGGAAACCGGCGTCACCACGATGTTTGTCAATGCGCGCATGGATGCCGGCGACATGATCGATCGGCTGGTGGAACCGATCCGGCCGGAGGATACGGCCGGCAGTCTGCATGATCGCCTGGCCCGCTGCGGGGCGGACCTGCTGGCGCGAACGATCGAGGCCGCGCGGCAAGGGACGATCCGCGGCCAGCCGCAGAACGAGGCGGAGGCCACTTTTGCGCCGCGCATCAAAAAAGCCGATGGACATATCGATTGGCGCCTGCCGGCCATGCAGATCCATAATCGCGTGCGGGGCTTTAATCCCTGGCCGGGCTGCTCCTGCGAACTGCCCCCGGCGGGTATTGTCCGCGTTTTGAAAACGCGGGTGGAGCCCGGACGTAATGCGGCGGCGGGCGTCATCCTGGAAGCTGCCGGCGAGGGGCCCTTGATTCAGTCCGGAAAGGATGCCCTGCGCCTTCTGGAGGTCCAGCCGGAAGGCCGCAAAGTCATGACCGGCGCCGCCTTCCTCCGCGGCCATCCGCTGGCCGCCGGCAACCTTTAATTGTTGACGGCGACGCGGCGGCCGGTGCGGTGCGACTTGTAGATTGCCAGCACGATTTCCACCGTGTGCCGCGCCGAAGCGGCGGGCACGAACGGCGGCCGGTGCGACCGAATTGCATCGACAAAATCGGCGATTTGAGCCGGATGGCCCAGGCCATAATAGTCCTTGCCGACCGCCAGGGCGGGATCCTCGTTGAGCGCCGCCATTTCAGCCTGGATGCGTTCGGCCAGCGCCTTGTCGCCAAACACAATCTTGGCCGACTTGTTATTGCGCATTTCCACCGATCCGGCCGTGCCATGAATTGACAATGTTGAATCCCAGCCGAAGTGACTCGAGCTCGTGGCCTCGATTGTTCCCAACGCGCCTGACTTGAACTGGAGTGCGGCCGTGGCCGTGTCTTCCGTCTCGATTACGCCCTGGTGCGTCAGGTTGGTGCATGTGCCGCTGACTGACGCCACGCCGCCCATGATCCAGGCCAGGGAGTCGATAAAGTGGATGGCCTGGTTGATGAGGACCGAGCCGCCCTCCATTTCCCACGTGCCGCGCCACTTGTCAGCCCGGTAATATTCGTTGGTTCGCAGACAGAACACCTGGGTGTTGGCCGTCAGGATTGTCCCGAAGGTTCCTTCGTCAACCAGCCGCTTCATATAGCGGACAACCGGTTCGAACCGATGCTGGAACACGCCCTCGAATACCAGTTCCGGGTGTTTGGCGTGCGCCGCCAGCATGGCCTGCATCTTGGCCGATGTTGCAGACAGGGCTTTTTCGCAAAGCACATGCTTGCCGGCCTTGAGCGCCGCCACCGCAATCGGAGAGTGGGACGCATGATCGGTGCAGATCGAAATGCCGGCAACCGACTTGTCTTTTAATACCTGGCGGAAGTCCGTCGTTGTTTTGGCGATGCCATAGGTCTCGGCCGCTTTTTTGGCCTTGGCTTCCACCAGGTCGCAGGCCCAAGCCAGTTCCACGTCCGGCAGTTTGCGATAGCTTGCCAAATGACTGGGCGAGACCACGCCGCAGCCGATGATTCCAATCCTGATTTTATTCATATTTTCATTCTTGTGGATGCCTGCAGTTATGTGCGGAATCCAAGGTTAAGCAACGCGGTTACAAATCAATGTTATGCACTTCCGCCGGCGGCGGATAAAGTCATCATCAATCAGGTCCACTGGCGTCCTACAGGGGGGCGCCTCGGACTGTAGACTGCAGGCCGAAGGCTGTAGGTCGGAATCGAATAAATCCAAGTTGGAAAAACTGGAACTGAGGATTTTGAAGAGCTTTTCATAATCATCGCTTTTCTTGGTGTTTTCCTACGGTCTACGGCCCACAGCCCTCAGCCAGAGCATCCTGTGGGATGCTAATGAATCAGGTCATAACGTTTTTGGCGCCAAACGTTGCCATAAGATTTTCAGGCAAGTGTCTTGTAAAACGCCTTCTTGTTCGCTTGGCGCTCTTTTTCCTGGGCGGCATCCAGCAGATAAAGTTGCCATTCCTCCTGGAACCGGCAGGTTTGGCCGGGGGCCAGGTCGTATACGGGGCTCGTGGGCTCCAGTTCGACCATGAGCATGTGATCTTTGAATTTCGGGTCGCTGAGCCAAACGCTGACAGGCCAGTTGGCCAGGGGATACACCCCGGGAACAATGCTGTATCGCTTCATGTAAATCAAATTATCCTGGACGTAGGCCATCCAGCCGTCCGTGCCTTTCATGATGGTTTGGCAGACGGTCCCCAGCGGTTTTACCGTCAGGATGCCATCCGCATATTGAAATTGCTCGGCCGCGGCGGCGCGGCTCGATCTCGGCGAAGTAAACAATTCGCCGTCCTTCGAGCCGATGAATGCCCAGCCTTCCGGCCATTGCGCATCGGCGGTTACCGGAATGTCCAGGTTGCATGGTCCGACTGTCCAGGTCCGATCCCAAATGCTCACTTTGTTTCTATGTTTTGACCGGTTCTGCACGGTTTGGGCAATGACGACCTTGCCGGTAGCGGGATCGATCTCAATATCGCGCACAATTTGGAGGCCGGTTGTGGGGCCGACGGGACTGACCGCGGTCAGGTGATTCGGCGATTTGAGCTCCACGGTATATTCGCCGATCCATAAACATGGTTCCTTGACGCTGATATTTTCGCCGCCTTTTTCGTCCAACAGGTCGAATTGGCTGCCTCCGGGCATGAAAAAGCCCTTGGCGCGCAAAGTGGCGCCCCACAAGGCCGGATCCTGCCAGAAGATATTACGCCCGATGGGACCATATTCCATGATCCGCGCGCCGACATCTGCCACGACCACGATCTGCATGGATGGCGTTTGAAAGCAATAAACGTTTGACCAGCCTTTATAATCGATGCGTGTCCAGCCGTTCTGCATGTTTTCTCCAGTGGTTATTGTGTAGTTGCTTCTGTTTAGTTGTTCCATTGGCGTCCCATAGGGCCGCCGAAGGGCTGAAGACTGCAGGCTGTAGTCCGTAGGTTCGAACACGCAAAATGCAGATCCATAAAACCGAAACTATGGTTTTTGCATCTGGCTGATGATTGCCCGTTTTCCTACAGTCCACGGTCCACAGTCTACGTTCTGAGCATCCTATGGGATGCTCATGTTGTTGTCCCTTTAATACCTGAAAATCAGATGAGTTTGTGGATTTCAGAATTCGAAGTCAATTATTATGTGGCCTTCCCGGGATAGGCGGCGGCCTTTCGGGATGGCGGATGGAGAAACGTGAGATGACATGTTCGTGATGACGAACGTGGCGAGGTGGTTGGACATTGCCGGGGATAAACGTAATACAAAATCCGACGCTAAACCCGAAGGAGCCTATTCTGTGTAATCGGCTTTCAAAGCGGGATTTTGGGAGAGAAAAATATCCGCCAGTAACGGCCGGAGCGATTCCGGTTATACTCGAACAGACGCCAGACGAACGAAAAGTGCCTGGCATCCGTGGCGCTTGAATACATGAACAACGGCTGGAATTCGAAGTTGGTCGCATCGCCCTGGCGCTGATACTGAACCAGCCGCCACAAGAGCCGCCAGTCGGTCCCTTGCGCATCGCATTGATTGTATAGCAGGGGAAACAGCAGCTTTTTGTCGTTCCACTGCCAATAAAGGGGAAAGACGTGAAAATAATCCTGACCCCACCATACCGGGCCGACGCCCTTATTCCCGTCGACATTCCAAGCCAGGGGCAAAATCAGATTGTTGTTGGTCTTCCAGTGCCAGTAGAGCGGAAACACGTTAAGATAATCCTGGCCCCACCAGACTGGACCAATGCCCCGGTTGCCATGCACCGTCCAGGCCAGGGGCAGGAAAATGCTATTCTGATTCCAATGCCAGTAGAGCGGGAAGACGTGGCAATAATCCTTACCCCAGCAAACAGGCAAGACCCCTTTGTTATCGTTGATGTTCCAAGCCAGGGGGACGAGCAGGCGGTTATCGCCCCATTGCCAATAGAACGGGAAGACATCGAAATAATCGTCGCCCCACCAGACCGGGCCGACCCCTTTATGATCATTGATGTTCCAGGCCAGGGGCAATAGCAGGCGGTTATCGCCCCACTGCCAGTAGAGCGGGAAGACATCGAAATAATCATCACCCCACCAGACCGGACCAATGCCCTTGTTATTGTCGATCTTCCAGGCCAGGGGCAATATAAGATGATTGTCGTCCCAGTGCCAGTAAACCGGGAAAATGTCGAAATAATCCCGGCCCCACCAGACCGGGCCGATGCCCCGGTTATCGCGCACAGCCCAGGCGGCCGGGAATAAAATCGTATTATTGTTCCAATGCCAATATACCGGGAATACATGGAAGTAATTGCGTCCCCACCAAACCGGGCCAACGGCCGCATTCGCATTGACCTTCCAGCCCAAGGGCAAAAGCCACCAATTCTTTCCGTGTTGCCAGTAGAACGGTACGACATGAAAATAATCTTTTCCCCAGCAGACTGGGCCAATGCCGTAATTTCCGTTGACTGTCCAGGCCAGCGGAGCCAGGATCAGATTATTGTCCCAGTGCCAATAAACCGGAAAGATATCGAAGTAATTATCGCCCCAGAAGATGGGGCCGGCAATATTGTTGCCGCCTTCGAGCCATACCAGGGGTACCACATAAAAGTAGTTTTGGCCCCATAAAACTGGCCCAATGCCTTTATCGCCATTGAAATCCCAGGCCAGGGGCAATAGCAGGCGATTTTGACGCCACTGCCAATAAAGGGGAAAAACGTGGAAATAATCCTGACCCCACCATACCGGGCCGACGCCTTGATTGCCGTTAATGTTCCAGGCGGCCGGAATGACCAGCCAATTTGCATCCCAATGCCAGAATAGCGGCGGCAGGCAGGCGTAATTATTGCCCCAGAAAACCAAACCGACGCCGTACGATGTGCCCACCTTGCCGCCGATGGGAATAATTATGTAATTCTCGTTCCAGTGCCAGTAAAGGGGTATGAAGTGGAAATAATTTGTTCCCCAGAAAACGGGAACGATGTTGCCGGAAACCGCGCCCGTGGCGGTCTTCCGGCAGGCGGCCGCGCTGAATAGTATTTCACGGTCATACGAGCCGTCGGCCTGAACGGAGGAGTAGTAAAGCGGCCAAAGGGGGATCGTGGCGGCCTGGTTCTCTGTTGCTGCGCCGGCCATGGCCATGAGACTCAGCCAGGAGGCAACCCAAGCGCAGGCAAAGCGACGTCTTAACATTATCTTGTCCAGTTTGAGCGGAGAATGCGACCGCAATGTGCAATGCGGCGCTCAACGTTTGATTGCGGGCTTCTTGGTGACGGTTTTTTGCTGCTCGATCAGGTTCATATAGGTCCGGTAGCGCAAGACGATCTGGCGCACGTAGTTGATCGGTTCCTCGCCGCGGACGAAGCCGCATTTTGCCCGGCGGGCGTATTGCGGCTTGGAAAGCAGACGCATGGCGTCCTCCACGTTGCCGAACCAGATATTCGGGTTGCGGCCCATTTGGCGGGCCAGGATGCGCGCATCCAGCACGTGGCCGGCGCCGGCGTTGTAAGAAGCCAGCGCGAAAAATACGCGGTTGCTGGCATCCAACTCCTGCGGCACGCGGTCCTGCATGACGTTCATGTATTTTACCCCGGCATGAATGCTGGTGGGCGGGTCCTTCAAATTGCGAAAGCCCATTTCTTTTGCCGTGCTCGGCAAAACCTGCATCAGTCCGCGCGCGCCGGATGGCGAGACCACGTTCGGATCGAACCGGCTTTCCTGGAACATCTGCGCCACGATCAGGCGCCAGTCGAAATTATACATGTCCGCGAACTTGCGGACCAGCGGGTCATATGGGGAAATACTGCCATCCGGATAAAGGCGCGCCTGTTCCTGCACGGCTTTCCGGATTTTAGACGGGCTGCGGAAGTAATAGTTATAAGCGATGTTGTAAGCGGTGCCGCGGTATTCTTTTTTCCAGAAGGCATTGATGGCCTGGAGCAATTGCTTATCCTTGGCGCGGACGACCCAGCCTTCCGGCTGGGGGGTCCCAATGGTCAGAACCGCCTTAATCCCGTCGAGCCAGCCCAGTGCCAGGGCTAATACTTCGTCATCCACCACCGTCAGGTCGATGGTTCCGTCGGCCACCCATTCGAGCATATCGTCAGGTTGGGCGCCGGCCGGCGATGCCCGGCGCTTGACCTTGATGCCCTGGCTTTGCAGGTTGCCCAGCAGGGTCCAGGGATACGAGGAACGCGCCGCCATGATTTCGCGCCCGGCCAGGTCCTGGATGGTTTTGATGCGGCGCTCGGTCGTGCGGGCGACAACCGTTTCGGCCGCATCATTATACGGCACCGAAAATTCGACGCCCTGGCTCCGGCGTTCGTCGGTAACGGTCAGGAAGGCGGCAATGAAGTCGCCGTGTCCGGCTAAAAGCATGGGGATCAAAGCATCGTAATCGGGCGCCACAACCACTTCCAGTTGCAGGTTGTTTTGTTTGGCGAACCGGCTGGCCATTTCGTATTCGAATCCGCGAAGTTCGCCTTTCCAGAGAAAATAGGTGGCGGCCGTATTGACCGTGAGCATGCGCAGAAGCTTGCGTTTCTTGATTTGCGGCCAGTCCTCCCGGTAGGCGGCGGCCGAGCGCGCGGCTATCGGCGTTTGCTTTAGATAACTGTTGAGCGAGGCCAGCAACTGCTTATTCCCCGGGCGCGCACCCCACACCAGGTTGCGGTCAATCCCCAGATCGAGCACGCGTTTGAAGTCGGAGCGATATTGCCGCACAATGTTCAGCGTAATGCTGTCGGTCAGGACCAGATCAAGCTTGCCGGCAGCGAGCCGGTCCAGCATGGCATCGTCCGAAAGCGTTTCCGGCAGAACCTGCGTACGGATTTCCGGGTAACGTCGATGCAATGCCTGGGCGGTTTCGCATTGGGCCGTATCCTTCTGCACCGCGAGCGTATGCCCTTTTAAGTCGGCAATCTGCTTCAGCGCGGGGGAACTGAGGCGCCCGGCAATAATTTCACGATAAGAAAAAAGCGGGGCTGAAAAGGCGATCTTCTTTTTCAGGGTCTCCGTGGGGGTCATGTAGCTGGCGATCAGGTCGCCTTTGCCGGCCAGCAGGGCGGCGGTCAGGTCGGCGCGGGTTTCAACGAAGACCGCTGCCGGGCGTACGCCGATGGCGGCGCAGAATCCGATGGCCAGGTCCACTTCCCGATTGGGCGGGTCTCCGGCGCGGGGGAGATATTGCTCCGCCTGTTGTAAAACGAGAAACCGCAGGCATCCGCGTTTCTGGATGGCGGCCAGGTCGCCGGTTTCGATGTAGTCCGTGGCCGGGGCCGCGCTCTCCTCGGCGGATGGCGTGGTTTCCGGTATCGACGCGGCCGGCTCAGGCGCCTCCGGTTGCTTGCCGCAGCCGGTTGCCAGGAGCAGGAGCGCAACACCAAGCGCGATGGTTTTGTTGATCCAGTTCATTAGCATCCCACAGGATGGTCTGGCTGAGGGCTATGGGCCGTAGGAAAATACCAAGAAAAGCGATGATTATGCAAAGCCCTTCAAAATCCTCAGTTCCGGTTTTTCCAACTTGGATTTATTCGCTTCCGACCTACAGTCTTTGGCCTGCAGTCCGAGGCGTCCCTGTGGGACGCCAGTGGATCCAGTTCATTTGTCCTGAGCACGTTGCGCGTATGCTAATCACCCGCTAATTTGTAGATAAGTTTATGGTGAATGGCAAGCACGGTTTGCAGCGCCGCATGCTATGAGGAACACAGGAGCGGATTGGACGCCAAACCTTTGCCGCCACTGGTCAATCAGGAGACTAAGTTAACGGTATCTTTTTCTGTAATCCGCGATAACCGTAATTCCTTATCGGCCTAGTCTTCCCAAAATGAAGGGGATGGCGGATTCGACCCGCAAAATCCGTGCGCCGACTCGAACCGGCCGGCAACCGGCTTCAACCATCTTGGTCACCTCGTAATTGATAAATCCGCCCTCCGGCCCGACCACGAGCGTCAGCGGCTGCGTCACGGCCTGCGGACAATCGTTTACGGCGCCGGGATGCGCAACGAGCGCCAAGGCGCCTTGGGCAAGTGCGGGCAGTTCGTCCTCGACGAACGGCTTGAAAAGCGGGCGCAAAAACACGTCCGGCAAAATAGTGTCGCGCGCCTGTTCCAGTCCGAGAAGCAGGGCTTCGCGGATGGCGTCCGGTTGCAACAGCGGGCTTTGCCAGTAGCTTTTTTCCACCCGGAACGCGTTGATCAAATACAGGCGTTTCACGCCCAGGCTGGCGATCGAAAGCAGCACCCGCTTGATGACCTTGGGCCGCGGCAGGGCCAGGACCAGCGTGATTGCCAAAGGCGCCGGCGGCGCCTCGTTCAAGACAACATCCATTTCCACGGCCGCGGCAGTCGCGGCGGTAACCCGCCCTTTGCCGATCGCGCCGCCGAGCCGCCCCACGGTCAATTTGTCGCCGACGGCCGGCCGCTGAACCTCGCAAATATGTTTCCGCCGGCGCCCCGTCAGCCGCACGGCGTTGCTGGAAATAAAATCGCCGTCATTCAGGAGAATCAGGTTCATCGTCTTGACTTCCTGCCTTGGCCCGGCATCATCAAAGGCCGGCTTTGTGAATTTACAACATCGTGATCAGGGGGCTTGCAGTTCCATGCTTTCAAGCACGTTGAGTACCTTGATCTTCTGTTTGGGCGCGATGCTTTTCATCTCCGCGTAGAATGCGGCCATGTCGATTTTTGCCCTGGGCGCTTCGATGGGGCAATTGACATAGTCATCCCAATGGGTGGGAATCAGCACTTTCGAGTTGACGCATTTAAGCAGGCGCGGCAGGTAGTCGGGCGCGCGCCCGGCGATCCCGGCCAGCAGATAGTCGCACTGGATTCCCCGGAGCTCTTCGTCGATCAAATTGGCGCTGCCAATGTTTAAGAAAGACAAGCCATCGCATTGCACCAGCAAGGCCCAGGTCCCGCCTTCGCGATAATCGGCGACGCTATCGATTTTTGGCGGCGGTCGGCGATAATACCCCGGATAACCCATCGGTTCTTTATGTTTCGATTTCAAAGGCGTAACGGAAAAAGGTCCGAGCGTAATGGGCCGGTGGTTTTCGAATTGGCACAGGCGTGTTTCGGGCGTCTTGAAATGGCGGCAAATATTGAGCATGGTCTCCGACCCGCCAATCATAGCCTTGGTATACCCGACAATGGCAGCCACATCCGCGGCATGGTCAAAGTGGGAATGGCCAAGGACAATCATATCGGCGGCTTCAATATGTTTATGCACGATCGCCGGGACGGACATTCGCACACGATCACGGCTGACGTACGGATCGATCAACAATATTTTGCCATGCGATCCGAATTCAAACCCGTTTATACCCAGGAAACGAAGATGCATATAAACATTTATCCTTCCGTAAATAACGTGCGCCTGTTGGCGCCAATCTGCCCGTGACCCGCTGTGAAAATGGCGGCGCGCTCAAACATAAAGTTCGCGCAGCATATCGGCGGTGTCGGGGTCCAATTGATCGGCGCGGCGCACCTCGTTGAATTGCTCCAGCAAATCCTCCGCATGCAGGCGTTTTTTGGCGGCGGCATCGATATCGCGGATGATCCGGCCCTGGTGCATCATGATCAGGCGGTCGCCCAGGTTGACCGCCTGGTGCATGGAATGGGTAACCATCAGGGTCGTCAGCTGTTCGCCGGCCACGACGCCCCGGGTCAGGCGGATGACCTGGTCGGCTGTTTTCGGGTCCAGCGCCGCGGTATGCTCGTCCAGCAAAAGGAGCTGGGGCTTGTGCCAGGTGGCCATGAGGAGCGTCAGGGCCTGGCGCTGGCCGCCGGAAAGCGTCCCGATTTCGTTATCCAGCCGGTCCTCGAGGCCCATGTCCAGGGCGGCGATCCGCTCGCGGAACGCCTGGCGCAAGCGCCGCGAAAGCGCCCAGCCCAGTCCGTGGATTTGTCCGCGCCGCGTGGCCAGCGCCAGGTTTTCGGCAATCGTCATGTGCGGGGCTGTGCCGCTGAACGGATTCTGAAACACGCGCCCGATGAGTTTGGCCCGGCGATATTCCGGCCAGCGCGTGACGTTCCGGCCGGCCAGTTCGATTTTGCCGGCATCCGGCAGGAACCCGCCGGCCACCGCGGTCAGCAGCGTGGATTTTCCCGACCCGTTGGAGCCGATCACGATGACAAAAGAGCCCGCCTTAATATGCAGGTCCACGCCCCGCAGCGCCCGGACCTCGTCGGGCGACCCGGTGTTGAACGTTTTCTGTAATCCCCGGATGTCAAGCATGGCTCGATGCCTCCTTGCGACGCTGAATTTTGGCGGTGAGCCCGGGCAGAATCAGCGCCACGAACACGAACACGGCGGTGATCAATTTCAAGTCGTTTGGATTCAGGCCCCGGCGCAAAGCGATGGCCACCATGAGGCGGAAGAGGATCGATCCCATCACCGCCCCGACGATGGTCATGGCCAGGCCGCGCGACCGGACCAGGGCTTCCCCGATGATCACGCTGGCCAGGCCCCAGACCAGCATGCCAATCCCCATCTGCACGTCGGCAAATCCATGGTATTGAGCCAGGAGCGCGCCGGAGAGCGCAATCAGTCCGTTGGATAGTCCCAGGCCGATGACAATCATGGTGTCCGTGTTGGTGCCCAGGGCGCGAATCATCTGCGGGTTATCGCCCGTGGCCCGCATGGCCGTGCCCAGGTTCGTGCGGAAAAAAAGGTAAAGCCCGAGGCCGACGGCAAGGACAACCAGGCCGGCCAGCGCCAGCATGGAGATATCGCCGATCGATATTTCCCAGCCGATGCAGTCAAGGCTGGTGCGCCCGCCCAGCACCCAGAGTCCGATCGTTTCCGCCCCTTTGGCCAGGGTGGGGGCCGCGAGCAGCGGCACGTTGCTTTTACCCATGATGTGCAGGTTGATCGAGTAGAGCGCCGTCATGACCAGGATGCCGGCCAGCAGGCCGTTGATCCGGAAGCGCGTATGCAGTATGCCCGTGACGATGCCGGAAACGGCGCCTGCCGCCGTGCCGGCCAGCGTTGCATTGATCGGAGCGAACCCGTGAACCACCAGGATCGCGGCAACCGCAGCGCCAAGCGTGATGGAGCCGTCGGCGGTCATATCCGGGAAGTTGAAAATCCGGAAGGAAATATAAACTCCCAGGGCCAGGAGCGACATGATCAAGCCAATGGTTAAGGAAGCAATTAAAAGATTCATATAATCATACGTCCATAACGAAACGGAAACCAAAATATTTTGCCCGCGAAACACGCGAAAGGAACGCGAATCTGATTAATTTGAATTAGGCGGCAGAAGAAAATAAACTTTAGCTTTTTTAATCCTTATCTTTTTAGCGTCCATTCGCGTGTTTCGCGGGCACACAACTACTTCTCAAAACTCTTCACCGGCGCCAGCCATAATGTGCCGCGGGTGAACAGGCTTTCGCCGACTCCGCTGATTTCGCGATGGTCGCCGATCATATGCATGAGCCCCAGCAAGCGTTCTTCCTCGAATAAGGCGCTGACGGTGCTTTCCAGCGGCAAGGGCCCTTTAGGCAGAGCCTTGATGCTGAACACCGCGGCGTGAGCGTGCGCTGCCGGGTAGGGCGTTTGCCCAATTGGCCGGACAAATGGCCGTAATGCCGAATTTTCGGCGGCGGTGGCAAAGCCGACAACCAGAACCAAGGTTCGCGCAAATTCGCGCTCAGGCGTAAAGGCCAGCCAATCGCGAATGGCCGGATAGTCGAAAAGCGAGCCCGTGCCCGCAACCGGGCTGCTGCCCGCAACCGGGCCTGTACCTGTAGCCGGGGAGTGTTTCAAGGCGGCGCCGATCAGACCCGCCGATTCCGCCAGCATGACCCAGCCGATCGCGGGCGCGCCGGCAATGGAGAGGGCCGCGGTAACGATGTGCGAGAAAGTGGTGTGATCGGCATCTGCACCGGTTTCGAAGCGAACGCATTGGGCAAAGGCGCCTTCGCCCACCAGGGCATAAAGGACCTGCAGCTCCGGCACCATGGCAGCGCGGGTAACCAGATAATCCGGCGTCTTTGCGCCATCCGAAGGCAGACAGGCGGCGGCGCCGCCCGCCGCCAGAAATTCGCCGAACCGGATACGGCATTCGCCGAAACCATTGCCAAAGGCGCCCAATCCCACGGCGAGCGTTCCGCACGGAACCTTGATCCGGCGCGATTCCGATTCCGCAAACGACAGGGAACCAAGGCGCGTTGGATTGCCCACCAGCCGGCACTTGAGCTTGGCCTCCGGCGCGAGCGGGTAAATTGTGCATTTCAGGGAGCCGAATTTTTTTTCGAAGGTTTGCGGTGGAGTTGCCGGCGCCGAGTCCGCCGGCGCAACCGGCTGGTTGCCGACCACCAGGTTGATCAACCCGCTGAGTTCCAGTACCGATTGCGCTGCCGGGGATGGCGCCAGGATGCCGAACGAGCCGTTCAGCTTCCGCAGCATCTGGTGCGATTTCAGCAGGACGCGGATGCCGGCGGAACTTAAAAAAATCACCCGGCTCAGGTTCAGGCGGATATGGTACCGGCCGCCGCGAATCGCCTCTTCCACTTCTTTTTCCACCGGCCCGGCCTGGGTGGCATCCAGTCGGCCTTCAACCTGTATTTCACAAATATCGTTCATATGTCTTCCGTTATCGGGTGCTGCCGCGTACGCGCGCCGGCGCATGGCCGATGACTTCATCCGCCCGATCCAGCAGCGCTTGCGGGATAGTCAGTCCGCAGGCGGCGGCATTATCCAAGTTAATCACCAGCTGCGTTTTGCTGACCAGCTGAATGGGAATATGCGCCGGCGATTCGCCCTGCAGGATGCGCGCAGCGAGCCGCGCCGTATCGCGCCCGGACTGTTCATAGTCCCGCGCGACGGCCACCACGGCGCCGCCGTTGCGGGCCTGGTTGGCGGTAAACCCGAACAGCGGCATCTTGGTTTGGCGCACGACGCGGGTGATGCCCGCAAACGAAGCGTCAATAATATTGCCGACAACCTGGCAGAACCCGTCAACATTCTGGCTGGCGAGCGTCAGGGCCGCCTCCGAAATCTCCGCACTCGTGGTCACGGGTACAGCCAGCAGGTCGATATTCACTTTCCGCAGGGCGGCGGCCATGGCGTCTTTGTTGTAAATGCAGCTGTCTTCGCCGGAGGCGAAGAGCGTACCCATGCGCCGGGCGCCCGGCAGGCATTCCCGGATGACGCCGCCCATGGTTGCATAATCGCTCATCGTGCAGATGCCGGTGATGTTGGGCGCATGTTCTTCGAACGAAGAGCCGATCCCGGCCAGCATGGGGTTGGCCACGACGGAAAAAACGATCGGGATGTTTTTTATGCGCTGGGCGGCAGCCTGCAAAGTCGGCGTGGAGGTCAGCAAGATCAAATCGGCCTTGTCGCTTCTGGCGGCCTCCACCATGGCGACAAGATTTTCCATGGCGCCCTGGGCGTTGGCGACCTTGATCTCGAAGTCGCGTCCGCGCATCAATCCCAGCTTGGGAAATTCGTCCCGCAGGCCGCGTTCGAACTCCTCGACAAGCGAGGATTCGGCGTAATGCAGAAGATGGATTTTCCATTTGCGCGCGGGTGCGGCCGCCATGACGGTCGCGGCCGCGATGGCGGCTGAGGTTGGCGCGACCACGGAAATCGGGATGCCGGCGGTCGACGCTCGATTCGCGAGCAGGCTGGCGGGGATTTCGATTCCGAGCCGGAGGGCTTCCTCCTGATTGATGACGATGGCTTGAGCCGATACGTTGGTCATCGGAATCGCGGCCGGGCTCTCGCCGCCCAGCACGCGGGCCAGCAGCGGAGCCGCGCCGCGCCCGCTTTCATAATAGCCGACGCCGATGCCCGCAAGGGCTTTGTCGGCCCGGAGCGGATCGTCGGGAAACAGAGGCATCCGGGCTTTGCGGCAAGCCATGACCAAGGCATCGAAGCCTTGGTAAACCGTGTTGTCGCCGGGAATATAAACGGCTTGAATCGAGCGCCCGAGGAGCGCCTGTGCGGATTGGGCGATATCCGCCGTGGTGGTCAGGGTCACTTCCTCGAGCCGTATATTCCGCTGGCGGCACAAGTCGCGCAGGACGGTAACCACTTTGACGGAATTGGCTTCGCTGCTGTTATAGATGACGCCCAGCCCGGCCATGTTGGGAATCAAACTGCGCATGCAATCGAGAGTTTCCTTGAGCGGCGGGAACGAGCCCACGCCGGTTACGTTAGGCAGATGATCGTTCCAGGATTTACCGATGCCGGCGGAGATCGGATCGGTTACATAAGTGAAGACCACGGGCTTGTGTTTGGCTATGCCGGCGGCGGCCATGAGCACCGGCGTGGTAAAGGTGACAATCACATCCACGTCGCTGTTGTCGAGGGTTTTGATGACCGTTGGAATCGTGGCGATTTCCGCCTGTGCGCCGAGCCGGCGTATGACCAGGTTGCGGCCTTCGACATAACCGAATTCGCGCAAGCCCTCGATCAGGCCACGGTCGGCGGTATCGTAGCCCTGTTCCGGGGCAAAAAAGGCGATGCCGATCCGGTACGTCCGGCCGGCTTCCGGAGGCTGGCATAGCGGCGTTTTGGGCGGCAATGCATTGGTCGCATGCGCGCCCTGGGCATCGATGACGATGGAAGCGGAGCGCATTATTTCCGCCGGGATTTTCCATGCGTCGCGCAAGTTGGCCAGGGCAAGCAGATTGACCGCCAGCTTTTGGGGCACGACATTATCGATCGGCACACTGCGCGGATCGCGCCCCTTGATGATTTCCACCGCCAGGTTGCCCGTGATCTGGCCCACTTCATAATAATTGGCGCCCAGCCCCAGCAAGGCCCCTGTTTTGGCGTGATCCGGGGCGTTGGCAAAAACGGGAATGCGCGCTTCCATGGCCGGCTTGATCACGGATCCGGCCGTCAATTCGACAACATTGTCGCCTCCGATCCAGAGGGCCTGGACATTCTTGGCCACCAGCGATTGGGCCGCTTCCATGACCTCGACCGTGCTCTGCACGGTAGCCTCCAACAGCGTGATATCCAGTTCCCTGCAGACTTCGCGGGCCAGCGCGAGACAGGCTTCCGAACACGTTTCCGAAGCGCAC
This sequence comes from uncultured Verrucomicrobiota bacterium, assembly GCA_964617825.1. Taxonomy (GTDB): domain Bacteria; phylum Verrucomicrobiota; class Kiritimatiellia; order JAAZAB01; family JAAZAB01; genus VSJD01. The sequence goes on from CAZTWL010000006.1 coordinate 46,758, forward strand.
CAGACCACGCCGACGCGTTTGAGTTCGGGATAGCACTGTTTGGCCAGGCGGAACACTTCCTTGACCGGCTGGAAGGTGCCGATCCCGGCCAGGTGCCCCGGCCGGATATCGGGATGCTTGCGATCCAACCCTATTCCGGACAGGTACGGATCCGTGACCGTGCCGAACACATGACGAACCTTGCCGGCCTGGTTGGCGCCGGCCATGACTTGCATGGCCGGCGTGCTGAAAGTGACAACCATGTCGAAATCGCCGCCCGCGATGGCCTTGGCAATGGTGTTGGCGGTGGGCAGGTCGGATTCGGCATTGAAACGCTGGATCATAACCGTTTTATTCGGGATCAGGTTGTGCCTGGCAAAGGCGTCCAGGCAGCCGTTGACGCTGTCGTCCAGAATTTGACGGCTGGCGATCTGGAAGATCGCCACGCGCGGGATCTTGGCCTGGACCGCGGGCGCGGACTTGCGGTTTTGCCGGTCGGATAGCAGCAGGATCGCCGCGGCGATGCCGATGAGCACAAAGCCAAGCGCCAAGCGTTTAAGAACGTATCCCATACTTAATTGACGCCCCTGGTTGCCTGCATTGCTATATGGCGTGCGCCAGCTTGCGCAAGCCGAAGGCCAGAACGATCATGCTGATGGCCATCACAACGGCAATGACGCCGACGACTTGCATCAACAACACGGCCGAAACGAGCGGCTCGGAAATCAGGACGGCGGCAAAGCCGAGCGCGACGATGCCTTCCACGAGCAGCAGCCATTTGTGCGCGCCTGTTTTCCACAGGCGGATGGCCGTTGCGAGGCGCATAATGCCGGCGATCAGGACAAAGCAGGCCATCAGGTAGATTATCAAGGTTTGGGTGACGATCGCGCTCAGCAATGGACTGCTGAAAATGGCAACGCCGGCCAGAAGATAACAAATGCCGCCCAGCAGCGCCAGCCAGCGGGATCGGCCCATATGCCCCGCGATGGCGCCAACGATCAGCAGGATGCCGTCCAGTATGAAGAAAAATCCCATGACTTGGACAAGGCCGAGGATCAAGCCGGCCGGCTGGAAAAAGGCAAACAGACCGAGAATGGCGGCCAGAATGCCGCGCAAAAGCATGACCCACCAGGCGCCATGCAGAATCTCCTTCAAAACTCCGCCGCCGGTTATTTCGATCATAATGGCTTGCCTTTCGGTATGGTTGTTTTCAGCGCCATCAGTCATGCCGTCATCCTACCGAATCGGGCGGAAATATTCATTAAATATTTCCACTGGCGTCCCACAGGATGGTCTGGCTGAGGGCTGTGGGCCGTAGACCGTGGGAAAACACCAGGAAAAGCGATGATTATGAAAAGCCCTTCAAAATCCTCAGTTCCGTTTTTTCCAACTTTGATTTATTCGATGCCGACCTACAGCCTACGGCCTACAGTCTGCAGTCCGAGGCGTCCCATAGGGACGCCGAGACTGTGGGCATTTGGGCCGTAGGCTGTAGGTCGGAAATAATAATACACATTGGCAAAAAACCGGAACTCAAGTTTATGGGAACATGAGAAACGTTTTCGCTTTTTCCGCGATTTTACCTATGGTCTACAGTCTTCAGCCTACAGCCCGAGCATCCTGTGGGACGCCAATCAAATATTTCCATGCATGGGAGAACGGATCGAATAAGCTTTCGGTTTGCAGAAATGGTTGGGCGGCCGCATGGAATTGATGGCCAGCCACCTTGCTTTTTCAGCGTTAACCAGGACCATCTCGCCGGAAACCAGTTTCTGGTCGACGATCTGGAATGCTTCGTTCAAAAATAAAGCCCGGACCCGCGCCTCGTTGCAGCGTAACAGGCCGACATCGAGAACCGGCGGCAGCGTCAGGCGTGTTTTGAACCGATCGAGCCGGACGCTGTCGACGAGGTAGGCGTTATTAGTAATGCCGCACAGGCCGACCTGGTTGTTTAAGACGATTTCGACGCGCATGTCCGGCTTAACAATGTCTTCCGGAATGGGTATTTCCAGCGAGTCTTCCCAATGGTTCATTCCCCGGCAAAGCAGGGAACGGCCCTGGACGAGAATTTCGATCTCGCCGTCAATGCCGTTGAACAGGAGCGCGAGCCGGCGCCCCGCAGCGCGGTTTATTTTAACCCTGGTGCGGTAATAAAAAGTTCCCTGGAAGTCCTTGGGAGCGATTTGCTGGATTTGCAGGTTGGAAGCCGGGAAAACTTTTTTGAATTTTTTGTCATTTGCCCCGCGTATTTCCCAGTCGCCTAGCTCGCGGCCGTAAAGCAAACGCAGGCCGGCCCGTCCCGGATTGCCGAACTTGAAGGTCAAATCATTAACGCCGCCCTTTTTCAGGAGCGGCAGCACGTCCATGTCCAGGCCTGAAAAAGCCGTGATATCCTTGGAGACATTGTTGATGGCCAGCATGGTCCGGAAAGAATTTCCCAGTTTGATGGCCAGGGTCCGGCCGAAGGGGCGCAGATCATAAGCCGTTTCCCGGCAACCGCAGCGGGCAAACCGGCAAAAAACCTTGCGGTCGAGGGTATGCGGTTTCAAGGGCACCCCGCCGGCCAGGGCGCTGATTTCCAGGCCGGGGTTGCCGCTATCATCCGCCGGCGGCACGAAGATTGTGCGCGGTGCGCCGGGCGGCAGGCAATAGGCGGAAGCTGCGCGGGGTCCTAAGATAAAAGTTCGGCCGCCCGCATCGAACGTCAGGATGGCGCGCGCAATGTTCCGGAATATCCCGCAGCGCGGTATGTTCGGAATGGCGGCATAGGCTTCGCCGTCCAGGATTATTTTGGCGCGGCCATATTTTTCAAGCAGCGTCAGGCCGTAATAAGGGATTTTACCGAGAGGCAGAAGCTTGCCATCCAGCAAATTCGAATGGGCGTAAATATATTTCAGGGCGTCGCACAGCGGCTGGGCGCCGGTGAAATAGCCCCGCCAGAAGGCAACGGTGGCGCCTTTCTTCAAGGCGGCCAGGAGGGCCTGCTCGCTGAAGACATCCAGGGCCGCAAAAGTCCTGGCTTTGCCGATATCTTCCGTCAGGTGCGCATCCGAATTGCCCAGGGCGGCAATGGCCAATCCTTTTTTCAGGCAGCGATTGATATAGTCGCGGCCGAGCTGCGGCGCGCTGGAAAGGAAATTGTAGGCTTCGGCGCTGACGGCGCTTGTCCCGCCGGCCTGGAAATAGGCCTGATCCGTGGCATGCGCCTGCGAAATAAAAACATCGTTCCGGCGATTCAATGCGAGGACCTGCGCGCAGTCTTTCCCTTTTAATTCGTAATTGGCGCCGATGATCAGCACGTGATTTTTACGGGAATCGGTGAATTCCTGGCCGGTCAGGATTGGAATGGGGCTCGGGCCCGCCAGCCGCGCTTGTTCCGCTCCCTGCCGGGAGTTATGGTCGGTGACCGCGCAGGCATCCAGCCTGGCGCCGCCCAGCGCGCATAACAAGTCTTCCGGCTTGGTCAGCCCGTCGCTGACGGTCGTATGAATATGAAAATCCGCGGCAATCAGGTGTTTGGCAAACAGCAGCGCAAATATTTTTTTCATGAACAAGACCGTATCCATCAGGCCGGATTTTCCGCAGCCGCCGATCCAGATTTGCGGCCAGCAGGTGTCCGGCAATATGGATACGAAGGAAGCGGGCCGCGCGGCCTGTAACGCTTGCGGCAGCTGTCGCCAGTCAAGGTCGGATTTGATCCGGCCGATCCGGAAGGCGGCTGCTTGGCGGTTGCCGGAATTTATTTTCACCGGCGCCTGGAAAAAGTCCGCGAGCTGGCGGGCCAGCCGGACGCAGGCGGGCGCCGCATCCTCGAGCGAGATGCAGCGGTGCTTGACCGGAAAATGCTTCAGGATGTTTTGCGAGGGTAGAAATCGGACATACATATATGGCTCGTCCATGCTTTCCGCTCCGGCGCGGTCCGGCTCCGCGCGCCGGCATCAATCTGGTTTTCCGGCCGTTATGCAAAGCACGGCATAACGCTTGAGCGTATGCGCCGGGATCGTGATGCGGCATCCGCCGCCGGCGCGCTTGACCTTGGCCGGTTTGCGTCCTTTCCAGTCCGGCGAAATCAGGTATGCCTGTGCGATCGAATTCAGGCGCAGGGCCAGGTCGATGTCGTCGGCTTGCGCCGGATAGGTTGGCGGGGCATCGGCGGGGATCATGCCGCCGACGGCAACCGAATCCCCGCGGCAATTGAGCAGATGCACAACCAGGTTGTTATCCGGCCGGCGAAAGGCCTTGATCAATAGCCCGGGTGGCGCCTGCACAACGGTCAGGGGCTGACCGGCGTCTTCCATCCAGCGGACGGCATCCATCATCAGGGATAGCTGCAATTGCAGATCTGCAGCGGAAGCGGCCGGCGCGCTCGGCACATTCCGGATGCGCGGTTTTCCCAGACTGTTGAACTCGCCAAACACGATCCGGCCCGGGCGATTGGCAAAATAGGCCCATTTCCCAAGGCCATACTTGCCGAAGCGGGCAACCTGCGGCCCGGAGAAGGCAGCCGAGCCATCGGCCGCGTCGGCGTTAAATCCCAATTTGGCCAGGCGGTATTCCGGCATCGATCTTTGCGCGCCGGTTTCGTCGCAGGTCCCCGCCTTATGCGTCACAATCAGATTGCCGCCCTGGGCCACGTAATCGACAATGGCCTGGCAGGCGTCGTCACTCATGCAGCTTGTATCCGGGAGAATGACCAGGGCATATTGCCGCAAACCGGACAGGGTCAATTCCGGCTCGATGATCGTTGCATATTGCCTGTAGGCATCCGTCAGCGTTTGGCACCAGCCCGCCCATTCCCTGACATAAGGATACCAGGCTTCCCCGATGGGACCCAGATGCGCAAGCTCCATGTTCCGCGTCGCGGCGGAGGAGAGGATCCCGATAGCGGCCAGCGGCCGGATCGCGCCGGTCAATTCGGCCTTATGTTTTTCCTCCCAGCCGAATAATTCCTCGAACTGCGCCAAATCTTTGGGGGAATTCAACAATTGATGGCGCCGGGCCAGCGCGCCGCCGCCGGAGGTGGCCCAGACCCGCACGCCATGCGCCACCCGGATGGCCCAGCTGAGAAAGCTTTCCTGGGGCGCCGCGTACATGATCGTCATCGTCGGCGTGCCGTAATAATTGCTTAGCCCGTTATACGCCATAAAGGAAGCCGATAACCTGCGCCAGCTGTATAAGATCGAGGTTGTGCCGCCGCATAATTCGGCGAACAGCAGGTTGACCCCCCGCATTCTTTCCTCGTTGCTGTCGCCATATAATGGAACGGATGCCGGGCATTCCGCCTGGTTCTTGCAGCCTAGCAACAGCGGATGGGCCCGCGCTTTCCTGATGGCGGCCTGCAAATCCGCGTAAAAATCGCCGACCGAAGCGGCCCGGAATCGAATCCAGGCCCTGAACGCGGGATTGTCAAAACGCCCCCAAAAATAAGCCGCCTCGCCGGAAGGGACGGTTAATCCGGTTTGGCGGAGAAATTTTGCGCGGCAATGCGGGCAAACGCAATTGTGCCAGCCGGTGCGAAAGTAAACTTCGTCCGTCATGAGGCCGTCCACCCCGGTTTCCCGGACAACCTTGGCGGCCAGTCGAAAATATTCCGCGCGAAAATCGGGATTATTGATGCACCACAAATACCAGCCATTACCCGGCCAGTCATCGGCCCATTTGACGAACGCGCAGGCGCCGGTCTGCGCATCGATATTCAACCATTCCCGGCAGGCGGCGGGAATTTCGGCCAACTCGTGGCCGACGAATGTCGCGGTTGTATGATGGATCACCCTGATTCCCGCGCGCTGGCAGGCCTGCGTTGCCCGGCGGATGGCGGCAATCACCCGGTCGGTTTTGCCTTCATGTTCAAAGCGGATCAGGCCGCGCAGGCCCTCGGTCAAAACCGTGTTGATTCCGGCCCGTTTGAGCGTTTGCACGCCCTGCGCGATTTCGTCGTTATCGAGGGCGCCCGCAAAAGTGGGCTCCATGCACGATTCTTTGGCCGTTCCTGGCGCTCCGGCCTTAAGCCACCAGTGCGTCCAGCGCGAATTCCAAACCCATTCGTTATGACCGGCAAGATTCATTTTAATGTTCCTTGACATGCGATTCCGGGCGAGTACCTTGTTGCAAAGAATGTCGGCAATGACCGTAATGAAACAGTTTTTGCGGTGGTTGTCCAATGCTTTATGCCATCGACAAAACAGGCCTGAAAATAGTGGCCGGGGCGGGGGCATCCCGGCTCCAAGTATAAGTCTCCCCGCCTGGGGGCCTGACTTTAGCAAACGGCATTGCCGGGTTTTCAAGACGTTCTTGCCATATTTCATTCTTCAGCCTACAGTTTCGGTGTTCTTTGGGACGTCAATTCCGTTGGCGCGGTAACGACAAAACATAGAAAGGTGTAAAGCATATGGCAAAGCCGGTAAGGATCGGAGTGATCGGTTTGGGTTGGCCCGGCAACGAGCATTTGAAAGGCTGCGCATCGATACCCAATGCGCAGGTGGTAGCGCTCTGCGATCTCAAGGCCGACCTGCTTGCCCGGAAGGCCTCCGAGTTTGGCATCAAGCGCACGTTTGCCAATTACAGGCAGATGCTCCGGCAGGCCGACATCGACGCCATCGACGTCTGTCTGCCCAACGACTTGCATGCGAGGGTAACGATCGAGGCCCTGCAGGCAGGCAAGCACGTGCTGTGCGAGAAGCCCCCGGCCCGCACTTCGCGCGAGGCCCAGAAGATGGCCGACCAGGCGAAGAAATCCGCCAAGACGCTCATGTATGCCGTGTGCCTGCGATTCTCGTCGTCGGCGCAATATGTCAAATCGCACATCGAGGCCGGTGACTTTGGCGATGTCTATTGGGGCCGGACGGTCTATCATCGCCGGCGCGGCATCCCGGCGGGCAGCGACGGGTGGTTTACCCTGAAGGCCCGCTCCGGCGGCGGCGCACTGATCGACATCGGCGTCCACGCGCTGGACTGTGCATGGTGGCTGATGGGTTGCCCTACGCCCGTTGCCGTGTCGGGCGCTGCCTACGCCAAGTTCGGCCATACCGCCCCTGCCGGCGTGAAGTGCGATGTGGAGGACTCGGCCTTCGCGATGATCAAGTTCGCCAACGGCGCGACGCTGATGCTGGAGGCAAGCTGGGCTCTGAACCAGCGCGGCGGAAGCATCCTGCAACTGGCCGGCACGAAGGGCGGCGTCGAAATGCACCCGCTGACGATCTTCACCGAGCGCAAGGGCATAATGGTCGACAGCACTCCGCAGATACCCAACAATAACATCTATGCCGACGAAATCCGGCACTTCGTAGACTGCGTCCAGCGCCACCGCGAGCCGATTGCATCGGCCAAACAAGGTGTCTTTCTGATGAAGATGCTCGAGGCGATTTATACATCGCAAAATTCCGGTAAGGAAGTCCGGATTAGTTAGAAATTGCGGCGCGCCGGAACCGCTCCGCAGCAATCATGCCGGCCTGAACCTCGTCGTCATCATTATGATGTCTCCAGAGCAAAGCAGACTGCGCATCAAAAGATGGCTCTGCTCTATGAAGGTAAAAGAGGATAGTGTGATATCTGGTCAAACAACAGAAAGCCAGGGGATATCATGAATGCATTTGAGCTGATCATTATCGGTGGAGTGTGTTTGGCCGTATTGTGGTTTTTAGCGCTCGGTCTGCGACTTATCGGTGACGATGAGGTCGGCATCCTCACCAAGAAGATGTTCGGCAGGAAGATGCCGCAGGGCCAAATCGTGGCACGCAATGGCGAAATCGGTGTCCAGGCCGATATCTTGATGCCGGGCCTCTATTGGAGGATCCCGATCATCTGGAAGATCACCAAGCTGGAGGTTACTGAAATCCTGCCATCGGAGGTTGGTATTGTGGAGTCCATCGACGGTAAGTCCATTCCCCAGGGCCGGCTTCTCGGCGATGCGGTTGAGTGCAACCATTTCCAGGATGCAAAGATGTTTCTGGAAAACGGGGGACAAAAAGGGCCGCAGGTGAGCATTCTCCGGCCTGGTTTCTACCGGATCAACAAGTATGCGTTCAAAATTCTTAAAGCGCCGGTAACTGAGATCGCGGCCGAGAAGATCGGTGTCGTAATCGCGAACGACGGGCTCCCGCTTCCATCCGGAAATATAGTGTCGCCCAGGCCGCTCGAGGTTCCGACTAAAGAGTATCCAAACGTCAAGAACAGCCAGTATTTCCAGGATGGCCAGGCTTTCCTTAATAGTGCGGGGCACCGCGGCCCGCAGTTGGATACCTTGCAGCCTGGAAAATATTACATCAACCCGTTGCTTTTTGCGGTCGAGAAGTATGATGTCGCCGAAGTTCCGCCGGGCTATGTGGCGGTCCTGCGGTCCAATGTTGGTTTGGATCTTGAGAAAAAACAAGGTGCGCCGGGCCCGGCGGCTTCGGGCACACAGGATAAGCAGAGCCTCGAATTGGGCCAGCCGGTGCACGAAGAGGTGGAGTCGCTATTGATCCTCGATAAAAACATGCGGGGCATCTGGAAAGAGCCCATTGCACCCGGCACGTACAACCTCAACCCCCTGGCCTTCACGGCCTATCTGGTTCCCACGAGTGCGGTTACGATCGACTGGGCTTCGGGCGTCGACCAGCGGGCGCAGCACACGATTCCCAATGTCTCCAAGAAAAACGGCATCCGGACGAGCAATGAATCCTACGATGCAGTCGACAGCAACAAGGCAACGGAGTTCTTTAAATTTTCCCAGCTGCGGGTGACATCCATGGACGGTTTTCAACTTGAGGTTGACGTGCGCATGATCATCCGCATCCGGCCGCAGAATGCGGCGTTCATCATCGCGCGTTTCGGCTCGGTCAAGAACCTTATCGAACAAATCGTGCATCCATTGATCGACTCGTCCTTCCGCAACAAGGCCGGCGAGGAGAAGGCGATCAATTTCATTATGAGCCGGACGGAGTTGCAGCGCTCGGCGCTGGAAAAGGCCCAGCAGCAATTCGAAGTTTACCACGTCGAGGCCCAGAACCTTCTGATTGCCTACATCAAAGTGGACCAGGCGCTGCTGGACACGCAGACCAAGCGGGAAATCGCCCTGCAACAGCAGGCCCAGTATCAACAGGAGGCGATGGCGCAGGAGAAGCGGATCGAGGTGCAGTCCAAGGCGGCCAATGCCGATAAGCAGCCCGAAGTTGTTGCGGCCATGCTTTCGATTCAGATCGAAGACAACAAGGCCGAAGCCAAGCGTCGGCTGGCCGGAGGCGATCGCGACTTGAATAAGATCACGGCCGACGGCGAGAAATATAAGATCCAGGCCCTGGCGGAAGCCGAGACCTACCGGCTCAAAACGGTGGCGGACGGCAAGGCCTATGATCAGCGCGAGATCGGCAAGGGCATTGCCGATGCCTACAAAGCGCAGGCCCAGGTCATCGGGCCCACCGCCACGGCCGCAATCAAGTTGATGGACGAGGTCGGGATTAACAAGGTGAAGATCACCCCCGATATTCTGATCTCCGCCGCGGGCGGCGACCAGGGCGCGTCGGCCCTGCTATCCACCTGGTTGGCTCAGACCGTAGCCAAAGGCCTTCAGAACGGCAAAAAAGGCGAACCTGCCGTATAATAAAAAAGGAAGGAAAATGACAAAGCGATTGGCATCTGCTGCCGTGGGGCTGGCATTTGTATCTCTCGTGTGTTCAGCATCGGCGGGCTTGGCGGCGAATTCGAAGAACGACGTCAAAAACAGCGACGCTGCGGCCGCATTCCAGCCGAAAATCATCCAAGTCAAGGACGGTGTCAAATTCTTTCAAGATGGCGATTCCATTGCCATTAACGAAGTCAGAGCGACATCACCCGAGCCGAAAACCGGTGACAAAGTGATTGTGACGGGGAGCTATGTTCTTTCGAGCCGTCTGGAAGCAAAGCTTTCTCTTTTTGTGACCGACGCAACAGGTTCCGGCAAAAGCAATATTCTGCCCGAACAGATCTTTCGCATCTCAAAAGGGCAGGGAACTTTTGAGCTTTCCACCACGCTGGAATACGAGGGCTATCTGCACGTTACCTTCTACTCCGTTCCTGATGGAAAGCCATTTGGTGGATCGTATTTCGGCACAGCCAAACAGATGGAAGAAATTCAGCTCTGGGACTTAAAAAGTTGGTACACAGCAAATTTGGGAACATGTGGTGCAGACCAGGAATCGAAGACTTTGGGAAAGCCGGAGTAACTTGATCTTAAATGCATGAGAGTAAAAGAGGGAAAATGGCATCAGTTAAAACATATTCCCAATATTTTTGCGCATGGTCAGGACGTTGGTCAATAACGAGTAATATGAAAACAATCAACCTTGGATTGTGCTGCCTGTTGCTTGTCTGCGGCATGGGATGCCGGACCGCCGCGCCTATCCGCCCCGCACCCGACAAAGCCTATGCAATCCGCGCGGTTTTCATTAATGCACCGTCAACCTTGCTCGAGGAACTGGGTTTGGCATGGATGCGCGACTCCTCGAAAGCGGCCTCGACCGTAGAATACGAGGAGGCGCTTGAAAAGCTCGGCGCCTCCCGTAAAGCGCGCACCACCGAGTTCCCCGTGGTGTATATTGACCCGGGGGAACATGCCAAAATCGATAATCAAAGCCCGGTCAAATATCCGACGGCGTATACTGTGGACGGCAAACCGGCGAATTACATGACGCGCGGAGTCGGCCGCCTGATAGAGATCGACTTGAAGACGGTGACCAACGGTATCGCCCAGCTGGCCTGTCACATAGAGGATGTTGATGAGCCGGTCTGGACCTCCTATACCTACAAAATAGGCACATCCTCGCGTAAGCTTAAGTTGCCGAGTTTCCGGGTCCGTTCCCTGACTTCCGATTTGTCCCTGCCGCTGAATGGCTGGAAGATTGTGGGCGGCATCGCGACAACCTCGAAGGATGGCGAGAAGCGCAATCTGATCACCTGCATCCAGATGCAGGCAACCGCGAAAGTCCCGCCGGCGGCGGCCCATTAGCCGGCAACTTGCCAATGCGAACGGCCCTTTTCACGATGCGCCGCAAGCCGGGTTGATTGACGGATACAGGCGGCTTTGCTTGCGGAGCGCTAGCGTGGCCGTCGCTTTTTTTAACCTATAATTAAAAGGGAACCTGCGCATGAAAAGCCATCGTTTCGCAGTTCAAGCTGCCGCCCTCCTGACGGCCACCGGCGTTGCCGGGGCATCACCCAGCGATAAGGTCGTTGACTCCATGGCCCTTGCTCTCGGCGCCATGAAGGCCAACTGGCAGCCGCGGGAAGCTGCCGCCTTCTCCGCTGCCGAACGCTTCATGCGCGGCGGCACACTCTGGGTGGCGGGCTCGATCCCGCGGTTCGACGCCGAATGGAGCGGCCGCGCCGGCGGCATCATGCCGGTCTCCGCGCTGAAATCGCCAGACAGCCTGCGCGCCGGCGATGTGCTTGTCTATGGTTGTCTGGCGAGTTCCGCCGTGCCCGACGCGGCGCTTCTGGCCAAGGCGCGCGAGCGCAAGGCCCTGGTGATTGCATTCGGATCGGCGGCGCAGGCCGCCGGGTTGTGCCCGGCGTCGGTCGACCATTTCCTGGCAGTCGATATCCCCGCCGGAACGCCGCTGGCGGAGCCGGTCGCCGCCTCGGCTTGCCTGGCGCAGCTCTGGGCCTTCTCGGCCGACCTGGTCGGAGCTTGCACGCGCGCCGGCAAGATGCCGGCCATGTGGCAGAGCGTCATGGTCCCCGGCGCTCGCGAACGCAATGCGCGTTACCGCACTTTGCGGTTCCACGAAGATTGCGCCGTACCGCCCCAGGGGCCGGGCGCGCTGGGAAACCGTTATCTTGATGCGCTGACGCAGGCCGTGGGCGAACTCCGCAAAGAGACCGGGAAACTCCAGGCCGCCGGCCAAGTCATCCGCGAAGCGACTGGCGCGGGTCGCAAGATCTTCCATGCCAATTGCGGTCATTATGAACCGGCGCGTCTGCTGTCCCCGGCGTTTCCCATACCGCTTATAGTGCTTGGGGCCAAGGCGCCCGAGGCCGAACTGCGCGAGAAGGCCGTGGCCGGCGATGCGCTCCTCTGCATCTGGTACACGGAGTTGCCCTCCGCTTTGCTCGCTACGGCTAGGGAAAAGGGCGTCGCCTCGATCTGCTGCGCGGCCGGCAATCCGCCGCAACCGCATGCCCTGCGCCTGGTCGATGTCTTTGTGGATCCGCATTGGGTCTTTGGCGATGCGGTGGTGGATCTGCCCGGCTACGATATCCGCATCCTGCCACCTTCCGGGGTGCTCAATTCTCTCATTTTTAACGCAGTGCTCGCTGAAGCTCAGGCCAAGCCGGCCGCCCCCTGATCGTGCCGGCGCCTGTTTGACTAGGGATGCTGCGGCGCCGGGGTGCCTGTTGTCCGGGGTCGCTGGCGAACCAGGAGCAGGCCGGCCGCGGCGAGGGCGGCGAAGGCCGCGCCGACGAGGAAGGTGGCGGATGGTCCGATGACGGTCCAAAGCGCGCCGGCAATCGCGCTGGCCAGCAGGAGCGCGACCCCGCTCACCAGGTTGAATACGCCGAAGGCGGTTCCGCGCAATTCGTCCGGCGCAGCGCCCGCAACCAGCTTGGCAAGCAGCCCCTGGGTGAATGCCATGTGCAAGCCCCAGAGTCCCGCGCCGGCGAACGTCAGCAGGGGCGAGCGGGCGGCGGCCAGCAGCGCATCGGCGGCAATCAGCATCATGAGCCCCGCGACCAGCAGTGTCCGCGGCGGCAGGCGATCGGCAGCCGCGCCCGCCGGGTAGGCGCAAGCCGCATAGACCACGTTCATCACGATCATGATCAAGGGGACGAAGCCGATGGCCAGGCCGACATTTTGAGCGCGCAGGATCAGGAATGCCTCGCTGAAGCGGGCGAGGGTGAAGACCGCGCCGAGGGCCACGATAAGCCAGTAGCGGCCTGACAGGCGCCGGGCGTCGGCGAAGGCCAGGGGCTTGTGCGTCCCGGCGGATGGCGCGTCATCGGGCTCGCGCACGCCGAAGACGATCAGGGCGACACAGATGAACGCGGGTATGACCGCAATCCACAGCACCGTCCGGATATTGTTTGCCAGCAGGGCCATGAACACCACGGCGAGCAGCGGACCGGCGAATGCGCCGATCGAGTCGAGCGCCTGTCGCAGGCCATAGGCCGCGCCGCGCATTTCCGGCGGCACGATGTCGGCTACCAGCGCATCGCGCGGCGCGCCGCGGATGCCCTTGCCGATGCGATCGATGAACCGCGCGGCAAACACCCAGCCGATGGATGACGCCAGCGGAAAGACAGGCTTGGTGAGGGCGGCAAGCCCGTAGCCCAGAAGAATGAGGCCCTTGCGCTTGCGGAAAAAGTCGCTGATCGCTCCGGAAAAAGCCTTGCTGATCGCGGCGGCGGCTTCGGCAATGCCTTCGATCAAGCCGATCGTGACCACGGATGCGCCCAGGATGCTCGCCATCATGATCGGCAGGAGACTGTGGACCAGCTCCGAGGACATGTCCATGAAAAGCGACACGAAACCAAGCGCCCAGACGCCGCCCGGCAGCGCCCTGCGGCGGATGACAGAAGGTGGTTGTTTCATGGCGGTAATCTATCGGAAAGCACCGGGATCGGCAAGGCCGGACGCCATATTGAGAAACACCTGCCGGCCGAGCGATGAAGTTTCACGGTTAGCAACAACCAAGGGGAATCACTGGCGTCCCATAGGGCCGCCGAGGGCTGAAGGCTGTAGGCTGTAGTTCGTAGGTTGGAACAGGCAAAATGCAGATACACAAAACCGGAACTATGGTTTTTGCATCTGGCTGATTATTGCTCGTTTTTCGCCGGTTTTCCTACAGTCCACGGTCCACAGTCTATGGTCTGAGCATCCTGCGGGATGCTAATGAAAGGGGATCGTTTTTAACAAGCCGATCGGGGCATTTCGGATTGGTCTTGACAAAATATGCTCTGTATATCATTATGACTACAGTTTCACAATAAGAAATCTATCCAAATGATTAAAGTGCTTAAAAAGGTGGACGCCATCTTGGGGTTTGTGGCTGCCAACAAGGACAAGGCGACGCTTGTGGAGCTGAGTCGCCAGCTTAAAATCCACAAGGCGACTTTGTCGCATATCCTGCAGACCCTGAGCGCGCTTGGCTATATCGATAAGAACATTGCCAAATGCTATTCGATCGGCCCCAGGGTAGTCGATCTGGCGGAGCCTTATCGGCGGCAGACGGTCCTCCAGGAAGTTGCCGCCGAGTATGCCCGCGCTTTGGCCGGCGAGCTGCGCGAATCGATCTCGGTCAGCATCCTGCATGACGGCGTTCGCTACCGGATTGCCCGCGCCTCCGTCAACCGGAGCATTACCGTGGAATCACCCGAGGAAGCGCGCGGCTCGCTGTACGATGCCGCCACCGGGCGCCTGTTGATGGCGTATCTGGATCGGGATGCTCTGCGCCTGGCGCTGGAAAAGAACGGGTTTCCCGGCAAGCGCTGGAACGGGATGGAGCGCAGCGAAGCGCTGAACAAACAGCTGGCCGGGATCCGCCGCCTGGGATTGGCGTTCTGGCGTGCCGACGACGGACAGGTTGAAGCGGTGGCCGCGCCGGTTTTCGGTCCGGACAAAAAAGTCTGGGCGGCGATTGGCGTGGGCGTGCCGGCTTTCCGTTTCCGCGCGGCGGAACGCCGCAGGATCATCGGCGCCTTGAAGGCTGCCTGTGAACAGATGAGCTTTAATCTGACCCTGCGTTGCAGCGCGGCCGGTGGCGGCAAACCAAACAATGGAAAGGATGATGCCGATGAGTGAACTTATCAAAGAGTACACCGCTCGAATTAACGGTCTTATCGCAACCATCGCGGAGCAGGAAAGTCAAAACATGCTGCTGGCGGCGGAATTGTTGTCCGACAAGGTGCTCGAAGGCCGCCTGATCAATATTTTTGGCGCCGGCGGCCATTCCGCCATTGCCGCGATGGAAATCTTCTGGCGTGCCGGCGGCCTGGCCCAGGTTAACGCCATGTTCCCGTCTGGAACCAATATCGTTTCGGCCTGTCCGACCACGGCTAAGATTACCGGGTTGGCGCCGTACATCCTTAACTTTTACGATGTGAACAAGGACGATGTGCTGATCCTGGTAAACTTTTACGGGCTGAATATTATTTCGGTTGACGTTGCCCTGGAAGCGAAAGCGCGCGGCGTCAAGCTGATCACGGTCAATGCCCACCAATTTGCCCGGCAGGTTCCGGCCGATTTCGTCTGGCGGCACCCGAGCAAGAAAAATATAAACGACTGCGCCGATATCGCCATCGACAATCATGTTCCTTATCCCGATGCGTTGCTCGAAGTCGACGGCATCGAGGAACGGATTGCGCCCTCGGCCACGACGTTGACCTGTTTTGCGCTTAACTGCGTCATGGCCGAAACCATTCGCCTGATCAAGGAGAAAGGCGGCAAGCCGGAGATCTGGGTCAGCAACAACATTCCCGGTTGCGATGAGCACAACAAACCGATTCATGACAAATATCGCCATCGGATCCATCACCTGTATCCGGTCTGGTAAGCCATTAAAAGGAAGCATTAGCATCCCCCAGGATGCTCAGAACGTAGGCGATGGACCGTGGACTGTAGGAAAACGGGCAAGAAACGAGCAATGATCAGCCAGATGTAAAAACCATAGTTCCGGTTTTGTGTATTTGCATTTTGCCTGTTCGAACCTACGGACGACAGTCTTCAACCCTCGGCGGCCCTATGGGACGCCAATGAAAAGGAAGCGAATATGCAATCGAACATAATCCTGGCGGCCTTGGTGATCCTGGCGGGTGTGCCGGCCCTGCAAGCGGAAGAAACGAAACTCGTTGACGGCTGGCCGCCGGAAGTGAGAGTGGTCCGCTTTCTTTCGCCGGCCGATAATACCATGCAACCCGCTTTGTTCTACAATCCGGCAAAACCGGAGCCGGTTCCGCTCCTTGTCGCATTGCATCCCTGGTCGGCCAACTATTTGCGGAAAGAACCGGACTATGCTGTCTGGTGCATCAAGAAAGGGTGGGCCATGATCCACCCCGATTTTCGCGGTCGGTTCAACCGGCCCGAAGCCACCGGGTCGGAATCGGTCGTGCAGGATATCCTCGCTGCGGTCGAGTATGCCCGCAAACAGGCGCAGATCGATTCAGACCGCATTTATCTTGTCGGTGTTTCGGGCGGAGGGTACATATCGCTGCTGATGGCCGGGCGCCATCCTGAAATCTGGGCGGGCGTTTCCGCCTGGGTGCCGATTTATGACCTTAAAGACTGGCACGCGGAATGCGCCACGCGCAAAGCGCATTATGCCAGGCAGCTTGAAAAGTCCTGCGGCGGAGCGCCCGGGACAAGCGCCGAGGTGGATCGGCAATACCGGGTCCGCTCCGCCTCCACGTATTTGACAAATGCCGCCGCCATTTCCCTTGATATCAACGCGGGCATTCGTGACGGCAGCGTGCCGGTCAGTCAGTCCCTGAAGGCCTTCAACGCCTTGGCGAAGCCGGAGGATCGCATATCGGCCGATGACATCGGATTCATTGCGGACAAGGCCGAAATCCCCGGAAAATTTCCGGCGTCTGTTCCCGACAGCCTCTACGGCCGGCGTTCCGTCCTCTTGCGCCGGATATCTAACAATGCCCGGGTAACCATTTTCAACGGCGAGCACGAGATCATACCCGCGGCCGGGCTCGCCTGGCTGGAAAAACAAAGGAAAAATTCTGCGCCCGTATGGGATGTGAATTCTTCCGCGAACCGAACAGGAACGGGCAATCCTCAAAATTAGCGGGCGCTGAATCGTCACAGGAGCTGTTTCATGAAAAGAATGCCATTGCGTGACCGAGGGGCTATGGAATTTCGCGCTGTGCAACTGGACATTGCCAACCAGCCCGAAAACCTGGAATACATCCGGTCGTTCATCAACTTTGCCGCCAAATGCGGCTATAATTACCTGGCCTTGCATCTCAAGGGCCGGATAAGGACCCGGTCGTTCCCCTATAAAAGCCCAAGCGAGTCCTATTCCCCGGATGACATGCGCAAAATAGTCGATTATGCCGCCAAAAAGAAAATGGCGGTCTTGCCGATCGTGGAAACCTTCGGTCACGTGGAACAGTTCCTGGAATGCCCGGAACTCGCGCATTTGGCGGAATTGCGGGATGGCCGCGAAGGAAGGTTTGCGAAAGCCCGGATGGCGTTTTGTCCCTCCCTTGAGGGAACTCGTGAATTCCTCGAGAATTACCTGGCGGAAATTGCCGAGCTTTTTCCCTCGGAATATTTTCACGCCGGGTGCGATGAGGTCTGGGACATCGGTTATTGCGACTTGTGCCGCAAGCGACTGGAGACCGAAACCCAGGCGGATATTTTCGGGAAACATCTGAATCTTGTTCATGGCATCGTTGCGCGCAAGCTGCAGAAGCGGATGATAATCTGGGATGACTTGTTCGATCTTTATCCCCAGGCGCTCCGCGCGCTCCCGCGAGACATCATCATGTGCGCCTGGCATTACGATAAGTTGATCGAGAAGCCGTTTGGCCACTGCGGCGGTCCGCAGACCGACAAGCTGGCTCTCTACGCCAAGCTGGGCTTCAAGTCCATTTTTGCGCCGGCGGTCTTTTCCATCAGGAATGTCGAATCCTTCAGCGCCTATGCCATGAACCGGAATATTCTGGGCGGCCTGCTTACGGTCTGGGGGATGCAAAGGCTGTTTCTTTTTTCGGACTATCCCACGATTGCCTACGCGGGCGCTCTCTGGAGCGGGAAGGAGCGGGATTCCCGCCAAAATCTCCAGGATAAAGCGGTACGCGCGACGACCGGATGCGTGCAAAAAGAGCAAATCAGCCTGATTAAAGTGATTCTCAATTCCCGGGATATTACCCTCCCGGCCGCGCCCCAGGCTTATTTGCGGGGACCGTTCAGCGATGAGGAATATGAGCGCAAACAGGTGATCGACGCCGCGCAGGCGGCGCTGGCGTCGTGCGGCCCTGGCGCATCGGGGGCTGTCCATCAGCATGTGCTTGAAGACCTGGCCGTATGTGTTGAGGTGGAGTCGATTTATTTCGAGTTGCGGGAACTGCTGACGGCGCTGTATGTGCCCGCAAATTCTCCGCAGCAATGGGCGGAACTAAAGCGGTGCATCGAGCGCTGCCGCGGCAGGCTGATAGCCGTCAAGGCCAAGCGGCGCCGCCAATGGGACCGGCATCGCCGCGGGATCAGCCCCTGCAAGACCGATCCTTATTTCGATTCCTTGATCGGCATGCTTGCCCAGGCGGCGGACGAGGCGAAGAAAACGAAAGCCCTTTTAAAGGTGACGTTCCCGTTCAGCACGTCCGGCGTCGAGTTTTTAATAAAATATCGGCATGACCCAAAATGGCGCCGGGCCGCGTCCGGTTCTTTCAATCAAGCTCCGTTTAACGGGCCGTTCCGCGGTTACTTTCCGCTTTACACGGCAGGGACGCCGGAAGCTATCCGTGTGGAGTCCTGGGGATACTGCCTGACGGGCATCACTTTTCTGGAAGTCGATACGGGAAAGTCCCGGTATGTGCCGGCATCCATCGTCGCTCTTGAAGGCCGTGTCATCGATCCCGCGGCGTTGCTGGAGGAAGGCCGGGACTGGTGCTCGATGGGCGAAGGGGAACAAGGCGCCCGCAGAAAGTTCTGCAATCCGAGCCTGGCCAAGGCGCGCAATGCGATCGAAATTGCCCTCAAGGAAGACGAATTCCCCGGGTGATGAACGCGGACGAAATCCTTGCCCGGTTTTTATCCGGCCTTTGGGTGGATGCCCGCCGTCGGCGAGCTCCAGGATCGGAGCGCCGGCGAGGACCTCGGCGGGAACCAACGGCTTACCATTTGACGATTGTGCCGCCCCAGGAATAGCCGACCCCAAACCCTACCAGGCAGACAGACATTCCCCTGACGAGCTTGCCCTCGGTGGCCGCCTGGCTCATGGCGATGGGGATGGAAGCCGAAACGGTGTTTCCGATGTTCAATAAATTCACATAATACTTGTCTTTGGGAATGTTGATTTTCACTCTCAATTTTTCAAGCAGGTAAGCGTTAGCCTGATGAAAGATGAACAAATCGACATCGCCGAATTTAATGTTGTTCTTGATCATTACCTGGTTGACGAGTTCGGGAACCAGCTGATCGGTAAACTTGAAGAGGGAGGGCCCGTTCATGTAAAGATTGTTCTGCGAGCGGATATTGCCGAATTTATCCTGCACTTCGAGCGCCGTTGCTTTTGTGCGGGGGATTTTCATGCCGCCCGCCGGGATGCATAATTCGTTGGCGCCGGAGCCATCCGTGCCCAGAATAAATTCGCCGATGAAACTGTCTCCGGAGCCCCGGCAGATGAGCGAAGCCGCCGCCCCATCGCCGAAAATGGTGCGGGTCGATTTGTCCCGGGCATTGATATGTTTGGTGTACGTATCGGCCATGATTAAGAGCGTATGGCGCGACAAGCCGCTCTGCACCAGCGATTTGGCGAGCGCCAGTCCGTAGATATAGCCGGAACAGCCCAGATTGTAATCGAAGGCCGCGCAGCTTTTCGACAAACCCAGTCTTTCGTGGACGATGCAGGAAGTGGGCGGAAGCAGGTAATCGGGGCTTTCCGTGCAAAGAATCAGAAAATCGATTTCAGCGCGGGCGGCCGGATTTTTTTCGAATAACGCATTGGCGGCATTTACCGCCAGGTCCGAAACGAATTCGCCTTCCCCGCAAACCCGCCGGTTTTGAATTCCAGTTTTCGAAAGAATTTTATTGGTGGTCCATTCGCCGTAATCGCGGATCAACTCCTGGTTGGAACATGATTTCTCTGGCAGATGAATTTCTATGGAATGAATATGTGCTGAATTTGGCATGCGTCTCCTAAGCCATCTCCGTCTTGCCCTGACCCCGCGGATATTGAGGAAGTCGCCGCGGCATCGTCGAGTTCGCCAAATCGTCGGCGAGCCGTAGAAGCGTATTTTTTATGCGCTTGCACTGGCTTTTGCTGAAAGGCGAAAGGCCAAGCAAAGCCGACATCCAAATGCCCTCGGTGGCCAGCGAAAGGAGCATCATGTGCTCGGGATTGGGCGATGTTTTGATAATTCTGGTTAAATTCTTCAGGTTCTTCTTGCGGATGGTCTGGAGCAATTGCGGCTCGCGGGTCAAAGCCGCCAGCAAAGCCATGGCCGCGCTGCGGTAATCTTCGCCGATAGCTGACCAGGTCAGGATATAGGCCTTGATTTCGCGGACGGGGCTTGCCGGCAGCGACGACCGGATATTATCCAGGCGCTTTTCCATGCGGTCGACAAATCTCTTCAACATTGCCCGCAGAAAATCGCGCTGGCTTGGGAAATGATACATCAGCCCGCCCTTGCTGACGCCAGCCTTGGAAGCCACGGCATCCATGGTCATATGCTTTGCGCCCTTCTTCAGCACGATCTCTTCGGCTGCATCCAGTATGCGGTCGCGTGACGACGATTTCATGCTAACTCCTCCCGTGTGGTTAAGGCTATACCAACTGGTCGGTATAGTATCAATATTATATTTGTCATCCGGAGGCCAGCATTACGCCGTTCTGGGAAGAATCCCGGCGCGACCAGTTCAACCGGCTTTCCGGCCCCTGGAACTGTGAGGGCCGCCAGCCCGAACCTGCTATGGAGTCGAGCGGCAGCCGCGCCAGACGCTTGGTATGACCATGCCGCCGGGGTGATCATCGTGCGGAAAACCTGTCGCCTGCCGGTTCCAAACCGGCGGCGGATGGGCCGGACCGCCGCCGAGAACGTGCCGTCACGGCCTGCAGTAGCGGTTCCTGTTGGAATTTGTCGGGTTTGCGCTAGCATTCATGGACGCGACTTGCTACATTGACCGCCAACGTGTCTTGAACTGGTCGGATCGGCAAAGAGTCTGCCGGATCAGGCTATCGTGCAAGAACAAGAACGCTGGCTCTCGGTCGAGGAGATTGCCGTCCACCTAGGCGTCAATCGGGACACGATTTACAAGTGGATTGATCGGTGTCAGATGCCCGCCCACAAGCTCGGTAAGCTTTGGAAATTCAAGGCGACCGAGGTTGACGAGTGGATTCGAGAGGGCAAAGCAGGCGAAGGGGAACGCAAGTGAACATGACCTCGATCATGGGAATGGGACGGACGTAATGCCCCAGATATTCGACAACATCGAGAAGCACCTTCTGACGGCCCTCTCCGAAGCGATGGGACTCTCGAAGAGGTCTGATTTCTGCGTCGGCTACTTCAACCTTCGCGGATGGCGGCAGATTGATTCCTTCGTCGAGAAATGGCCTGGTGGGGACGGCAACTGTTGCCGGTTAATGGTCGGCATGCAGACCCTTCCGGCCGAGGATCTCCACGCTGCCCTCAGTCTCGCCACAACACCAGCCCGCATGGACAACGCCACGGCGCTCCGTCTGAAGAAGGCGCTGGCGGAGGAGTTCCGTAACCAGCTCTGTATCGGCGCGCCTACCGAAGATGACGAACGTGGCCTCCGCCGATTGGCCGCCCAGATCAAAGCGCAGAAGGTCGTCGTCAAACTCTTCGTCAAGCACCCGCTGCATGCCAAGCTCTACCTCCTTTTTCGCCCAGACCCGATCAACCCCATCGTCAGTTATCTCGGCAGCAGCAATCTCACCCTGGCGGGCCTGTCCAAACAGGGCGAGTTGAACGTGGACGTGCTCGACCATGATGCCACCCAGAAACTCGCAAGGTGGTTTGAAGACCGATGGAACGATCACTGGTGCCTCGATATCTCGAAGGAGCTGGTCGAGATCATCGAAACGAGCTGGGCGCGAGAGACGCCCATCCCGCCGTATCACATCTACCTGAAGATCGCCTATTGCCTCTCCCAAGAGGCCCGCGCTGGCCTCACCGAGTTCCGCATCCCCAAGGAGTTCGGGAACAAGCTCTTTGATTTCCAGAAAGCTGCGGTCAAGATCGCCGCTCATCATCTGAACAAGCGTCACGGCGTTATGATCGGCGACGTGGTCGGGCTGGGCAAGACCATCATGGCAACCGCCGTGGCCCGCATCTTCGAAGATGACCACGGTCTGGAGACCCTGATCATCTGCCCGAAGAACCTCGTTCGCATGTGGGAGGACTACAAGGAGCAGTACCGGCTGCATGCCAGGGTTCTCTCCATCACCCGGGCCATTGCCGAACTGCCCGAGTGTCGCCGTTACCGTCTCGTCGTGGTGGACGAGAGTCACAACCTCCGCAACCGCGAGGGCAAGCGCTACCACGCCATCCGCGACTACATAGAGAAGAACGAAAGCCGTGTTATCCTGCTGTCGGCCACGCCTTACAACAAGAGCTACCTCGACCTGGCCAGCCAACTCCGACTCTTCGTTGCCGAAGACCGTGACCTCGGCATCCGCCCGGAGCGCTTGCTTCAGGAAGTTGGCGAGACCGAGTTCATCCGACAGCACCAGTGCGCGGTCCGTTCGCTCGCTGCTTTCGAGCACAGCGAACACCCGGACGACTGGCGTGAACTCATGCGACTCTACCTTGTCCGTCGCACGCGCAGTTTCATTCAGGACAACTATGCGCAGTATGACCCCCAGCGGAAACAGAAGTTCCTGACCTTTGAAGACGGACGCCGTTCCTATTTCCCGACGCGCGTTCCCAAGACGCTCAAGTTCCGCGTGGACGAGTGCGACAAGAACGATCAGTACGGCCGCCTCTACTGCGAGGACGTGGTCAAGATCATAAACAAACTCGATCTGCCGCGCTATGGTCTGGGTAACTACGTCGCGCCGTCGTCGGACAAGCCCCCATCACAACCCGAGGCCAAACAGATCGAGGACCTATCCCGCGCCGGCAAACGCCTCATGGGGTTCTGTCGGACGGGCCTTTTCAAGCGTCTGGAGAGTAGCGGTGCGGTCTTCCTGCAGTCCATCGAGCGCCATATCCTACGCAACTATGTCTACATACATGCCATCGAGAACGGTTTTCCGGTCCCCATCGGCACGCAGGATGTGGAAATGCTCGACTCGCGCGTGTACGACGAAGATGCCGACGACGTAAACGCC
Source organism: uncultured Verrucomicrobiota bacterium (assembly GCA_964617825.1). Lineage (GTDB taxonomy): Bacteria > Verrucomicrobiota > Kiritimatiellia > JAAZAB01 > JAAZAB01 > VSJD01. Next base: position 69,713 of record CAZTWL010000006.1, read on the forward strand.
CGTCTCGATATTGAGGAGGACGCGACCGAGGAAGCGGCCAACGCCTGCCAGCAACCGCTGCGCACCCCAGAGCAATTCCGTGCCAAAGCCAAAGAGGTCTATGAGTTCTACGACAAACACGCCAAGCGCCGCTTCAAGTGGCTGCGGTCCGGCCTGTTCATCGCCGAACTGCGTGATGACCTCGAAAACGATGCCAAAAGCCTGCTGAAAATTCTGAAGAGCGCCGGGCAGTGGGAACCAGCGGCCGACACAAAACTGCAGACCCTTGCCGCCACCCTCAAGAAGACGCACCCCGGCGACAAGGTTATAATCTTTACCCAGTTCGCCGACACCGCCCGCTACCTGGAGCGCCAACTTTCTGCCATGAGCGTGGACCGTATCGCGGGTGCGACCGGCGATTCCAGCGACCCGACCCTTATCGCCTGGCGGTTCAGCCCTGTGAGCAATGGCAAGTGCGCCAGTGTCGCTCCTCTCGATGAACTTCGCGTCCTCGTTGCTACCGATGTCCTCAGCGAAGGCCAGAACCTCCAGGATTGTCACATCGTCGTCAACTACGACCTGCCCTGGGCCATCATTCGGCTCATTCAGCGTGCGGGCCGGGTGGACCGCATCGGTCAGGAGGCGGACACCATCGTCTGTTACTCGTTCCTGCCCGCAGAGGGCGTGGAGAAGATCATCCGCCTCCGCAGTCGGGTTCGCCAGCGGCTTCAACAGAACCAAGAGGTCGTCGGGGCTGACGAACTCTTCTTCGAAGACCAGCGCGACGAAGCCAAGGCACTCAACGATCTCTACACCGAGAAGGCCGGTATCCTTGACGGCGAGGCCGACAACGAAGTGGACCTTTCGTCCTACGCTTACCAAATATGGAAGAACGCCCTTGATGCCAATCCAGAACTGGAGAAGATCGTCCCCGAACTACCGCCGGTGGTGTACAGCTCGCGACCCTGGTCCCCAACTTCCGAAAAACCCGAGGGTGTCCTGGTCTACCTCAAGACAGCTGACGGCAACGATGCCCTGGCCTGGATGAACAAAGCTGGTGAGAGCGTCACAGAATCCCAGTACGCTATCCTGCGCGCGGCCGAGTGCAAACCGGAAACGCCGCACGTGTCCCGCCATGTTAACCATCATCAACTGGTGCAGGAGGGCGTCAAACTGATCGTGAAGGAGGAGCGCGCCATCGGCGGCCAGCTCGGGCGGCCATCCGGCGCGCGCTTCCGCACCTACGAACGCCTGAAAGCCCACGCCGAGGATATTGAGGGTACGCTCTTCGAGTCGACATTGCTGCACAAGGCCATAGAACAGATCTACCGTTACCCGCTCCGCCAAACCGCCGTTGACACACTCAACCGTCAACTTCGGTCAGGCATCACCAACCAGGCGCTCGCCGATCTCGTCATGGCCCTGTACGAAGAAGACCGGCTTTGCATCGTCCATGAGAAGGAAGAAAGCCACGAGCCCCGTATCATCTGCTCTATGGGGTTGAGGGCAGGTGAGTAGTAATTAGACAATGCAGAAACAACAAGGAGGCTTCGTATGGCGGAGAAATGGACGCAGGAATTACGAAGGATTGCTTTTGCGCGTTTAGCCATGGAGTTTGGCTCGCAATATTGGGATAAAAACAAGACAGAACTATCCTTCCCAAAACTTACGACTGAGGATGAGGTGTTGGAGCAGATTGCCCGGTACCTCACATGGTTCACTGGCGAGACGTTTACGGGCAAGAACGTCAACGCACAACTCGCATGGGCAAAGACTGAGCAAAAGCAGGTCATGAAGACCCAGACCAAACAGTTCGTCCTGTGCCAGGCGGCAGCCTATGAGGTTGGTTTGATTCGCAACCAACCCGCACGTGCGACGACTATTGGTGTATGATGCTTTGGCAATATAAGCTTTCAGGATTTCTTCGAAATCGGAGTGGATACATTCATGAACAAAGCCACCGCCCGTGAACTCCTTCGCCAGTTTGACTTCAAAGCGCTCTTCCTCAACGAACTCGGCTGGGACGATCACGACGGCTCGCTGCCCCTCAAGGTCGGCGAGGATACTGTCACATTGACCGCGGTCGCCGAGAAGCGCGGCATGGCGGCTTACCTTTGCGTCGTGCCCGGACAGAGGCGATCCTACGACTACCAGACGCGCTGCAAGATCGAAATCCAACTCGCCAAGAGCGTCCGCGAGCATCTGGTCATTTACGCCGATCCCAACCGTCGCTTCCAGACCTGGCAGTGGGTTAAACGTGAGCCCGGCAAACCTATCGCCCGCCGCGAGCACACGCTCACCGCCAACCAATCCGGTGAGGCTCTTCTCCAGAAAATTGAAGCCCTGGAGGTCAAGATCGAGGAAGAGGATCAACTCACTCTCGTCGGCATCACCGCGCGTGCACGCCAGGCATTCGACGTGGACCGCGTCACCAAGCGCTTCTACGACCGCTTCAAGACCGAGCACGCCGCCTTCCTCAAACAGATTGAAGGCATTGGCGACGAAGACGAGTGCGAATGGTACGCATCGATCATGCTCAATCGTCTCAAGTTTGTGTACTTCATTCAGAAGAAGGGTTTCCTCGACCAGGACAAGGACTACCTGCGCAACCGTCTTGCCATGGTCCAGAAGACCCGACCAAAGACGAAATTCCTCACTTTCTACCGAGCTTTTCTATTGAAGCTCTTCCACGACGGCCTCGGCCGCAAGGAACGCAGTCCCGAGCTGCACAAACTTCTCGGCACTGTGCCATATCTGAATGGCGGTATCTTTGCCGTCCACCCTCTGGAGGAGAAATACACCGGGATTGATATCCCGGACAAAGCCTTCGAAAAAGTTTTTGCTTTTTTTGACCAATACCGCTGGCATTTGGACGAGCGTCCCCTCCGTGCCGACGACGAGATCAACCCCGATGTTCTCGGCTACATCTTCGAAAAGTACATCAACCAGAAGCAGATGGGGGCCTACTACACCAAGGAAGATATTACCGAGTACATCGCCAAGAACTGCATCGTTCCCTTCATCCTCGACCGCGTCGAAACAGACCTCAAGAAGAAACCGGACGCCTTCCGCGCCCTTTTCCAACTGTTGGCCGCCGATCCTGACCGCTACATCTACGATCCCGTTAAACACGGCGTTGTGCTACCGCTACCGCCCGAGATCGAAAAGGGTGTGGATACGAAGAAGCCGAATCTTATGGAACGCCGCGCTGCCTGGAATAAACCCGCCTCATCCGAGTATGCCCTTCCGACCGAGATCTGGCGTGAGGTCGTCGCCCGTCGTCAGCGCTGTGCCGAGTTGCGAACTCGCCTTTCCGCCATTATGCCCGATGCCGCCCAATCATTCACAGCAAACGAACTGATCACCCTCAATCTGAACATTCGCCAGTTTGCCCAGGACTGCATCGAGAACGCCGCCACCCCGGACGTCCTCTGGGCGTTCTGGCAGGCCATCGAACAGATCACTGTCCTCGACCCCACCTGCGGATCAGGTGCATTTCTGTTTGCGGCTGTCAACGTGCTGGAACCGCTCTACGAAGCTTGCCTGGACCGTATGAAGGCGTTTATGCTCGAATGGCGCCAATCTATCAAGGCACCGTACCCCAACTTCTACAACAAATTCGACGCCGTCATTGCGCGCGTCGAAAAACACGCCAACGAAAAGTATTTTATCTTCAAGTCCATTATCATTCGCAATCTCTACGGCGTCGACATCATGGATGAGGCTGTCGAGATCTGCAAACTACGTCTATTTCTTAAACTTGCTGCCCAGATCGAGCCTGATTATTCTCAAGAGAATCTTGGTATAGAGCCCCTGCCGGACATTGATTTCAATGTCCGCGCTGGCAACACGCTAGTTGGCTTTGCCACGGAGAAACAAGCCGAGGAAGTCATCCGACAGGATCTGTTGGCCTACAACACCGTTTGGCCGGAGGTTCAGCGTGATGTCAAAGAGATCGCGGAGATGTTTGCCTTGTTTCGGCAGCAACAGACAGACCTGGGTGGTGCAGTATGCTCAGAAGATAAAGCGCGTCTTCGCAAACGTATTACGCCTCTTGAGGCGCGACTCAATCAGTATCTAGCAGATGCTTACGACATCAACACGAAGGCTGCCGTCAAGGAGTGGGTTTCAAAGCACAAACCCTTCCACTGGTTTATCGAGTTTTATGCCATTATTTCGAGTGGTGGATTCTGTGTGGTCATAGGTAACCCTCCTTATGTGGAGTGCCATAAGAACACCAAAGGGACAATTGCCCTTGTGGATGAATACAAGACGCACGATACCGCGAACCTATATCCGTTTATAGTGGAGCGTTCCACGCATCTCGTGCGGCCCCGCGGCAGTCTCGGTGTCATTCTACCCCTCAGCGCATTCTGTACTCAGAGAATGGAACCTCTCGTTTCGCTCATCGTCGAACTTCCTGGTGACAAGTGGATCTCCCACTTCGGGTGGCGACCGGCTACACTCTTTAGTGGTGTTAACATCCCCCTGTCAATTATACTCTGCTTACCGCACTCAGGTTCACGGCTGTATACCACGACCTTCCAAAAATGGTACCAAGAAGCCCGTGATTACTTATTTTCACTGATCCAATACGCCGACACCGAAGGATTTGTTCAGAACAAATACGTCATCCCTAAGATCGGCAACTCTACGGAACAGTCCATTCTTCGCAAGGCCTTCTCGCAAGGTAAGACTGTTGCCGCTTACCTCGCCGGTGGGAAACAAGGCGCGACATTATACTACCGGAATACAGGTGGGCTCTATTGGCGGATCATCACCGACTTCCAACCATTGTTTGAACTAGATCACACGAGAATGGCCTCAAGCACGGAGTCAACACTCATCCTCCGCGATACCAAAGCCCTTAGTGCAATAACCGCGGTCCTTAATACCAACTTCTTCTGGCTCTACTACGTAGTCTATTCCTCGTTCCACCACGTAAATCCTATCGACATTCTCACCGTACCGATCGATCTTGAAAGCGTTTCGCCAGATCTGTTGAAGAAGCTCTGTGACTGTGAGCGGAGACTCATGGATGACCTTAAGGCCAAAAGTCAGATACGACTCCGCTGCCACAAGGGTGGCAACGAGAGCAGTGCCCAGACGTTCTTCCCCTCCAGATCCAAACCACTCGTCGACGCCACGGACATCGTCGTGGCTATGCACTATGGGTTTTCCCCGCACGAACTAGACTACATTCTCAACTACGACATCAAATACAGGACGGTAGGCACGGCCGACGAGGAGGAAGACGAATGAAAAAGGCACTGTGGAAAGCACTTGCAGCGGTTACTGCGAAGAAGAAGACAAACTACACCGAATCAGAACTGATTCTCCCAGCCTTGAGGCTCTTGGCTGGTCGCACTACCCCCGTTACGACATCCGACTTGATCGCCCAACTGGAGGCCGATCTTCGTCCCAAAGGTCACGACGCAGAACTGATCCAAGGCCGCAATGACACCTACTTTAGTCAGAAGGTACGGAACCTCAAGTCACACGATTCATTGAAGCGCCTGAGACTCGCGAAACACCATGCAGGGAAGTGGCAGATTACAGAAAGCGGTAGGGACTTCCTTGCAAACAGCACATTGCATGTTGAAAGCATGCTGAATCAAGGCTTTAGACCCCGGTGCCTGAGCAGACGTGATCAGTTTGACTACTCCAAGCTTGTCATAGAGGAGGGAGCAAGCATTCCTACTTTAGGTCAGGCACGCAAGAGAAGCGACAGATTGAAGGCTATCGCCATTTCATCTTTCAAAAGAGACAACAAAGGGCGCGTATTCTGCACCGTGTGCGACTTTGACTTCGCCCGCAAGTACGGTTCTCACGGACGAGGCTTCATCGAAGTACATCATCTGGATCCCATCTTTGAGAAAGATGTGCGGGGAGAAAAGGTTCAACTGCTAAAGGCTCTGACCAGAGTCACACTTGTCTGCTCTAATTGTCATCGTATGATTCACCGCCGCAAAGGACACATGCTTGGGATAACAGCATTGAAGAAGCTTGTCTTGGCGCATAAGTGCAAGTCGTAGCCGAACGCAGGTATCCTCACTGAAAATAGGAAAGCGGACTAGCCAACGCATGAAGACACTGCGCACAGCCGGGAACTATATCCTTCTCAACCGTCCCAAGATCGCCCTGTACTGTTCCGCCAAGTGCCCGGGCAAACTGATCCTGGACACTTACGACCTCGCCAAGCAGTGCCGGGAAAAGGGTGTCACGGTCATTAGCGGCTTTCATTCCCCGATGGAGGAGGAGTGCCTCCGTATCTTGCTCCGCTCGACGCATCCGGTAATCTGGTGCCTTGCCCGCAGCATGCTTAAACGCATTCCCACAAAGCCCGTTGATTGCCGCGCCGCAGTCGCCGAAGGTCGCCTCTTGATCGTATCACCATTTAAAGATACCGTTCGCCATATCACGGCCAAAACCGCTATGGCCCGTAACCGATTCGTCGCTGAAAAGGCATCTGCTGTTGTTGTCGCCCACGCTGCCCCCGGCAGCAAGATCGAAGCCCTCAGCCTGGAACTACTTGCCGTTGGCAAGCCTCTCTACACCTTTGACCACCCCGCCAATGCAGTCCTTCTCACTCAAGGCGCAAGAGATATACGTCAACTTAACCTCGCGGAATTTGCATACATGAGAGGTAAGGTGACCTGCTCCCCAAAAACTGATCCATGACAGAAGAGAGTCCTCCGGTACCGCGTTGTCAAAGATCGGGAGCCGTGGTTTCAGATCATAATGAGCCAGAAGTTCGAGTTTGACGAAAAGACCGCAGCGGATCTGGCCCGTCGGGTTCCGCTACCAGAAGCCCTGGCCCGGTCGCTTGTCTTTGACCTTCGGCGATTTTGGTAGCGGTCAGGTCTTAAGCCGGGATTTCAATGGGGACACTCGGCAGGGCATAAGCCTGCCATAGCCTAACTATTCAAGTCAGAGGCCGTTTTCAACCTGCGCAAAATATCAATCAATCCCCCGGTGTCCTGCCCGCAATACTTTAACAGTTGTTTCCGCACCTTCTGCCTTTCCTGTTGGGGCACGTCGCCGAACGTCACCCGCATGAATTCATCGGCGGCAACGGAACCGCCGGCAATTTCCATGTTGGCATAAGATCGGTCCGTTATGGCTGGCATTACCCGCTTTAGTGAATTGCTGCCATACTGATTAGGATGATGATAGTCCGCTTTTCTAAAGGGCGCAATCAAATCCTTAATGCGTGGCAGAGCCCGGTTGATCCACGGGCGATGTTCAGGAAACGCCTGGGCCATTTGATCCAGCATGGATTTCTCGAATGCCATATTAAACGCCAAGATGGTGGCGGAATTGCCAATATGCTGCTTCAAGTTCGACAGCAATGCCGGCCGGGGATCGTGCCTGCCTTCCGCTAGAAATTCATGATGGACCGGTTGCGCTTTAAGTCCCGATAGGATGTGCAGCGAATACTGGAAGGGGATCTGCTGAAAAGGCTTGGTGCCGTCGTAGAGGGGGATTGCCGTATTGAATGACTCAAAATCCAGAAACCGGATCGGATATTCAAGATCAGCCAGGAACTCCCTGATTGCTTCGGGATTAATATGCGGCTTGCGGGTCTTCACGCATTTGATCTGGATGCGCTGGTAAAGGCTTAATGTTGTGTTGGCGGGAATATCCCGGATATGAAGAATGCCTTTTTCCATAAATTCAAAGGCCCTGGCGCCGATCCGGTGTAAGTCAAAAACGTTATGTTTAGGGAGAAAGGCCCAGCATTGATCCTGGAACGGGCAGGCATAAGGCGAACTACAATGCGGGCCGACACGAATGTTAGGACATTTGGTATCCAGAGCCTTGATCATGACCGCAACCGATTTGGGCACGTCGCGAATCAACTCAGATACCTCCTTGGATATCAGGTTTACGTTGAATAGTTTGCTAACCTTGATCGGTCCATTCTTGACATAATCACTGTTTATTGTGGCAATCCGACATTGACGGACAGGCAGGCCGGATTTGTCGCAAACGTATTTCTGAAACGCAACGTCCTGATAATAGCAGTCTTTTATTTTTGCCGATGATTTGACCTCCACTATATCCCATCCACCCCGGACTGGTGCCAGGATGTCGATCTGGGCATACAGGTTGCCCGAGCCAATCGCCGCCTCATAAATGGGCTTCCGTTGAGTTAATGCGGCCTGGGTAGCTTTGATCCGGTCCGATATGCTCGATGTCGTATCAATCGCTATGCCGTCGGGGAATAGATTGCGGGCGCATAGGCCGACTTCCTGGCCGGCCATAAGGATTTTCTGGCGGGCAGCATCATAGACTATCAGCTCGGGCCGATGGATCCGATTCCACAGGTATTTGAGACACTGTAATCCGGCCATGTAGCTGCTTTTGGATATATGCATATCAGGATTCCTTTATGCTTTTAGCATGGTGTTACCTCCGATTCAATTACAGCTTAACGGAGTTGATCTGTCTTCTTCAGAATACGAAGATTTTATCCGGATATCCTCCTGGCCTTGATTATTATTTCTTAAACTACAAGCATCCATTTATAACCCTGAGAATAACCCATCGCTCTTGCATGTCATCCCAGTAATGCAGGCTGAAACGCAACGCCGGATATTGCTTTGAGACCTGTTGTAACCATGGATATGGCGGACTCCACGGCGTTTTGAATTTATAAAATAACCGACGCTTGGATTCGCGAACAAGCTTGGATTCAGACGTGTCCCATTTGCAACCCCAATGCTTTATGCACCAGGGAATAATCGGATCCTCATAATCATTGTCGCCCACTTTAACGTATGGCTTTTTGGTAACCGCCAAGGGAACCGGCACCAATCGGTCAAAACTCAGGTCAACGACCACAGGCTTGGATCCCTTTCTCCCAGACTGATGATTGTCATCTCTTTCTTTTATTTGGTAAAAAGAATTGCTTGTCCAAGCCGCCTTGGTTGTTTTGAGACGATTATAATTTGTTTTTGCAGAGAAATATGAATCCCTGTTTTGGGCCCTAAACGTTGCAATATCTTGTGCAGGCCCAACAATATATAATTTATTACGCACCCAGTTTGGCATGATGTTATTCATCCTGCTTTTCATCTTCGATCCTTGCAACAGGCACGTCGACAATCGTTATTGTGTCGGTGCCAAAAGTGGACAGAATCGGGACGAACATCGGCGCTACACGCCATTCTTCTATAACAGGGTCGGCAGCCTGGATCATTGCACGCACCTGCATGCGCTTGAGCAGCCACCTGCTATGGCACCTGGCACATTCAATCACTTTCCCGACAGCCTCCGATGCCGTATCAGCCTCCTCGCAATTAGAAACCTGGTATTCCTGATTGCTGGGGCATTGCTTGCATCCTATGGCTATGACCACGATGTTACCGCTCAGTTCTTCCTGCTCTTCCTTTGCCGGTTGCAGCCTGTTCGTTTGCATAATACCTCCCCTCATTTATTGGTTTTATTTTCGGTTAATTCATGCTTACATCGCCGAATAATGAGTATTTCTTTTTTTCTGCGGCCAATGTAGCATGGGACATAGGACAAACATCGTCCTAAGCAAATAATAATTGGATTTATTTTTATGTCGGATCCCAAGTTCAAACCCCAGTTTCGAAGACTTCAATTCATCGATGAGCAGATCCGGGCGGGTAAATACCCCAATTGCTTCCAGATGGGCAAAGAGCAGGAGGTCAGCTATAAGACCATCCAGCGGGATATTGATTACATGAAATATGAGCTGGGGGCGCCCATTGAATACGACAAGGTCAAACGCGGCTTCCGTTACACCGATAACACCTGGTTTCTTAAATCTGTTCTACTGTCAGAAGGTGAGCTTTTTGCCATGCTGGTGGGCTCCCAGGCCATGACGATGTACCGGGGTATGCCGGTAGCCAAGGAGCTGGAGGCGATATTCGGTAAGTTGGCGGCCTGTCTGCCAGATAAATTGACCGTTTCGCCCGAGCTGATCTATTCACGGTTCACGTTCAGTGGGCCGCCGGCCAAGGTAATCCGCGAGGATGTCTGGAAAGGGGTAGTGCGGGGCTTGATGAACCAGCGCGAACTGGAAATACGCTATCAATCACTCCACGCGCAACAGCCCAAAACGCATGCAGTCCAGCCCTGCCACCTGGCCAATCTGGATGGTGAATGGTATTTGTTCGCCTATGACCCCAAGCACAAGGAAATTGTCCAGTATTCCGTCGGACGGATTGAATCGGTCACGGTGAGCGAACGCACGTTCACGCTTCCGGCAACCGTCAACATGGGAAAGTTGCTGGCCGATCGTTTTGGCCGGTTTATACACAGCGAGAAATATAAGCCGATTGTCGTCCGGCTGCTTTTTGATGCGAAGCTGGCCGCCTATATTTCGGAAAAGACCTGGCATCCCGGGCAAACACTCAAGCCCCGGCGCGGAGGCGCGGTAGAATTATGCCTGCCGGTGCCGGCTGTCCGGGACGTGAGGCCCTGGATTATGAGTTTTGGTTCGAAGGTCAAGGTCCTGGCGCCGAAATCACTGGCCGAAGCGATCAGGCAGGAACATTATCAGGCTGCAAAGGTATAATAAATCTAGTGAGAAATAGCATTAAGAGCTTTCTGAGCCTCTGCTTCTCCCTGCTTGGCTGCCTTTTGAAACTATTTCACGACCTTGGCTATATCCTGAAGTATCCCGTCGCCGTTCGCATAACATAACCCAGGATTATTTTGCACTCCTGCATCTCCCTGCTTGGCCACCACGCTATGGCCTTGGTTAAATCCTTGGGCACACCATTGCCGTTCGCATAAGATAAACCAAGATTAATTTGAGCCTCTGCAACACCCTGCTCGGCTGCTTTCTGCCACCACTCTGTTGCCTTGGTTAAATCCTTGGGCACGCCTTCGCCATCTAAATAACATACCCCAAGATTAAATTGAGCATCTGCATCTCCCTGATCGGCGGCCTTCTGATACAATTCTACGGCCTTGGTTATATCCTTTGAAACGCTAGTACCGTTTTCATAAAAGACTCCAAGGCAACATTGAGCCGCTGCATTTCCCTGATCCGCTGCTTTCTGAAACCATTCTGCTGCCTTGGTTAAATCCTCGGGTACACCTTCGCCCTTCGCATAACATAGACCAAGATTAAATTGAGCGTCTGCATCTCCCTGACCGGCGGCCTTCTGATACAATTCTACGGCCTTGGCTATATCCTTGGAAACGCCATTGCCGTTTTCATAACATACCCCAAGATTAAAGCGGGCAGCTGCATCTCCCTGATCGGCTGATTCGGCTAATTTGTTGAGATTTTTACGCATATGGCGTTCTCCTATTAGAGCCCTGTAATATGGGCTGCATCTACAGTAAGTATTTTTAGCCACGACATTCCTTTATTGTGAACCTCTTTAGTTTCCTTATTTTTGCTCCCACGATAGCATGGGGCATAGGACAAACAGCGTCCCAAGAAAAAATTATTAGGATTGTTTTATGACGGTTCGCGAGTTTAATCTGTAACAGGAGACATAAAATCACATAGAGGCCTATCATCTATGATCGACAGCGAAACAGCCAAAGTTATAGCCCGACTGTTAAGCGAGAGACTGGTTCAGCTTGGCAAGGAGGGCAAACAATGGGCTCCTGATCCATTTGAACCCAAGCCAGCCGTGACGCTTCGGAAAGGGATTGATATGCTGGAGGACGCGCTGAACAATCTGATTCAGTCAACAAGCGCAATTGAAAGGGAGTGCAATAAAAGCCTGAATAATATGCCGTGTGAATCAACAGGTATGGCCGATATGTCCGCCATCGAAGAGGCCGTGGCCAGAATCTTGGCGCATGTTCGGGCCATCTATCGCGTCGAGTTTCGTCTCGCCCAGGTAACGCCGCCACGGCTTCTGGAAAACTGTTTTCGTCTATTTCAGGGGATCGGACACCGGTTCGCCGGCAAACTAAACAATGCGGCCCTTGACATTAACCAAAAAGCAGAAGGTCCTTTTAAAACCGGCGTAATCTATACAACATACACCTTAGGCTTTGAACCAAACGAGGAGCAACTCGTTGCCGAATTCAACCGCGTTAGGGATGTTATTCGGGAGGTTGGGCAGCTGAAGCGCTAGCGCCGGCACATAAGGGGTAAGTCCGAGATTCTTGGTATTTGATATAGTTTTCTTCGCAGGCGATGGAATTCGGGTCTTTGCCGCGCTCAACAAGCCCTGCTGTTTTGGACACAGAGGTCCGATGCCCCATCGCCAAGCGCCCTGCGATCCACTCCGCGCCAACACACGTTCGACGACTTAACCACCACCCCAGAATTTGTTTCCGCTTGGCCCCTTCCTTCAGCGTCGTTACCGCATGCTTTGCGCTTGTTCCGCTTTTATCCGCATTGTATCCTCGCCGTGTACCGGATGGAATTCTTCCCCTTCGAGTTGCAGATATGAAAGCAATCCTGTCCGCCGTCATGTTATCTGCCCTTGTTTTTTTTCAAGGGTGTGGCCGGCAGCCCCGGATTGCAAAGCTGTCTGCGGCGTCGGTGGTTGTTGCTTTTGGAGATAGCCTGACTGCGGGGACGGGCGCCAGCCTTGCCGAGAGCTACCCTGCGGTTCTCGCGGAAATGCTCGGCTGCCGGGTGATCAATGCCGGGGTGCCCGGCGAAGTCAGTTCCGCAGCCCTCAAGCGGCTGCCGACCGTGTTGCAAGACCAGAAAGCCGATCTCGTCATTCTCTGTGAGGGCGGGAACGACCTGCTCGGCAAAGAGGATGACGATGTTATCCGCAAAAATATCGATGCCATGGTCGCCGTGGCGCGCGATGCAGGCGCCAATGTTGTTTTGATCGGTGTTCCGCGCCCCGGCCTGCGCTTGAAGGTCCCTCAGTTCTACCGGCAGGTCGCCGACAAGCACGGCATCCCGTACGATTCAAAAACTATTGCGCAAATTCTGTCGTCGCGCTCTCTCAAGAGCGATTATGTGCACCCGAATGCCGCCGGCTACCGGCGAATGGCCGAATCAATTGCAGGCCTGATCCGAGCGAGCCAGCAAGAATAGAACCATCGAACAAGCGCGGCCGCCGCTCGCTCATCGTGCGCTCGTTTCTCCGCGCCGCCGTATGTCTCGCGTCGCTTCCCCTCCATTTTCACCCTAACCGATTCTAAAAGTTTCTCGCGATACTCGTCTCCCCTTGGGACAGCAGCCGCCATGAGGAAGTGCAGCATAGATAGCGGCATCAAGGCCGCCACGGTCTGCGCCAGTCTGGACACCGGAGACTATTTTGGCTATGGGCACGGGATTTCCAGACTACGGTAATTAAAAGGCGATTGGGAATAAGATCATTTATACTGGTTGGCAATTTCTTTTGCTTTATTCACCATATCGTCTTTCGTAACATTTTTGGCCCTTACATAGAAAGACGACACAACCTTGCCGCCTTTTTGCGTTACCTTTTCGGTCATGGTTTTTATGGCCTTGTCGGGACTACCCCCTCCCAAGGTGACAAAAACAACAACTGACTTGCCTTTGAAGTCTACCTGTTCAATAAACGCATTGAACTCCGGCGTGGGCATGCTGAACCAGACCGGGCAACCCACAAAAATACGGTCGTAACCGGATAAATCCTTGTTGAAAGGCTTTACCGGCCAGGATTTCCCCTTTATTGATGCCTCTCTTCCGGCGCCATAGGCCATCTCTTTTGACGGCTTGGTGACATCTTCCAATTTGATTACATCGGCTTTAATCATTTCTGCCAGGGTTTTTGAGACCAGCTCTGTATTCCCGGACCAGGAATAATATACGATGAGATTTTTCATCGTTGCCTGGTTTTCTTCAGCCTTGGCAGCCATCACGGTAAATAAGCCAATCATAACTGTCAGCATGACCAATCCGATAATCAGTTTCTTCATTTGTTGCCCTTTCATTGTATGTTTCCGAATGTCTTTCGTGTGGTTTCCGGTTGGCAGCATTATTTTACAACTTTCTTTGGCCTTTAACATGAATTTTAATATTTCGTCGTTTGAATGTCGGACTGTCCAGGTTCTTGTTTTCCGCCACTGTTTCTTCCACATCCTTGACCCCGAACAATGCCTTTGTCCTGATTAAAGTCTTCAATTCTTCCATCTCACGTTCCAGCTTTGTCAGGCGTTCTTCAATCGTCATGGCAGTTCCTATTGTTCCGGCAAGCGCTATCGCCTCAAATCTATTTTCATCTAATCCTGCTTTCTGACAAGCCTTACGCCCATTTCATAAGCTTTTTGACAATCCTTTGGAAATATCTCTTTCTTCCTTTTCAACTTCTCGCCAAGATTAAACCGGGACGCAACATACTTCGAATAATCATCAAACTGATAGGTGTCAAAACACAAGAGCCTTTCGCTTGGTCCAAAGATTCTTGCGAGAAAGCGTTCCGTATTTGCGAAACGCTGCTCATAACCGAATTCTTTCATCAGCCTTTCGGGAAGACCCATGGTATAAATAAACCCGGTAGATATTTTCTTGGGAAAAAGAGTCTCGGGAGGATCAGTATATGTCAGGTATGGGAAAACTAACCGCTCGATAAATGACTGCATCTCCCCGGTAATGCTTCCTAAATATATAGGCGAGCCGAAGATAATGGCATCGGACTCCTCAACTCTCTTAAAGATGGGCTTAAGAGCGTCTTTTATTGCACATTTGCCATAGCTCTTGCCGCCTTTTTCCTTGCAGGCAAAACAACTGATGCAGCCTTGATATTTCAAATCATATAGATGGATAAGCTCTGTTGTTGCGCCTTGCGATGATGCACCTTCGAGGGCTTTTTTAAGCAGGGTTGCCGTGTTCCATTCTTTTCTCGGACTGCCGTTAAATGCGATAATATTCATTGGGATACCTCCTTTACAAATCAGTTTAATATGAGGAACACTTCAGCATATTACATCCTGACTCACGGCCTGTCTTTAGGCCGTTTCCGAAAATCCCATGGCGGCTCCGGGTTCTTGTCTGCCCAAAGTCCCTTTTACCAGCCTTGGCTTCATCCTAGGCCTCAGCCAACCGCTTGTCATCCGAGTATTTTTTGTAGTGTCAGGCAAACCCGTCCTGGACCATCTCAATATTTATCCCGCGCTCGCCGAGGTAAATATCGCCCAGGATGCGGTTGTAGAGATCCCGTTTAGCCCATTTTATCTCGACCTGCTGGCCGAATAAAGCCCAAATACAAGTCGCCGTCGTGCAGGGAGAGGAGGATGTCAACACAGTATTGGAGTTTGGCAGGCACCCGCGAAGTAGAGCATAGCGCACTTCGGGGTTCAAGGCGGAATCTTTGTTTCTCTCTGAAGGGGAAGAAACATTAAGCCGTCGCCGGTGCGGACGCGGATGTGCGCGAGGGAGGAGAGCGTCTTGATCTTGGACGCGCCGTAGCCGTGCAGGGGTTTCGCCATAAGTTCCGGTCGGGAAATAAAATAAGCGGTGATATATCAGACGGGGGAAGGCATGCAAGCGGGGGATTCCCGCCAACGGCCGGTCAGGGCTGCCAGTATTTGACGCGGAGAGCGGGAGTGGTTCCCTGCGTTTCCTTGAGCTGGGCGACCGCGGCGGCCGCGTTGGTGCCGCCGGCGAGCGCCTGAAGCAGCAGGGCCCCTTCCTTTTTGCAGACCGCATTCTGTCGGGGGTAGAAATTCTTGAGGAGGAAGATGGCGTAGCGGGAGAACCGGAACTCGCCGATCACGTTCTGACGCCCGGAGACGGGATCCACGGCCGCGCAGTTGCGGAGCCGGATGTTTTTGGCGATCGCGGGGAAGTCCGGCGTTTCGGCGAGCACCAGCGTATAGGCGTTCGACAGCGCGGCGGATGAGTGCGCGTCGGTGTTCCCGATGCTGGCGATCTTCAGCCCCTCCGCGCGCAGTTCGTGGTACATCAGAATGCCGAGATCGCTGCTGTCGGTGTTCAGGACTTCCAGGGCATCGAATTTGCCGCTGTGGAGGATATAATCGGACTCGGCGGCCGGGATGTATTGCCGGTAATTGGGCCGCCAGTAGGGGTGGCAGAAGACGGCAAGCCCCCCGCGGGAGCGGATCCTATCCCACATCACGAACGAAGCCGCGATCGGTGTCTGGATTCTGGCGGGCAGGCTGTCCGGGAGCGCAGCTTTCGCCGCGGCGACGGCTGCTTTGTACTCGTTGGATTGGGTGTTGCACCAATCCGTCATGCTCTCGGACGCGCCGAGCGAGAGGATGTGGACGTTGTTCCCGGGGCTATGCACCTCCTCGCCGGGGAAGGTTTTCATGTCCGTGGGAAGCGCGGCGAAGGTCTCGACCGCCGCGACCGAGGCGGTGTAACAGCGGTGGTCCGTCTCGATGGCAAAGTCGAAACCGAGTGTGCGGCAGGTGGCGACCATCATGGCCGGCGTTTCGTTCTTGCGGCCGTCCGAGAACTTGCTGTGCATGTGCAGGTTGCCGCGGTACGGCCGGAGCGCGAAATAGTCCGGCGCCAGCGAATAGAGCCGGGCGACCCCGAGCAGTCTGGGCTTCTTTTTGGAGCCGGGGAACTTCTGGTTGACGGTCAGAGTCTGCTCGGTTTCCCCGTGGAAGAAGGGGGTCACGGTCAGGCTGTTGTCGGCGATAGTGGCGGGCACGACCACGCTGTGGGAGGGCTCGCCATCCGCGCAGGTGGAGACGACCTCGAGGACGCTGGTCGCGGCGAGCGCGGGTTCGTTGGTGAAGACCAGCGTCACGGTCGCTTCCCGATCCGCCCGGACGATCATGGGATAGTAGTCGGCGAGTTCAGCCCGGGCCGAGAGCGCGGCCAGGGCGAAGAGAACGTAGAAACAGTACTGTAGTTTAGAATGCATCCCGCGGAGTAAAGCATAGCACACTTCGGGGTTCAAGACGGAAAATGGAACCCTTGATTCTCGCTGAAGGGGAAGAAACATCAAGGGGAATGAAGTAGAACCAAGTTCATTTCATTTTAGTATGGGCGCGTTGTAAATGGGGTGCAAGTCCCCTGTAGGAGGATCGCACGCGGGTAATTCGTGAAACACTGCTACCCGAAGCCAACGTCATAAGGATAACCGAACAACGGGAGAAAGGTTAGATGAAACCCGCGGTCGACCTTTCGAATTGCGAACAACCATCTTTTTGTTACATTGCATCTAAAGGGTATGCACAAAGAGCAAAGAGTTGAATTATTTATATCTCCAATCTCATGTTTCACAATGCCAAAAAGGCCGCCATTTTCGCAATCCTGCTCCTGGCCCTGGCGGGAATAGTTTCGGCGCGGATGTTTGAATCGTTCGAAGTCAATGTGCCCCCGCCAGGCTGGATCAAAACCAACCTTCTGTGCGGCTCGGGCTGGTACCAGCTTCCGTCCGGGTGTATGCCGATGCCCGGCTGGGGCAACGGCACCAGCAGCGTGCCGCCCGTGGCAGGCGCGGGGAGTCATGACGCCTACTGTTCATGGACTACCGGCGGCGGCGCCGGCGAGGGCTATCACAACGACCAGTGGCTGATTTCGCCCCGCCTTACGGGGCTGACGTCCACCTCCACGGTGAGCTACTGGACGCGGTTCATGTTCACGAACTTCCCGGATACGCTGTATGTTTGCATCTCCACCAACACCGCCAAACCCAGCGATTTCACCTTTGTAATCCAAACCAACATCTGGACTAGGGGCGGGCAAATCGGGCAATTCGGTCCCTGGACCAACACCGTCGTCAGCCTCGGCTCCCTGGGCATTCCGGCCGGCACCCCCATCTATATCGCCTTCCATGAATACGAATGGGACAACACACATAATGGGTGCGCCATGGAGCTCGACGTGGTCTCCAGCGATCTAACGCCGCCTCCGGAGGCGCGGTTCGACAAAACGCAGCTCGCTTTCTCCACCGTCTACAGCAGTAATCCCGCTTCCCAGGCCGTGACGCTCGCCAACGTCGGCAGCGGCGATAATGTCTTTTTCTCCAACATGCTTTCCTACAGCCAAAGCCCGAGCGGCTGGGCTTCCCTCTCGGTCTCCACCGGCCACCTGAGCTTCGGCGAGAGCCAGGTCATTACCGTCCCCGTCAACGTGGCCGGCATGAGCACCGGCGTCTATTCCGCCATCCTATCGGCGACCGTGCCCGGCGCCAGCAGCTCTCCCCTGACCTTGCCGATCACGCTCACGATCGCGAAGGCGCCGCAGACGATCTCTCTTCCCTCCATCCCTTCCCAATATACTACGAACCGCATCCAACTCGCCGGCACGGCCGGCTCCGGGCTGCCGGTGAACTATGCGATCGCCAACGGGCCGGCCATCCTCTCGGACGGCACGAACCTTTCGTTCTCCGGCACCGGCTCCGTCACCCTCCTGGCCATGCAGGCGGGAAACGCAAACTGGAATGCCGCGCCAATCCTCACCAATACTTTCACGGTTTCAAAGTCCGCCGCCGAGCTCACTCTCGGCAGCCTCGTCCAAACCTATAACGGCTCGGCCCGGCCCGCG
This sequence comes from uncultured Verrucomicrobiota bacterium, assembly GCA_964617825.1. Taxonomy (GTDB): domain Bacteria; phylum Verrucomicrobiota; class Kiritimatiellia; order JAAZAB01; family JAAZAB01; genus VSJD01. The sequence continues at coordinate 88,095 of CAZTWL010000006.1, forward strand.
ACCGCCTTAACCGTGCCGGAGGGACTTGTCGTACAACTGACCTATGATGGCTCCGCCTTGGCGCCGACCGACGTCGGTTCCTATGCCGTGACCGGCACGGTCGTGGATTCCATCTATCAGGGCTCCGTCACGGGCCTTCTGAACGTGGTCAAGGCCCCGCAATCGATCGCGTTCCTTGCCCCAGGCGTCCAGCGCTCCACCAATACCGTGTGCTTGAGTGCCACGGCCGACTCCGGCCTCCCCGTTTCCTTCTTCATGCTAAGCGGGCCCGGCACACTTTCCGGAGGAACCAACCTTTCATTTTCCGGGCTCGGCAGCGTGCAGCTCGCCGCCCTTCAGGCTGGCGATGGCAACTGGGAGGCGGCGCCAACGATCACCCAAACGATCGAAGTGATTGCCTCCCCCGCGGTCGTGACCCTCCAGTCGTTGAGGCAAACCTACTCCGGCACGGCCCGGCCGATTGATTTCCAAACAAGTCCGACGGGCCTGGCCGTGACGGTAACCTACGACGGAAGTCTCACGCCCCCTATATCCGCCGGCAACTATGCGGTGACCGGCCTCGTCCATGACACGCTCTACGAGGGCCTCGCGGAAGGCGTCCTGATCGTAGCCAAAGCGGACCAGTCGATCGCCTTTCCCGCCCTCTCCACCACGGTTTGGACCAACATCGTGCAGCTGAGCGCCTCGGCCACCTCGGGATTGCCTGTTGGTTTTTCCATCCTGACCGGGCCGGCGATGCTCACGGGCGGCAGCAACCTCTCCTTTTTTGACACCGGCGCCGTCGCCGTCCTGGCCCAGCAGCCAGGGGACACCAACTGGAACGCGGCGCCGCAGGTGACGAATGTGTTCAACGTCGGCCGGGCTTTGCAAACCATCGCGTTCCCCAATCCGGGCGACCAGTTCGTGAACAGTGCGGTGCGCCTTGTCGCCACGGCCGACTCCGGTCTCGCCGTCTCCTTCGTCGTTCGTTCCGGCCCGGCCACGATTTCAGAAGACGTGTGGCTGAGCGTCACGGGCACAGGGACCGTTTCCATCGCCGCCAGCCAGGCCGGCGACCGGCTCTGGGAGCCCGCCGCCCAGACCAACGTCTCGTTCCTGGCGCTGGCGCCTGAGTCCCGCCCTCCGGCGCCGCGGAACGTGAGCGCCACGGAAGGCGCGTTCACCAACCGGATCAGAATTTTATGGCAGGCCGTTTCCAACGCTGCGCAGTATGACGTCTGGCGGAACACGCAACCGGAATCCGCGAGCGCAACGCCGCTCGCTGTCGTCGCGGCCAACTCTTCTGCCGCCCCGGTCGCCATGGCGTATGACGATTATGCCATTCTCCCAAACACCTCTTACTACTACTGGGTCCGCGCGGAGGTGGATGGCCGGTGGAGCCTGTTTAGCGCCATAGCCTCAGGCTACGCCGCCGGCGCCTTTCCGTCTGTCACCACTCTGGTTGACCTGGCCGTGACAGATTTCGTGTTCCTCCCCGTGAGAATGACCAATCTTACGCACGCGGGAACGGTTTCCTGCTTCGTGCAGAACCACGGCCCCGATGCGCTTAGCCGTGGCGCCGTGCAACTGGACTTCCACCTGCGCGCTTCCGCCGGCGAGGAGGCGTGGATCGGCTGCATCCAAACCAACCTCACGCTATCCCCGGGACAGGAAGCGCTGATGGTGCTTACGCCGGCGCAACGCAAGGACGTTATCGTCCCGGCCGACGTGCATGGCGCCTTTGTTCCCACCGCGCGCGTGCGCCACCTCACGGAGGCCATCGATCCGAACCCTTCCAATAACCTTGCCCTGGCCGCAGGCCGCGTGATTGTTCAGGCTGGCGGAATCAATTCGCCGGGCCGCACACGCAACGACTTCGATGGCGACGGTCGCTCGGATGTGGCCATGTATTCTTCCGGCGAGGGGCGATGGGGCATCCTGCTTTCGGGGGCGCGATACGAGGTGTGCCGCATGGAGGAAAGCGGCGGGCAGAACAGGCGGGGAATTCCCGGAGACTACGATGGCGATTCGGTCACGGACTTGGCGGTGTATGAGGCCGGCTCAGGCGAATTCGACGACTCGGGCTGGTGGAGTGTGTGGCCTTCCGCAGACCCATCCTTCCCGCTCAGTCTGCAGCTTGGCGGGGCCGGCTATGTTCCTGTTCCCGTCGACTTCGACGGCGATGGCCTTACGGATTTCGTGGCGTTTCGCGCCCTCGACGGCTGTTGGGTGGCGATGGGCGCCGCAACCGAGCTGCAGATCTACAAAATGTGGCTGGGTGGGGCGGAGGATGCGGCCTTTCCCGCCGATTACGATGGCGATAACAAGGCCGACCCGATGGTGTATGATCGGTTCACCGGGGAATGGCTCGGTTTGCTTTCAGGCAGCGGCTACCGGGCTTTCGGCGGATACTGGGGCGGTTCGGGCCTCGTGGCAATCCCTGCCGACTATGACGGCGACGGCAGGGCCGATCCGGCGCTCTATGACTCCGCCTCCGGCGTATGGTCATTTTTACTTTCGAATGGCGCGACCGGACCCATTGGCCAGAGCTATCTTTGGGCAACAGACGTATTTGGGGAGGCGGGAGGAATGCCGGTAGCCTCCGACTTCGACGGCGATGGAAAGGCCGATCCGGCCGTCTACAATCCGGTCACGACCATCTGGCAGGCGTTCTTCTCCTCACAGGGCTACGCCATGTTTTCCTGTGCCTTCGGCGGCCCCGGTTACATGCCGGTCGCGGAATGAAATGCGCCCGCAACCAAGGGTCACATCTATACAAATTACATTGGCGATAGAATCCGATCGTAAATCTGCTTTAGTGACATATCCTTTTCAAGACGATTTGCCATTCTCCGCATTGCGATATTCACCGCGACGGCCCGCAACCCTCCGACCGCCTCGCCAAGAGTCTTTTGCGTCATTCCGCATTTGCGCCGCGCAACCAGCAACGCCAGGTCACGACCCCAATCCCCGCGCCTATCCCGGAATTGGTCCCACCGCTCGCCCTTCTCCTTTTCCACCGCCCTAACCACATCCTCAAACGAGAACCGAACACGTAAAGCTTTCAGTCCAGGCTGCTCGCCTTCATCCCCTTCCGCCACTTGGCGAACACGCGCCAAAAACGTTTTCGTCCCCAATACCGCACCGGCATGCAACGCCAGCCATGGCGATTCTTTTTGCTGCCCCTTTATTTGGCTCTCCACCTCGCGCCGATAGATCTCTTCCGGCCGCCGCCCCTTCCTCCTCAATCTTCCCAATAACACGCGCCTCGTCAACCATTCCGCTCCGCGCTCGTATCCCGCATAGGCGCCATAAGAACTCCATTTATACCCCCTCAAAACCGCCAACCAACGCCCCTCTTCTTCAGCGCTCGGCTCTGCCCTTCGTCCCGCATTATATTGCTTCCGGTCCGCCTTCCCCAATCCCAAGCCAGTCACGCGCACCGGATTCAAATGCAAATATTGGCTTACTTCCAGACCCCACGCGCCTTTTTCCACCAAAACACTATGAAACCGCCCTTGAAACAGGTGACCGCTGCTCTCATGCCGTTTGTTGAACCACACGCTATAACTCACGTTCAGCCATTGGATTGCCTGGCTGACATTGGCCTCCGGCGTCTCGATCAGCAAGTGGTAATGATTGGTCATCAGCACGTACGCATGCACGCGCACTTGATGCCGTTCGATCATCTCGCCAATCAAATCGAGGAAATGAGCCCGATCTCGATTATCATTATAGATTGCCTGCCGCTTGTTCCCTCGGGCGCTTATATGATACCACCCGCCAGCCAGATTGATGCGTAATGGCCTTGTCATGCATCCCTTGTACTCGTCATTCACCCCGCAAGTCAAGTATGTATTATGTATAGATGTGACCCCAATTCACTATTCCGCGAAGTCGTGTGGCCCATGCCATCCAATCGGCGCCGGTGAATGGGTTTCACCCGGATGTGAGGGGCGGACAAATCCCGCAGCCTCTACTTTTTACCCGCGGGGGAGACGGGCCGCGGCCCTGCAGATCTCTTCGGCTTCCCCTTGCGGAGGGTCGGGCTCCCGGCGGTTTTGGCTGCCCTCTTATCCGGCTCCGACAGCGCCAGCAGCAGGCCGATCCCGATACACGCGGTCACCAGGCTGCTCCCGCCGTGGCTGATAAACGGCAGGGTGATGCCGGTGAGCGGCAGGGCCTTGATCACGCCGCCGATATTCAGCAGGACCTGGAAGGCCATCGTGGTCACAATTCCCGCGGCCAGCAGCCTGCCGAACGGGTCGGGACTCGTTCCCGCAATCCGGTAACCCCGGGTAAAGAGCAGCAGGTAGCCCGCGAGAACAATGCCGCACCCGGCATACCCCAGCTCCTCGCCGATGACCGCATAAATAAAATCAGAAGAGGCAATCGGAATTAACCGGGGCGAGCCGCTGCCCAAGCCGACGCCCCACAGCCCGCCGGCATACAGGGCCGACAGGGACTGCAGGATCTGCCAGCTTTTCCCGGTGGGATTGACAAACGGGGCCAGCCACGCCGCGAACCGCGCCTGACCGTGCGCGGAAAAAATGAAAATGGCAACCCCCAGCGCCCCCGCTCCGAGAAACCCCAAAGTCAGATACGACACACGCCCCGTTGCCGCCACCAGGAGCACCAGCAGCACGGCATTGAGCAGCACCAGCATGCCGAGATCGCGCTGCAGAAGGAGCATCCCCATGGGCGCGGCCCAGCCCACCAGCAGCGGAACCCATGGCAGGAATCCCCGGGGCGCACCCGCCCCTTCTTTGCGCCAGCGGGCGAGGGTTCCTGCCAGGAATATGATCAGCAGGATTTTGATGAGTTCCGCCGGGTTGGTATACCCGGGCATGAACAGGGCGCCGCGGTAGCGTTGGCCCAGGAACAGGATCGCGCCCATGAGGATTGCCGCCAGCAGCGCGCAGGGGAAAGCCAGCGGCTCCAGCAGACGGAACCGCCTCCCCCGGAAGCATACCGTGACGGTGAGCATGAGGGCAAACGCCGCGGGAAAGACATAGGTGGCCGGCTTGCCCGGAACCGGGATCGCAAAGGTCCCCAGGCGGAACTGGATAAGCATGCCGAGACCGGCGAGAAAAAATACCGCGGCCGGCAACAGCGGGTCGCCGCGAAACTTGATCAGCACAAGGATCAAATGCAGGATCAGCATGGCGCCGAGGTAGACCAGGAGCGGCAGACTGTCCTGCCAGTGAAGCGGCAAGTTCCCTGTTTTATGAGCGGTCACCAGCAGGTATCCCGCCAGGATGGACAGGAATGACCAGAAGAAAAGCGAGCGTTCCTGGCGGCGTTGGCGCCAGGCATCACGAATTGTGAATGGCGAGCGACTCATGGTGTCCTAAATTCCGGGCACGAAGCCGGACGTCCCTTTAAAATTCGCGATGCGGGTTCAGGATGTTCTTCCCGGGGCCATCCCGTTCGGGCGATGGCTCCGGCTTGGCCTCAAGCAGCCCCAGCTTTTTTGCCTCCTTCACCAGCCCAGTGGCCACCGGGAGCGCGACGGCGGCGCCGTAGCCGCCGTGTTCAATAATGACCGCAATCGCCAGCGCCGGCCGTTCCACGGGGGCCAGGCAGACAAACCACGAATGATCGGCTCCGTCTGGAACCTGGGCCGTGCCGGTTTTTCCCGCGATCGGCAGGTCTTTCAGGTTCGCCTCCTGGCCCGTGCCATGCTCCACCGCCTCCCGCATGAGCTGTTTCAGCTTTTCCGCGACGCCGGGATCCATGATGGCGTCGAGCAGGCGGGGCGGCGTCCGCATCGCCAGCCGCGGAGCATAGGGCCGGCCGCCATGGGCAATCGCCGCCGCGACCAGCGCCATGTGCAGGGGCGTCACCAGCAAGGCGCCCTGACCGATGGATTGCTGGGCAAGGCTGCCCGGATCTTCCGGGCGGACGACGGGCCAGACGCTTTGACGAACGGCAATAGCGCCCGAGGATCCTTCGAACAGCGTCAGCGGCTGATTGAACAGGAAGCGCTCGGCCGCGCGGTTCAGCCGCTGGCTGCCGAGCCTGACACCTAACCGGGCAAAAAAGACATTGGACGAGCGGGCAAATCCCTTCTCAAGCCCGATGCGGCCCCATCCCGGCCAGGCTTGTCCCCGGCGCTGGTACTCGTAATATTCATGATCCCGGATCGGCCGGTGGCGGGGCCCCGGCGGCGTGTATCCCTCCGGCGGGCAGTCCAACAGATCCGCAAATCCGTTTTCCACCGCGCAGGCGGCCACCATGATTTTAATGACCGAGCCGGCCGGATAGACCCCCTGGGTTGCGCGGTTCAGGAGCGGGGACGCGCGTTTTACCCCCTCGTTGAACAGGGACGCATCAAGGCTTTCGGGATTGAAGGCAGGCGCGCTGGCCAGCACGAGCAGGGAGCCGTCCTGCGGTTGAATGGCCACGACGGCGCCGGGCCTGCCCCGCAACAGCGCGACCGCTGTTTCCTGCAGCCGCGCGTCGAGGGTCAGGCCGAGAGCGTTGCCTTCGGCCTTCCGGCGGTTCAGGATGTTCATGCCGAACCTTCCCAGCTCGTCGCGGGAGGCAAGGGTGGAGCCGTTCAGAAACGTGTTGTCAGCGGCTTCCAGTCCCGACAGGCCGAACATCGGGTCGGCGTAGCCGACCAGATGGCAGAAGCTCCGGCCGCGGGGATAGCGGCGCAGAAGGGGATCCGGACGGACACTGAGGGCCAGTTCAATGCCGTTGCGGTCAAAAATGCGGCCTCGGATCATCTCGTTGGCGGGATTGACCGGCCGGCGGCTGTATTTGCGCATGAAGTCCATGAACGCAGGCCGGGAAAACCCCGCCAGCTGCCAGGTGGCCTGGTACAGAAAAAACGCAACGAACAGCAGGACGACGCAGCGCAGCAGCCGGCGCAGGCCTGTTCCGGCGGCAGGCTTCGCCGGGGCCGCAGCGCGGCTGTACCGGAATCCGAGCGCCAGGGTCCAGAAACAGAAAAGAAAAAAGACGAGGGTGAGAAGACTGTTGAGTGCTTGATGCATCAGCCGCCTGTGGGCCGTTGACAGGGAACGCTGTCAACCGGCGTCGAAACATCGGACACGACAATTCTGAACAAGCGTATTCATCGCCGGCAACCTGTCAAATTCTGGAGAAAATATCAAGAGCGAAGTGAAGCACTGTTTAACTATTGCCGGTTTTGAAAACAAGGTGTTGCCAAACCTCGCGTGCGCCTTATACTTTAAAAGAATATTGCGGTCGCCCTTGCCAGGCGTGTTCCCAGGCGCCGCGGAGGGAACGGGCCGCAGTTCCGGGATCATGTCATTCAATGAATAGCGTTCGCGAGTTGCTGAAAGGCGCCGGTTGGACCTGCGCCCTGGTCCTCATCACCTTGAACGCCGGCTGCGCGTCCATCCGGCCGCCGGCCGGCGCCAAGGCGGTTGAAAGAAAGCTGCTCGTCACGGCATACTGTAAGTGCCAGTCCTGCTGCGGCTGGGAACGGTCATGGTTCGGGCGCCCGGTGTATACCAGCGGTCCGGCCAAGGGCAAGCCGAAGAAAGTCGGCGTCACCGCCAGCGGCGCGAAGGCCGGGAAGGGAACGATTGCCGCCGATTTGTCCCTTTACCCCTTCAAAACGATCATGTATGTCCCGGGATATGGCTATGGCCGGGTCGAGGATTGCGGGGGTGGGGTCAAGGGCGATCATATCGAGGTGTTTTTCGGCTCGCACAGCCAGGCGCTCAACTGGGGCAGGCGAACCCGGAATGTGAAGATCTGGCTGCCGTAAGAAACGACCCCGGCGGTATGCCCGCGCCCTTCCATCGCAGCGATCTTTTCTTTCAACCTTGCTGCATCCTGCTCCCGTGTTAGTGTGTCCTGGAAATAGCGATGTGGCGATTTGATGGCCGCGATAAAAGCCGCCAAATCAAATTCGAACCAGACCGCCCGTCCCTTGCTTCCTGCTTCGCGAACAAGCGCCAAGTTCGTGAAGTAGTCGAACAAGGGGCAAATCCTGCCTGGGAGCCCCGAAGCCTATTGTGGGGGATGAAAATGGTAACGGGAAATGAGTTCCAAACGGTTGATAATAAAGGCTGAAGGCAGGGTGGCGAGACTCGGAATCGAACCGAGGACACGCGGATTTTCAGCAAGATTCGGCTGAAAACCCGCACTGCCGAAAACGCCCGAAAATTGCGACTTTCCTAGGAAACTCGCCAATCCATTCCGTCAGCGTCTCCAACCTTCTGGCAACTTCCGGCAACCTTGGAGCCCCGCAAAAGCCCCGCAAAGGCACAACGATGCGGGTCGCAACCTTTTACAGAGCTGTCATAAATGCCAAAATATTTCAGTAAGTTTATTTGGGCAATTATTCGCGTCCAGCCATAAAAAGCTACTATTACGTGTTGGCAGGGTTCGATATGAACTTCTGCTGTATTACTATTACAGTGAATGAAAAACCGTTGCAAAATCACTGACTGATAACGATGGTATGGGATATTCAAGGGCTACATAGCATTGCATGCATCGCACATCAGAGAGACAGAAAACGAAAGACTGTTTCACAAAATGTTTATTTTCTATGCTTGGTACGGGCGATGATGTGGTCCTGCAATTCGCGGTTGATCAACTTGAACATCTGCGAATATCCGGCCACGCGCACGGCGATGTTTCCGTAGTGTTCCGGGTCCTCCTGGGCTTTCTTCAAACGCTCGACGGTAACGACATTCCATTGCAATTGGCCGACTTTCATTTGAATGGCGGTCTTAATCAATTGAGCCAGCCGCTCGATGCCGGCCTCGCCTTCGACGAGGACGGGGTCCACGTCGATAATGGCCGCGGAGGCGCCCGCGGCCCGGTCATGCGGCAATCTTGAAAGCGAATTCAACATGGCCGTGACGCCTTTCACATCCCGACCCTGGTGCGCCGACAGCGAATAAGCCAGCGGCTCGTTAACCTTGCGCCCATCGGGGGTGGCGCCCACCATCTTTCCAAACTCGATGTTGATTAGGAACGAAAAGAGGTGCACAAAATACCGTCCGTTCAAGGGGCTTTTCATCCGGTCCATTACATCGATGAAATGGTTGGCCACCAGGGCGGCGAGGGCATCGACTTCCGGCTGGTCATTCCCGTATTTGGGCGCCTGGGTCAGCAGCATTTTTCGCAAGGATTCTGCTCCGGCGAAGTTGTTTTTTAACGCCTGCAACAATTCCGGGGCGCCGATCTTCTTTTCGTCATACAACAATTTTTTAACAGCCATCAGCGAATCGGCCGTATTGGCCGTGCCCAGGAAACAAATCGAGTGGTAATTATACACGGCGCCGCCATCGGTAATGTCCCTTCCGCGCTTTATGCAATCATCCGTTAGAATCGACCAGCATGGCAACGGTCCCTGCTCCCTTTGGGCCAGTTCGCCCCGGTTGCACAGGTAAACCATGCGCTTAGCGAAAAACTCCACTTGCGTGAAGTAGGCCTTCAGGAGATCGTCGTATGTTTTGTGGCCCGCAAGCGTCCCGGTTTTCGGTCCGACCTGCCGGCCGGTGCGGGGGTCCTGGCCATCGAACAAGGCCAGCTCCAGGCACTTGGTCGAATTGAACCAGCCCGATACGGCATGCGGATTGGCCCGCCCGGGAATCGTCAGCTCGATGCAGCCGATAGGCGCATAATTGCGGGCATCTTCCAGCGTGATGCCATGATCTGACAATGCCTTTATAAAGCAATCGTCGTTGAACATGAATGGAATTCCGCCCCCCTGGGCGATCATCTCCGCCGCATAACGAACGAAAGCGTGCGGGCTTTTGGAATGCAGCCGTATGGAAACGTCCCTGACGAAACCGACGTTCCGCGTGGATTCAAGCAGGATATAGCTCATTTCATTGACGGCATCGTTTCCTTTTTCGTCCACTCCGCCCAGTGTGATCGCCTGAACGTCGTAATCCAGGTACAGCTTGCAGGCCAGCTCTTCCATCAATTCGACGGCTTGGTCTCGCGTGATGCGGCCGGACTCGATATCCGCCTGGTAATAGGGATTAAAAATCTGATCCAGCCTTCCCAGCGAATTGGCATTGATCCCGTCTTCGGCGCAAGTAAGAATATGGGCAAACCAGAGCGCCTGGACGGCTTCGAAGAGTGTCCGGGCGCCTTTTTTAGGAACCCGCGCGCAAGTTTCCGCCATGATCCGGTAACGTTCTTTTTCCTGCGGGTCTTTTTGCGCTGCCGCGCGTTCCTTGGCAAAATCGGCGTATTTCTGTCCCAGCAAAATTCCCGCTTCGCAGATCGTAATCCCGGCTTTCCAGAAATTTTCCTTTCTGGGAAAATCGGGATCGGCAAGATCCGCTTTTGCCAGTTTGCTTTCGATCTCTTTGCGTATCCCATCGTACCCGATGCGAATGATCTTTGCATAATCCCTGATGGAGTGATTTTCTATCCAGCCCGATCCCCAGAACACGACCCCCGAGTCGCCCTTGCTCCAGGCACGGCTCCCGGCATCGTTTTCCGGAGAAATATCGCCGATCGCGTAGTATTGAACATACTCTTGCTTTCCATCCGACCCACACCAGCGCAGGACGCAATCCCGCAATTCCTTCTTTTCCGATGGCGACAACCCAAATTCATCCAGCCGTTTTTGCGTCGCTTCATCCGGATTGCCCATCAGAATAGACCAGAAACGTGCCAACAGATGTTCTCCGGCAATGGTCCAACCGGGATAAGCCTCGATTCCGGCCAGTTTGACCTGCTCGAGAACGCGAGCGGCTCGCTGTTGAATCCTGGAGCGTCCCGGTTTCCAGGATTTCCAGAGGGCCACGTCCCAAAGATACGGATTCGCTCCCACCACAAAAGAACCGTGCACCTCCGCGCCCGCGCGCGGACAGGTTTTTCTGTTCATGATATCCGACTTTAAAGCGGCAATGCGCGGCGATAATTTTGTATTCATGATGTCCCCCTAATTCAATGTTAAGGAAATTCAAACCGCACGGCGGCAGAGCGCCGTGGCTACAAAGATTTGTTATTTGGTGCAGCCGCCCCGCTCTGTCGGGGCATGCTTAAAAGTCGCGGTCTTTGGCCGCCTATCTCGTCGACGGCCGTTCATTCGTTCGATCACATCGTTTTTACAGGAATGGATGTTCGTTCCCGGACGGCCCGAACCCAGCCCTCGACGATTTCTTTTTTCGGAAATGGTTTGCCGGCGAGCGTGTATTGCTTGCCGATGCGCGCGCTCTTCGATTCCCCGAGCGGATGATAGGGCAGAACGTGGATTTCGATAATATGTTTCAGCTTGTTCGCCGCTGCGGCTATGCCGGCAAAATGATCGGGCCGGTCGTTCAGTCCCGGCACGATCGGGCATCGGAGGACGATGAGTTTTCCGCGCTCGTCAAGGGCCGCCAGGTTTGCCAGGATGGGTGCGTTTTCGACGCCCGTGAACGTTTTATGGCGGACCGGATCGGTCTCCTTGTAATCGTAAAGAAACAAATCGACGTCATTGAGGATGGCGGCATACGATTCGAACGACGCGTACCCGCAGGTCTCCAGGGCGGTATGAATGCCGTCTTTTCGGGCCGCCCGCAAAAGGGCCTTCGCGAATTCGAGTTGCATCGTCGGCTCGCCGCCGGAAATCGTCATACCCCCGCCCGAGGTTTGGTAAAATGGACGATCCTTGGCGACCTCTTCCATGACTTCGTCCACGGTCATCGTTTTTCCCGCTATTTCCAGGGCCTGAGCGTAACATTCCCGCGTGCAAAGGCCGCAGCGGACGCACTGGGCGCGATCGAAGACGTGCCGTTCGTTCCGCATGACATGGCAGCCGTGCGGGCATACGCGGAAGCAATAGCCGCAGCCGATGCACTTTTCCGTAATGAACGATATTTCGAAGTTTTTCTCCCGCGATTCCGGGTTGTGGCACCAGGCGCAACGCAAGGGACATCCCTTGAGGAACACCGTGGTGCGAATGCCAGGCCCGTCATTGATCGAGAACTTTTGAATATTGAATACAATGCCGGTCAATTGGTTTGGCATAAAACAACTTTATACGACATGTGCGGTGCGTTTTAACACTTCGCGTTTGAGATCGTCCGAAAGCCGGTCGAAATATTCCGAATAACCTCCGATGCGAACGATAAGGTTCGGATATTTGCCCGGATTTTTGCGCGCGTCTTCCAACACGGCCGCATCGGCGATCGTCAGCTGGATCTGCAGGCCGCCCAGATGGAAGTAGCCCCGGATCGTTTCTTTCACCCGTTGCCGGCTTTCCGGGTCCCGCAAAAGCCGCGCATCGAGCCGCAGGTTAAGCACGAGCGTGCCGGCGCCTTTCGTCTGCGGGAGGGCGCTTGCCGACAGCAGCAGGGACGTCGGCCCCTCGATATCGGTGCCCTGCATCGGGCCGACGGAGTCGGCGATCGGTTGGCCGCGTCTCCGACCGTCAGGAGTCGCCGGAATATAGCTTCCGAGACCAGCGTAGGTCACAAAGAGGATGGTGCTCGGGACAATAAACCCGTTTGCGCGCCAGCAGCGGCATTTAAGAATCTCGCTGAAAACGAAATCGGCGATGTCGTTCGCGATGGCGTCGATTTCCCGTCGGGCATTGCCGAATTTGTCGAAATGCCGGATTTGTTCGAAGATTGGCTCGTGTCCGGCATAGTCGGCGTTGAGCATGGCCAGGAATCGTTCCTTGCTCATCCGGATTGTGCCGTCAAAAAGCCGTTCGATCGCAAACAGCGAATTGGCGGTGTTCGCGAGCCCCACGACGTTGCAGACGCTGCCGTTATACCGCGCACCGCCGGCGTTGTATTCGACGCCGCGCTCGATGCAATCGTCGACGAACAGCGAGCGAATCAACTGGGGCCGGTATACCGCTTTCGTGTGCTGGTTGACATCGATTTCGGCGGCGATCTCGCGGACGGCGGCACCGAGGTTGGTTTTATAAGCGGCGACAAATTCGTCGAACGACGCCGCGCCAGGCAGCGTTTCGCGCAAGGTCGAGGAGAGCACGTCCAGCAAGTTGAGGCCCGCCTCGATGGAGCCGACGTTCGAACGGCCTTCGATCATGATCTCGGTGCAGCCGCCGAAGGCGAAATCGCAAAGGTCGCCGTCGGCGACGCCGATATGCCGGCGAATCGATTCTGTGTAGGCAGTTTCGTTATAAAGAGCGGGATTGCCGGCGCCGGAAAGGAGCGAATCGAACGCAGAATCCCACAGGTCGGCCGGCATGTCCGCCCTGACGCGCAGGCCGGTGTTCGGCCGCCGCATGCCGCGGAGCGTTTCGAGGCACAAGCGTGTCAGATCGTTGTAAGCGGCCCGGTCTCCGTTATCCGAACCGCCGAGGATCATGTGCCAACCGTTGTGCGCGTCGATATCTTTCCAGACTTCGACAAGCATGGCTTTGGCCGTGTCCGCGGTGATGCGTCCGGCTTCCAGGTCGGTGCGATAATACGGATACATCCATTGGTCGAACCGGCCGATCGAATCGCAGCCATCGATGTGCCACATGAATGCGAAAGCGACGAGCGCTTCGTGGAAATTCAGTGCGGGTCGCAGGGGAACCTGTTCCAGCGCGACGACGATGGCCTCGCGTCGTTCGTCGCAGGTTGTTTGTTGCTGTCGTTTCAAATGCGCGAGGCATTTTGCGTGAAAGGCCAGGATGGCGTCCAGTGTTTCCAGAAGGGCCTGAAGCAGGTCGCGTTGCGCCGGCGAGCCGGTTTTCTCCAGTTTACCTTCGATGCGCGCGCGGTAGGCGGCAAGTCCCTCGGCAAGCACGCGTCGGTAGTTAATGATGGAATGCGTATAGCCGCCCCCGCCAATCGCGTATTTATCGGGCATCGGATTGGTCGAATACACCGCCATTTCGCGGGCGACCCGTTCCATGAGAAGCCGGTCGAACGGGGCGGCAGCCGTCGCGGCAAGGCCGGCCAGTTTGGCCTGGTCCACCCACAGGCTGAACGAATAATTATGGCCGGCAATCTGGTCGGGAATATCCCATAGGTTGCATTTCCCGGCCGGGTAAAGCCGCGTTCCCGTGTGCGGGATCGCCGCGCGGTGTTCGAGGAATCGGCGGATGGCGCGCGCATGTCTCCTTACAAGCGGCGCGTTCTTCTCCTCGTAAAATCCGGCCAGGAAATATTGCTCGTGCCGGTAGAGCCATTCCGATTCGCGCGATATCGCAATCTTCATGTTTCCCTTCGCATTACGCCTTATAGGGCGCGGGCCTTGAAGTGGCTCGCTTAAAACGCGTCGAATCCGGCGCGCTGCATAACTTCATCCTGCATTGCCGGCGACAGCCTGGTGAAATAATCGGTGTAGCCGCCGATGCGCAAAGCGAGCGAATCGACGCTTTCCGACTGTTGGAACGATTCGCAATCGACGATTGTCCAGTCGGGCCAGGATTGACGTTTTCTTTGCAGGCATCGTTCCCGCAAACGGGCAATACGGTCTGAAAAACGAATCATCGGGATCAATCTTCTCGTTCATCATGACTCATTATCCAACCTAGTCCCGCCTGCGCGGGAGCCCAAAGAATTTGCCCGCGGAACACACGGAAAACCGAAAACAATAAAATCAGTTGCTTTTTCTAGTTTTGATTTGCCGTGTGTTCTGTGGGCAATGTTCCGTTTTGTTTTCTTGTTTTTTGCGGCTGTTTTCCGGTTTTGATAAGTTGTCGAAAAAAACGCCCTCGTACCCGATGTCCCGGGATACCTTGGCGGCGCAATTCAAGACCTGCGCCTTATGCCGGCGCCAGCGATCGGCAGAAAGGCATGAAAGAATGCCGGTGATTCCAAGGCCGGCCACCACCTTTTCGTTGATGTCGAATACCGGCGCGCCGATGCAATAAAGGCCGGTAAGATATTCTTCGCGGTCATAGGCCAGCCCGGTTTTTTTGATGTCGGCCAATTCCTTCATGAGTTGCTTGCGTGTGGTTTTTGTGTTGACCGTCAGGTTCGGCAGCGGTTCGGGCAGAGCCGCGCGCAAGTCGGTTTCGTCCATGAAGGCCAGCACCGCTTTGCCGAACGCATTGGCATGATAATAAAGGCGGCTGCCCGGCACGGTTTTCAGATAGAAATCAGTCCGGGGCGTCACGCAGTCCAGGACGGCGATCCGGTCCTTGTCGGGAATCTGGATCTGGCAGGTTTCGTTCGTGATTTCGCAAAGGGCCTCGAGGTGCGGGCGACTCCTGGCGCGGAGGTCGAAGCGGGCATACAGACGCATGCCGATCGTGAAGAGTCGCGTGCTCAACCGGTACTTCCCCGCCGCGGTCAATTCGGCGTACCCGTAATGGGCGAGCTGGATCAGAACCCGGTAGGCCATATTGACCGAAATACCGAGCTTTCTGGATATTTCGTTGATCCCGTGTTCCGCGGCGTCCCGCGACATCAAGTCGATAATTTTGAGGGCGCTTTCCAGGGCGGGCGCCGCGTAGCGGCCCTTTTCTTTTTTCGGCGTACAGGTTTTCATTTGTTTCATTGGCGTCCCATAGGGGCGTCGAGGTTATAGCGGTTTTAGCCTGTAGGCTGTTAGGCAAAAGACACAAAATTCGCATGCAAAAATCCGGAACTATACTTTTCTGCATATGTACATGAATTTACTGCTTTTCCGCGCTTTTTCCAATAGTCTACAGTCTATAGCCTCCAGTCTGAACATCTCCGGGGATGCTACTGATTTGTTTTTTAAGTAAAAAGATATTACATATATATCATAATGGCAAATAGAATATTCGCCTTGAAGGAGTTGCCCTCGGCGGCGGCGTTGATCCGGGTTTTGTTTAACGGCGGCAGTCCGCCCCTCTGGCAGATCGTCTTCGAAACATGGGAGAGCATCGCGGGAGCTGGTATCGAGGCTAGCCCTGCTTGTGGGTCTCGCGTAAACAGTCTTAAAACCTGCTTGCCAGCCGGTTCCGGACGGTGTAATTTTTTTCGTCGGATCAACCCCGGAGGAGAATAGAACAAATGGTTGAAAAAGATCTTGTCTACCGAGGAAAGTCGAAAGATGTTTTCAGGATAACCGGCGGGCCCCACGCCGGTAAATACCGGCTTGTATTTACCGACAGGGCGACCGGATACCTGGAAAATGGAAAAACAGTATTTGACCCCGGCTACGACATAGTGGTCGGCGACATTCCCGGCAAGGGCGCCATCGCCTGCAGGTTCGCCTCGCATTTTTTCAATTTGCTGAAAGAAAAAGGCATTCCCTCGCATTATATCGAGACGGCCGGCGAAAACGAGATGATCGTGGAGCCCGCCAACCCGCTCTCGATGCCGGCGGAAGCCCCGGAATTGCCCGGCGCGGCCCCGCTCCTGAACTTGGAATTCACCTGGCGTAACAACGCCACCGGCAGCTTCTGGCGCAGGTATCCATTCGTAAGGCCTTGCAAGAGCCTGGGCAAGGTGGTGGAGATATGGACCAAGGGCGACAGTGACATCCTTATCACGACGGAAGCACTGGAAGCGGCGGGCGCCATGAGCCGGGACGAGATCGCCGCAAGCATTGCCCTCGTGAAACAGGTTGCCGAAATGGTCTCCGACGAATTTAAGAAAAAAAATCTTCATGTCGTCGACGGCAAGTTCGAGCTGGGACGCCTGCAATGCGGGTCCGGGCAAATCGTGCTGATCGATGAGATATCGCCGGACGTGTTGCGCGTCTGCAAAGGCTATCGCCCCGACGGCGACGGCAGCTGCACGGCCTATGCCCAATGCACGCTGTCTGGATGCGAGGGTGGCAAGCGCACCATTAAAAACAGGAACCAGGTGCCCGCCGCCGATTTCATCAATATTTTCCTGTAAACTGAAGCTGTTGCCCTTACCGGCCAGCCGGCCGCTCTTAATTCCGCCCCAAACCAAGGGTCACATCTATACAAATTACATTGGCGATAGAATCCGATCGTAAATC
>CAZTWL010000006.1:105000-127053 GCA_964617825.1 uncultured Verrucomicrobiota bacterium
CGTCATTCACCCCGCAAGTCAAGTATGTATTATGTATAGATGTGACCCCAATTCAGTTGGTAGACCATTTCCCGAAAACCGCGCCGCTCAGTATGCCGGTGCGAGTGAAAGAAGACGGATACCGGCAGTATCCACACCCGCCTCTTGTTCTTTGTCCCGAGCAAATCATCAAGACATGTGGTGCCAAGGCCCCATCGGGAACCCCTGATTTCAGGCTTCTTATTTTCCGAGTGCGATCCACGGGCTCCTGATTTCCCCCTCAGGTTTTTCGACTGTGCTTCTAAGATATCTCCTTATGGCGATTCGCGCCGCTTAATCCTAAAATAGCGTCAAATTCAAATATAGTGCTGTGCATCTATAAAATCAAAGCGCGCGTCATGCATTAAGCAGGAGGTAATGAGGCACAAATAGTCAAGGACAGATTCAGGCGGCGGGCTGGAAGTCGGAAAAATACATGCCGCGAAGCGGCGGAGAAGCGTCCGGTCGAAGCCATATCGGTAACATAAAGGAAGGAGCGTGCCTGATGAACCTATTGCCGGCGGAAGCAGGGAAAAAAGTGCGGTTCGAGCTATCGGCGGAACCGGGCAGCCAGGTGTTTGTTGCCGGAACGTTTAACAACTGGAACCCCACGGCGAATCCATTGAAGGATAACCCGGACAGCGGACATTTCAAAGCGGCGCTGCGCGTGCCGACAGGGACTCATGAGTACAAATTTGTTGTAAATGGCGCCTGGTCTATAGATCCGAGGTGCCCGGCCTGGGCTTTGAACCCCTTCGGTGGCCTGAACAGTGTGCTGCATGTCTGACCGGCCGTTTGACGGAGCTTGAACCCGAGCCTCGCTGGTTTTTCATGAGCTACATCGTTCTGGAAATCAACATCTTTATCAGCACGCATTGAGTGGAAATGGTGCTAGCGACTTAAGAGGAGAAGGCTATGTCCGATGACCATGGAACTAACGTACAGGAAGTTGACGCCACGCTGGCCATGCAACCGAGACGGATCTCGGAGGAACAAATGCGGAAATTTGAGGGCTATGCGGTAGAAATACTTACCGCCTTGGGCATGAACTTGAACACCCCCGCGACCGCAAAGACGCCGCATCGGTTTATCCAGGCCCTTTACGATGTGACCGAGGGCTATGAAGGCGACCCGAAGTTGATCAAGGCGTTTGCCACGGAATGCCGGGGCGGCTCGGACTGTCAGTTGAGTCAGGTTGTTGAAGGGCCGATCCCGTTTGTCGCCCTGTGCGAGCATCACGCGTTGCCGTTCTACGGGCAAGCGTATGTCGGATACATAGCCCACGAGCACATTATCGGGATTTCAAAGCTGACCCGCCTCGTGCGGCTATTTGCGAGGCGGTTTGCCGTTCAGGAACGGATCGGCCAGCAGATTGCCGACACGCTCAATACCATGATGCAACCCCATGGCGTTGCTGTCTATCTGGAAGCGCACCATCTTTGCGTGGAAATGCGGGGAGTCCGGGAAATGACTCCCACCACGCGAACGACAGTCTGGCGCGGAGAATTTGAAAAGAACCCGGCCCTGCGCGAGGAGTTCTTTATGGTGTGCGGACTGCGGCGATGACAAACATCAGAAAGGGCCAGCCATGACAGACCATTTTTGTGATCACCTGATTGTCGGCGCAGGATTGGCGGGGGCATCGGCCATCGAAGGAATCCGCGAGCGCGACTCGAAGCGCTCCATCACGATTATCGGAGCCGAGGAACACCTGCCCTATGATCGCCCGCCCCTGTCCAAGAAGCTCTGGTTCGGAAAGAAGGAGGTTAAGGATATCTTTCTTCACGACCGGGCCTTCTATGATCGAAACGGCGTTACGCTGTTCGCGGGTAGGCGAGCGGTCGCGCTGGACGTGAAAAACAAAACGGTCAATGACAGCAAGGGGGAGAGCCACCGGTTCGAAAAGCTGCTCCTGGCGACAGGCGGCGCGCCGCAAGTCCTGCCGATTCCCGGCGGAGACCTGTCCGAAATCTGCTACTACCGGGTCCTGGATGACTATCATCGTATGAGAGGCGAGGCTGCGCAAGGCAAGTCGGCGGTGATCATCGGAGGCGGTTTTATCGGATCGGAAATGGCTGCCGCCCTCTGCATCAACAAACTGAATGTCACCATGATTTACCCTTCAGCTCATCTCTGTGACCGGGTGTTTCCGAAGGATCTGGGATTGGCCATGGAGCGCCTCTATCAGAGTCGAGGCATCCGAATCCTCAAAGGTCAAAAGCCGGCGTCATTTGAGCGGAAGGGGACTCGGTTCGTTGTCCAGACCAGCGGCGGCGAGAAGGTCGAGGCCGACTTGGTCATTGTCGGCATCGGCATCCAACCCGCTGTCGAATTGGCCGAACGAGCCGGCTTGGCCACGGGCGACGGCATCATCGTCAACGAGTATCTCCAGACAATTCATCCGGACATCTACGCCGCCGGCGATAACGCCCGGTTCCCGTATCAAGCGCTCGGACAACAGGCGCGTGTGGAGCACTGGGATAACGCCCTTAACCAGGGCAAGCATGCTGGACGGAACATGGCCGGGGCGCATGAGACTTTCACTTATATGCCATACTTCTTTTCCGACCTTTTCGAGTTTGGCTACGAAGCGGTGGGTGAGGTCAACTCGCGAATGGAGACCCTTGCGGATTGGCAGAAGCCTTTTGACACCGGGGTCATCTACTACCTGCGGAACAGCAAGATCCGTGGGATCATGATGTGCAACGTCTGGAAAAAGGTGGAGGCGGCGCGCACATTGATCCGTCGTGGAGCCGGGTCAAACGAGCGTCTGGAATGAGTATGTTTGGGCTATCGCCCCTCTGCGGACGCGCCGTTGTGTCTGTCCGGGGCAACGGCTTTTAAAGAGGAAGTTGCCATGAGCCTTTCGAATCTGACTTGCAAGCCCCCCAAGACGGGGGACGCCCCTTTCTCACCGGCGCAAGCGGAGCAAATGAGGGGCGAAGTAAACAACTGGTCTCTAAAAGACGCGGCGATTACAAGGGAGTTCCAATTCAAGGACTTCTGCGAAGCAATGATTTTCGTTAACAAGGTGGCCGATGTCGCTGAGGGGCAAGGGCATCATCCGGATATTTTTATCTCATACAAGATCGTCCGGCTCACCCTTACAACGCACAAAATCGGTGGACTTTCGCAAAATGATTTTATCATGGCCGCGAGGATAGATCAATTGCTAGCGAGCCACTCATTTGGCAAGGAGAACTTTTGATGAGCAAGGTCCGGCTCGACGGGAAGACGGCGCTGGTGACCGGCGCGGCGAAGCGTATCGGCCGCGGGATTGCGCTGGCCCTTGCGGATGCCGGCGTGAATGTGGTCGTTCACTATCGGGAGTCGGTTGCGGAGGCGGATAAACTTCACACGGAACTGGTTGCGCGCGGGGTAAAATCGTGGCTTTTAAAGGCTGATTTTGACGATACCGAGGCGCCGAGGCGATTGATCTCAGGTGTGATCGCCGCAGCCGGGTCACTGGACATTCTTGTGAACAGTGCGTCGCTCTTCCTCCCCAGTACAATTGCGAACATGGACTTTACGAGCCTGATGCGGCATCTACAGGTAAACACATGGTCTCCTTTGGTGCTCAGCAGGGAATTCACCCATCAGGTCGGCCGTGGGAAGATTATCAATATGCTCGATTCCCGGATTAGCGGGCATGACAGGTCCCATGTTGCCTACATTCTCAGCAAGCAGGCTCTCGCGGTCTTAACGGAGATGATGGCCATTGAATTCGCCCCGGGCATCACGGTGAATGGCGTCGCTCCCGGGCTGATCCTGCCGCCGCCGGGGAAGGATAGTGATTACCTTGATGATCTTGCGAAGGGCATTCCCCTTAAGCGGCACGGGGATCCGGGCGATATTGCCGATGCGGTTTTGTATCTGCTCAGGAGCGACTTTGTGACCGGCCAAGTCATCTTTGTGGACGGAGGCCGGCGCCTTATGGAGCAAAATCATGGACCGGATCATAATTACTGATCTTCACGCTCGCTGCATTATCGGGGTCAACGCAGATGAGCGGCGGGAGAAACAGGATGTGACGATCAATCTTTCCATCTATGCCGACTTCAGGACGCCGGGACAAACCGACCGGTTTGAAGATGCCGTAGACTATCGGGCTATCAAGAAGCGCGTGCTGGGCCTGGTTGAGAACTCCAAGTGTTTCCTGCTCGAGGCGCTGACAGAGGCGATTTCGAACGTCTGCCTGGCAACGCCCGGCATCGTAAAAGTCCGGGTGCGAGTGGACAAGCCATCGGCGCTCCGCTTTGCCAGGAGCGTGGGCGTTGAGATTGTGCGAGAGAGAGAGGTGACCCTGGAGCGAGTGTTCGTGGCGGTGGGGTCGAACATCAATCCCCCGGTGAATGTGCGTGCGGCCATCCGTGGCCTGGCCTTGCATACGCGCATCGTCGCGATTTCCACCGTCTACCGCACCGAACCGGAAGGCCGATCCGGTCAGCCGTTTTTCTATAATTGTGTCGTCGAAGTCAGGACGGAGATGCGACCGCAGGAGTTGAAATTTCAGGTGCTCCGGCGCATCGAAGCCGACCTGGGAAGGCAACGGACTGCGGACAAGTACGCTCCGCGAACCATAGACCTTGATTTAATCCTTTATGGCGACCTCGTTCTGGTTGCGAACGATCTTGTGCTTCCGGATCCTCAAATAGCTCATAGGCCTTTCGTTGCCGTTCCCTTGAGCGAATTGGCGCCTGACTTGAAGTTGCCAGGTACCCCATCGAAGATGGCCGATGTGGCCGCCAAGCTGCCTTCGGATAAGCTGCGTCCACTCACGGCCTACACAAGACGCCTGAAAACGGACATCAAAGGCACATGTCATACCAAATGCGAGAAAGCGTAAGGCACTATTCGTGATCGCATCAAAGGAGATACGCCCAAAGAGAATAGGGAAAATAGGGGTCAGCCATGACAGACCATTTTTGTGATCACCTGATTGTCGGCGCAGGATTGGCGGGGGCATCGGCCATCGAAGGAATCCGCGAGCGCGACTCGAAGCGCTCCATCACGATTATCGGAGCCGAGGAACACCTGCCCTATGATCGCCCGCCCCTGTCCAAGAAGCGCTGGTTCGGAAAGAAGGAGGTTAAGGATACGCCCATGACAACGAAAAACGAGAAATCGGTGCTAACCGAAAAGACCGTTTGGTTTATAACGGGCTGTTCGACCGGCTTCGGCCGCGAGCTCGCCAAACATGTGCTTGATCGTGGCTACCGCACGGTTGTGACCGCACGCAATCCCGATACGGTGAACGCCTTTGCCGCCAAGAGAGAGGCTTTGGTGCTCAAGCTCGACGTCACGGATCAGGGCCAGGTCGACGCGGCCATCAAGGCGGCCGAGGATATATTTGATCACATCGACGTACTCGTGAACAACGCGGGCATCGGCTATTTCGCGGCCGTTGAAGAGAGTGAAGAAGATCAAGTGCGCAGAATGTTCGAGATCAACGTGTTCGGTCTGGGCCGCATGATTCATGCGGCCCTGCCCGGAATGCGCAAGCGTCGCAAAGGATTCATCGTCAATTTCTCTTCCATCGGCGGACTTAGTTCATTCCCGTCAGTCGGCTACTACAGCGCGACGAAATTTGCAGTCGAAGGTTTGTCTGAAGCACTCTGGCAGGAGGTGGAGCCGCTGGGCATCAAGGTGATGCTCGTCGAGCCGAGTGGCTTCCGCACCGATTGGGCCGGGCGTTCAGCGAACGAAAGCAAACGACAGATTGAGGATTACGTTGCGACGGCGGGGGTGGGTCGCAGTCAAATGCGCGATGCCTCCGGCAGACAACCGGGAGATCCGGTTCGTGCTGCACACGCTATCGTAAAGGCGATCGAGTCCTCGAACCCGCCGCACCATCTTCTTCTTGGCAACAATGCTTACGAAATCGCTACGACCAAGCTCGAAGACCTGCGCAAGGAGTTCTCTATATGGGAAGCGGTTTCTCGTGGGGCCGATTTCCCGAAGGCGAAGCAAATATAGACGGCTTAAACTGTATCCAAGGTTATTAAAAAGAATACTGTGCGGCAAAGGGGAATCATCAATGAAAATGGCAGACATTCGCAATATGGCAAAATCCTTTGATATCAAACACGCCAAAATGAACAAAGTCGATTTAATCAGAAGCATTCAACGTGCGGAAGGGAACGTCAGTTGCTTTCAATCCAACGGCAGCGTTACATGTTTCCAGGAGCGCTGTTGCTGGAGGGATGGCTGCCTGATGAACCTTATTCGTATGTGATCGTGACCGATGATTGAGGTGAATGAAAGGAGCGTCCATCATGGAGAAATACGTTTGCGGGTGTGTGTACGATCCGGCGATTGGCGACCCACTCCACGGAGTCAAGCCGGGTACGCCGTTCGAGGAAGTTTCCGACGACTGGGTGTGCCGTGAATGCGGTGTCCCCAAGAACCAGTTTTCTCCTCAGTGACAAGACTGGAACGGAGGGGTAAATATACCAACCAGAATATAAGAAAGTGAATGTGGCCTGCCCAAGTCGGCAGGCACAAGGTGACTGCGGAAATGAACGGAGGAATATGAAACATCAAAAGGAAGGAGTGACGATGAAACTCGGGCTGATGGTCGAGAAAACGTTGATAGCAATTGCCGTGGCTGCAGGCTTCAGCCTGCTTGCCGTCGGCTCGGCGCGCGCGCATTGTGACACGACCGGCGGCCCGATTATCCCGGAAGCAAAAGCGGCGCTTGAGAATAGGGACGTGACCCCGATGCTCAAATGGGTTAAGCAGGATAACGAGGCGGAGATCAAAGCCACGTTCGCAAAGGCGGTTGCAGTTCGCGCCAAAGGTCCGGAGGCGAAGGAACTGGCCGACCAGTATTTTCTGGAAACCCTCGTGCGATTGCACCGGGCTGGCGAAGGCGCCCCCTATACCGGCATCAAGGACAAACCGGTTGAACCGATCGTAGCCATGGCCGACAAGGCGCTGGCGGACGGTTCCGCTGATGCGATGATCAAGAAAATGAGCGGACACATGGAATATGCCATCTTGGAGAAGTTCAACAAGGTCCTTGAGGCCGGGAAAAATAAGGATAAGAGCGTAGAGGCAGGCCGAAAGTTCGTGGAAGCCTATGTCATTTTCATGCACTACATCGAGGGCATTCACGCCGCGATCATGTCCGCCGGCGGTCACCAGCACCTCGGTGCGACCACAGAGCCCGCCAGTCACGAACAGCAAAAATAACCGGGAGTACATGTTAAATCCGGGCATGTCGGAGAAAGGAGGCGCTCTGTAAATAAATGTCGCGAGGATGCAGACGAAAGAGAAAGGCCATCGAAGGTCCGACGATGGTCGCGAGGCTCGAAATTCGGACAACAACCTGTGTGACGGGAAATCCTGTCACGGATAACGAAGAGGAATCGATCATGAAGATGGCCAAGGTAACAAAATGCGAAGTGAACGATTGCGTTTATAACAAGGACCACTCCTGTCATACGCTGGGAATCACGGTGGGTGATGGGTGCAATCCGGGCGGGTCCATCTCGAAATGCGACACGTTTTGTCGGTCAACGACGGAAGGAGGCAATGCTGCCAATCGGGCAGGCGTGGGCGCGTGCAAGGTGATGGGGTGCGCTCACAACACGAGGCTGGAGTGCATGGCCCCTGGCATCAACGTGGGCTATCGCGAACAGACTCCCTACTGTTTGACCTTTGAGGCAAAATAGCATTTTGCCGGTGGAATCCTGCATGCCGGCAAGTAGCCAGCGTTATGTTGGCTACGCGCTGGTAGGCATCGTAATCGGTGAAGGCGGACGAGCTAAATAAATGGAGATGCACATGCTTAGCAACAAAATACAGTCGGTGTTAAATGAACAAATCAACGTGGAATTTCATTCGGCGTACCTGTATCTCTCAATGGCGGCCTATCTGGAATCGGCCAACATGAGGGGCATGGCCGCCTGGATGCTGACTCAGTCCAAAGAGGAAGTCGGGCACGGTATGAAACTGTACCGCCACATAATAGATCGCGGCGACCGGGTACAACTCACGCCCATCGCGGCCGTGGCGACCGAGTGGAAATCGCCATTCGCCGTGTTCGAAGAAGTGCTTGCTCACGAGAAGGATATCACCGCGATCATTGACAAGGAGGTCACGCAAGCCAATGTCGAGAAGGACCATGCCACCGCGATCATGCTTCAGGAGTTTGTCTCGGAGCAGGTTGAGGAAGAAGCCAATGTCGGCAGAATTGTCCAGACCTTCAAGATGATCGGTGATTCGGCCCAGGGGCTCATTATGTTAGACCGCGAATTGGGGAGCCGCAAATAGAAGGAAGGCAAATGTGAGAGCCCCTGCATTGACGGCCCGCGGGGTATTGCAGTTCGCTGTCAAGAACGGGCAGAACGGAGAAGCGTTTTACGCGAAGACAAATTTTGTCCATTACGAAAGAAGGGAGGGCAACGCAATGTCTGACTGCATCTACCCAAACGTGACTGCCGAGATTGCGAAGCAACGGCGAGAGATCATTCCCGCGCAGTATGAAGCGTTCCATGATTTCGGCAAACAGGTGTTCGCGGCTGGCGCCCTGGATGTTAAGACCAAGCACCTTATCGCAGTCGCAGCCGCCCACATCACCCAATGTCCGTATTGCATTGCCGGGCATACGAAGGCGGCGCTCCAGGCAGGTGCCAGCCGCCAGCAGATCATGGAAGCGATCTGGGTGGCTGCGGAAATGCGCGCGGGGGCCGCTTACGCCCACTCGGCGATCGCGATTCGCACCATGGAGGAAGCCGAAAGCTCCGGCAAGGATTGAAACCCAATCTGGTCGGAGGCGAGAACGAAGGAGGAACGAGATGCCATGGTAATCGAATCAGAACGTATTTACGACGTGTCCCGGAAGAAGGGGGGCTATCGTGTACTTGTGGATCGGCTCTGGCCGCGTGGCCTGCGAAAAGACGAGGTTCATGTCGACCTGTGGCTAAAAGATATTGCGCCTAGCACAGAGCTTCGCAAATGGTTCGCTCACGAACCGGCCAAATGGAATCGGTTCAAACGGCGATATTTCGAGGAGCTCAAAGGCAGGCAGAATTTAGTGGACCAACTGATTAGCAGCGCCAAAGGCCGCCCGATTGTCTTGCTCTACGGCGCCAGGGACACGGAATATAATCAGGCGGTAGCCCTGAAAGCGTACATCAATGAACGAAGGCAGTAAGCGTAAGTCAAGCCTGATCAAAAAGCATACCGATGATAAAGCCTCCCCCGTGACAGCATTGGCCATCTCTCGGCCCAAAAGGCGCCAGAATGCCTGATCGAGAGAGAATGGCAGTCACCGGGGCCGGAACAAACTAACTCTGCTGGCTCATATTTTGGGACATCCTGAGGACGGTGTCGTGCAGTCGCTTCCTAAGATTCAACGGGAAAATGAACCTCGCATGCTCACCCCAACTCAACACCCAGCGCTCGATTTCCATGAAATTACCCAATCTAAGCGTAATCTCAATATAGGCGAGATTGGGAAGCATCCGGATATCATTGAGGCGACCATCAAAGCGGCTGACGAGGCTAAAAAAAAGGGGGTCAAGCCGCTTAAAACCAAACTGGCCGAGCTTGACCGGCAGTTCGATAAGCTGTCTGTAGCCGTCAAGAATTTCATGGACACTGCGAAGAAAGAGGGCGCCAAAAGGATCAGTGATGAAATGATCCGGGAAGCGGAACAGTTGGCCGAGGCAAAGCGGCAGGTCGAGTTGGAACGGGAAAAGGTTAAAATCGACATTCAGTACCGAGAGAAAGTGGTCACGGATGCCAGGGTGATTGCCGATAGTTTACTGCAGTTTGGGAAAGTGTTCCGGGCGTTGCCGCCGGAGGATCAGAAGGAGTTAATTCGCCTTCTGGTGAAAGAAGTGACCGTTAACCATTTTGACCCGGAAAAGGATCAGATGTCCGCTGAACCAGGGGTGTTCAAGGCACGAATACGAACTAAATGGTATCTGGTTAACATAATGCTTTACGCAACCGACCTATTTACAGGTGTTCCCCTGAAGGAGGGGGATAAGTTCGTAATGCCAAAAGAGGGGCTCGCCGGATAGCCCGCGACTATAACCTGACGGAAACTATTGAATTAAAATTATTTGTAAAGATGATAGTGGAGACTGTTCCATCACCATGCTATCGGTTTAATTTTCGTGACCCGCAATCGTCTTTTGGGAGAAGCGCTGCCTACCAATTCCTCTTCTACCGTGGCCGTGATGACAGAGGGCCTTCCGAGTGTATCGTTTGGAACTTTGGTTATTAGGATCGCTGGAATGACATGCCAATCGCCAGTATCTCCCCGCACAACGACGGCGTAGTCTATTTTTCCTTCTGCTTCGGTTGTCGTGATGAGCCACGCTTGGGTTCTGGCAGTCTGGCCTGTTGGAGTGTCAACGAAGGGGACGAGATTGTCTGCAACAGCACAAGTCGCAATGAATAACGTGAATGAAGTCGAAAGGGCATGAATAAGTTTCATAATCTTCCTTTTTTTTGAACTTGTTATTAAGACGCAAACTTTGCGTCGGCTTATCCAGAATTATCAAGGAAAAGATTCAATCCCAGACATGGGACCGAAGAGTTTCACGAAGAATTAGTTTTAGGCCCTTTCGACCCGCCGTTGTCTTCAGATACATTTCTCGACGTTCGGCGTCTTTCTTGGAGAAGAAATACTCGCAGAAAATGAGGCGGAATGGACGGCGTGGTGCTGTGGCGGCGGACTGGCCGTGGAAATGTTCGGTGAGGCGGCGTTGGAGATCGGTGGTAGAGCCCACATACAAGTTGCCGTCGTGCATGGAGAGAAGGACATAGACACAGTATTGGAGGTTGGAAGGCATTTTTAAATCATAAGGCTGAAGCGGGAAAAGACAATCCTTGATTCTAGCGAAGCGGGGGAGAGAAACAGGGGAGTCAGTGCAGTAGAAGCTGAGTTTCACTGCACCGCCCAGTAGTGAACTCCGTTCTACTACTGGGCTCGCCGTACCGCTCACAACTATAACCTGACGGATACTGTTGATAACAAGTCGTTTGTAGATATGGCAGTGGATGCTTAAAAGTCGCCTTACAGGAAATACCGCCACTTGTCCTGGTATTTCTTGGCGATTTTCCTCAAGCGGCTCAACTCAACGACTTTCCTAGTCCCCTTGGGGTTCTGGTAAATGATGGATTTTCCGCCCAGTTCGCTATGCTGCCGCTCCATCTCGGTAGACGGGACAATGTAGATTTCTGGCAGGCATTTCGGGTCGTCAATCCGCCGCAGAAACGAGATGAATATCAAAAAATGGGTCTTGTGCCGCTTCGTCCAGTTGTCGATGGGAAAGCAGGTCGTGTCCTTCAGACCCTTGACATCGGCGGTCAGGGTCTTGCCGTCTTTCTCGATCACGATGTCGATGGACTTCTTGTTGCCCAGCGTCAGGAATGCGTTTGCCCCCATTCGGTAGAGCATAGACAGGACATAATACTCGGATGCAAGGTTGGTATTGTGTGTTTTTTCACCCATAATTTCACTTCCTCGCAAAGCATTCGGCAATCAGCTTCCTGTGCTGTTCGTCCGAAATCTCGTCCACCCGCCGTTTTTCCCACTCGTCGGCGTGTTTCAACAGCCGTTTGATTTTTTCTGGCACGGGCTTTTTCTGCCTTATGTTGTCAATCAGATTGAGCCTTGCCTTGGCGATATTACTGACATCGGCAACCTTGCTTTCTGTTAATGACGCAAACAATTCTTCCGCCTTGTCCAGTTTACCCATTTCAAAATAGCATCTGGCAAGACCACCAGTGCAATATGGATGGTCGGGCTTGATTGCCAGACCCTTTATGAATTCCCGTTCGGCTCGGTCAAACATCATTCCTTGCCTGCACAAAGTTCCGTAGACGAATTGCCAGTCCGCAGACCTTGCCCTGGACGCATATTCGCACGCATATTTCAGTTGGCGACCATCATCCCCTTTTGCCTTGGCACCAGAATACGCCATAGACAAGACAGCAAGGGAATCGGGGTCAATTTTAAGGGCGTCTTTTATTTCCGCAATGAATTCGTCGTAGGAAATTCGCTCGTCGTGGAAATAATATTCTGACCGATACAGGTGGGGAATTATGGATTTCTTGTCAGCTTTTTTCCATTTATCCAGGACGCCGAACAGCAAACTGGGGTCGTCAATGTCGTAATAGACGCGGGCGGACAGTTTTAGCAGTTCGGCATCCTTGGGTGACTTTTTGAATGCTGATGCAACGGTTTGCTTCAGTTCTTCCAGCAAGTCCAGGTCAAATCCAGCCCATTCGGGCGCCTTTTGGACCGTCGCGCTATCCTTGCCCGCGGACGGCTTGGCGCCCTGTTGAAACTTGGTAAAGACAGCCTCAATGTGGGCTATAGAGTCGGTTGCCATATCGGCAGAATACCAATTTGAGGCGGATTTGCACGGCAATAATCCTGAAAATCTGCCTGTCAGCCAAGGATGAAGGCGCCCGTTTTTTTCCAATTAAGCCCTTTTTTCCGCAATCGGAAATTTTTGGGCGACCAAGGCTGTTTTGACCCGTTTCCCGGCAGTGGACTAATCGGTGGACTATCCACAAGCGGGCATCCCTGGCTGCTGCGATCCGTAGCCTTGAAGGTCAGGTATGGGATAGCCTACGGGCCACTAAGTTGAATTGGGCCGCTGGACCGGCTGGCTGTTGCATTGCCGTAAATGATCTTGCACAGATACCAAAAAAAATCGGTTATTTGTAAGATATGTCCCACAAGGATCTTTCTGTTTGTCCTACATAAACAAATATTGACAGGCAGTTTTTAAATTAGTGAAATGTTTTTAGCAATAGCTATCCATACTGGCAGCACAGAATGAACCGGTTAAGCATAGAAGGGAAACCTCCTACGGGCTTGGCTGGGCGTCGCGTCCGGCGGATTACGAGGGCGACGGCCTGGCCGATTCCGCCATCTGCAAGTCCGACGGCGGCGAATGGCGCGTCATGCTCTCGGGCAGCGGCCATGCCATCGTGTTTGTGCTTCTGGGCCTGTAAGGCGCGTCTCGCGTCCGAAGCAATGCACGAACTGGAGCATTCTACGCAAATTCCGAAGGACAACTTGCCTCGGCATGGATTAAACAACCCATGAAACGGCACATCCACCATCCGGTGCTAATTTGGAAGAAATCCCTGGTCTTTCTTCTCCTGCTGGTGGTGGCTGGACTTCCGGGCGTGGTGTGCGGCCAGGAGCCTCCCCGCCGTGCCCCCCTTGTCGTAGTAAGCGACGACAACTATCCGCCCTATCTCTTCCGCGATGCAAGCGGGAAGGTGCGCGGCATCCTTACGGATCAATGGGCACTGTGGGAACAGAAGACAGGGGTGAAGGTTGACCTTAAGGCGATGGATTGGTCCGAGGCCCAACGCCTCATGCGCGAGGGTCGGGCGGATGTCATCGACACGATCTTCTTCACCGAGGAGCGCGCCAAGGTTTACGACTTCACCTCGCCCTACGCCAATATCGAAGTGCCCGTCTATGCGCACAAGACCCTCGGCGGCATCAGCGACATCCCGTCCCTGAAAGGCTTTACCATCGGTGTCAAAGCCGGCGACGCTGTCATTGATTATCTGACCCGCCGGGGCATCGACAGCCTGAAGGAATATCCCAGTTATGAAGCGATCATCCTGGCCGCGAAGAGCCAGGAGATCAAGGTCTTCTCCGTGGACCAGCCCGCGGCCGTCTACTACCTTTACAAGCACGGTATCGCGGACGAGTTCCGCCAGTCGTTCGTGCTCTACACGGGTCAATTCCATCGGGCCGTTCATAAGAATCGCTCCGATCTGCTGCGCCTGGTGCAGGACGGCTTCCACAAAATCTCCCGGCGCGAATACCGCGCCATTGACCAGAAATGGATGGGCTCCCCCTTCCTGCTCAAAGTAATCATCCGCCAATGGGGGGCTTGGATCCTCGGAGGGCTCGCTGTCATCCTGGCGCTGGCGATGGGCAACGTACTTCTCGGCCGCCGCGTCCGTGCCAAAACCTCCGAGCTGCGCACGGCGCTGGAAGGTCTCCGGCAAAGCCTGGCCGCGCGGCAGAAATCCGAGGAAGCGCTGCGGGAGAGCCATGCGCTGTTACTACTGTTCATGCGCCACTCCCCCATCTGCGCCTTTATCAAGGAAGTCACAGCCACCGAAAGCAGGACCCTGATGGCCAGCGACAATTACCAGCAGATGATCGGCATCCCGGGTTCGGAGATGGTGGGCAAGACCATGGAGGAACTGTTTCCCCCCGAATTTGCAGCGAAAATCTCCGCCGACGACCGAGCTGTCGTGACCAAGGGCGAGGTACTGCAACTGGATGAAGAGATGAACGGCCGCTACTATGTCACGGTCAAATTTCCGATTGCCCAGAAAGGAAAGACGCTGCTAGCGGGTTACACCATCGACATTACCGAGCGCAAGCGGATTGAACAGGCCCTGGACACCGCCATGGAGCGCTACAACCTGCTGGCGAAGCAGAACCGCATTGTCACCTGGTCGCTCGACGTCCATGGGCTCTACACCAGCTTGGGCGCCGAAACCATCGATACCACCGAGCGCCGCCCGGACAATCTGGTCAACAAAACGTATTTTTACGAACTGCATCCGGAAGAGGGGCGCGAGGAATTCAAGGCGAAGGTACTCGGATATGTCAAGAGAGGCGAATCCTTCCGGAACCTCGTCCACCCGGTGATGACCGAGTCGGGCGGCATCACGTGGTTCTCCAGCAGCGGCATCCCGATGCGTGACGACCGGGGAAACATTCTGGGCGCTTGGGGCACCAGCACCGACATCACCGACCTCAAGCGCGCCGAGGAAGAGAAAGTGGTCCTGCAGAAGCAGCTGACGGACGCCCAGAAGCTCGAATCCATCGGCCGCCTCGCCGGCGGCGTCGCGCACGATTTCAACAACATGCTCCAGGCCATCCTTGGCTTCACCGAAATAGCCCTCAGGGAGGTGTCTCCGGGCCAGTCCCTGCACAACAACCTCGTGGAAATCAAGAAGGCCGTCCAGCGCTCGACCAACCTCACCAACCAGCTCCAGACCTTCGCGTGCACGCAAACCGTGGCGCCCAAGGCGCTGAACATCAACGAGGTCGTCGAGGGCATATCCGGCATGCTCTGCCGCCTCATCGGTAAAGACATCCATCTGGAATGGAAGCCGGGCCGGGACATCGGCACCGTCATGATGGGTTC
Organism: uncultured Verrucomicrobiota bacterium; assembly: GCA_964617825.1. Lineage (GTDB taxonomy): Bacteria > Verrucomicrobiota > Kiritimatiellia > JAAZAB01 > JAAZAB01 > VSJD01. The sequence goes on from CAZTWL010000006.1 coordinate 120,183, forward strand.
CGGGCAGATCGACCAGATCGTGGCCAACCTGTGCGTCAACGCGCGCGACGCCATCGGCAAGTCCGGCCACATCGCTATCGCGACCGCCAACGTCGAGATCACCCCCGCCAAAGCCAGCCAGATCAGTGGCGTCACCCCCGGCGCCTACGTCCTGCTCTCCATTCGCGACGACGGCTCCGGCATGTCGCCGGACGTCCGCGATCGAGTCTTCGAACCTTTTTTCACCACCAAGCCCTTCGGCAAGGGCATTGGGCTGGGCCTCGCAACCGTCTACGGCATCGTCAAGCAGAACGGCGGGAACATCCGCGTGGACAGCGCACCCGGCAAGGGCACCGTTTTCCAGATCTACCTGCCCCGCTGCGCCGGCGAACAAGCCGCGTCCGAGCCTCTCGCTTATGCCGGTGTAGAGGCCCCCGCGGCCCACGCAACCATCCTGCTCGTCGATGACGATGAGACCATCCTGCGCACCACTCGGCTGATCCTCGAAAACCTGGGCTACCAGGTGCTCGCGACCGCTTCGCCCAAGGCGGCCCTCCAGCTGTTCGAGGAACATATCAACCAGGTCGACCTGCTGATCGTCGACGTGATCATGCCGGACATGAACGGTCCCGAGATGGTCCGGCAGATGCTGAAACGGCACCCGAAGCTCAAGCACTTGTTCATGTCGGGCTATACCGCCAACCTCCTTGCGGAGCAAGGGGTGGGCGAAAACAGCATAAACTTCATCCAGAAGCCGTTTTCCCTGAAGACCCTCGCACAGAAGGTGCAGGAAATCCTGGCCAAGAAATAGCACGGCTTCGGATTTATTGCCGCCGCGCTTGCTGGGCGCGCGGCTGTTATTCCGCTTTCGGCTTTGTTGTAGGCTCGGCGCACCGAGCCGGCCTGGAGATAATGGAGGCAGAAGTCCGCATAGTGTTGCACCATATTCTTGATCGCTTTGCATTCGTCAACCGTTCCTTCCCCTCACTGAACCCCGTTCCACCCCCCCCGATCGGGACATTCCCCACGAGCCCTCGCCATGCCCAAAAGCCGTGGCATCGTCAAGAATTATGTGTAAAATCAGCTAAGAGCGGCAAGTTGGATACGCAAGCTCCAAATGCCATAGCCAAATTACAGGCTGATATTCAAGAGACTCAACGGGCATTGACGGAGCGGAAGCAGGAACACGGGAACCTGATGATAAGCTTGTCGAAGGTGGCTCAAGCGATGGACGAAGATACGGCTAATCACTTGCAGAATTTGGTGCAGAATATCAAATCCCTGAAGACCCAGCTGGAAGAACAGAAGACGGAAATGGGGGCGTGGGAGAAGAAGCAGGCGACCGAGACCAAGATTCATAGCGTTTTGAAACACACCAAGCAGAACATCAGGGAGCTTCCTGCCCAACAGCAAGTCCAGCTGGCAAAACAACTGCTGGCTGGGGTAACGCTGACCAGGGAAACTGTCCAGCTTGACCCCCGCCTGGGAAAGCCCATCATCGGCAACATCAAAAAACATCCGCAATGGAATAGCCATCCGTACAGCTACCTTGACATTGAGTGGGAATGAATCCTGATATTTATAGGTGGCTACCGTTATTTATCGCAGGTGGCTGTGTCCCACCTTTTCCCACTCCCCAATGTTTTCAAGCCTTCCGTCCCTGTCCGTCTACTGGAAAGCAGTGGAAATCGGGGCAGTGGATGCGGGTTCGAGTTCGGGACGGCAAAGGTCAGTATTCAGACTGCCAGCTATAACCCACGGAAAATCGCCCTGCGGAACGGAGCGGACGTGTGGACGGGCGAGAACGCAAGCGCCTGAAAAACAAGGGATTGCCGTAAGCTTGTCCGAAGGACGATGGGGCGGGAAAACGGAAGCCCACGCTAAACGCAGGTTATAGCCGTTGGCAATGTGGCTCGTCGCTTAACCCACAACCAGAACCTGACGGAATTATTTGTGAAAATGGCAGTGAAGGCTTATTTAGGCAATGATAGTTCACCTTTTATAACTTCAGGACAGAACTTTGATTTTATTTCGTATTGTATTTAATTAATGACTTTTTTAAAAAAAGAGTTGCTGGAAAATGAGATGCTGTATTGTGCATGAGACGTGCCTGATGATATTTTAAAATATCTTGTCCATTTACGTTATTAAATACTTCATAATTATAAATTCGTTTTATTTCGGAATCATGCCGCTCTATCAGTTGACGCACCACATAATTATCATTGCCCCTTATCAATCGCCTTCTTGGACGGCAGATTTATTGACTTAATCTCTTCAATTAGTCTTGGTATTGCGATTTTAGGGGATGTTGTTGTTTCACGCAGAGGCGATTCCACGCATTCCGTGCTGCGTCATTGAGAAGCTGGATGGCGAGGTCGCGTCTACCCTCACACAAAGCCAAGCGGGCATCTGCCTGCGCCTGCCTGTAAACGGGCAGCATATCCTGCTCCATGCGTTGCCAATATTCGACGGAAAAGTCCAAGCCCTGTGTTTCGAATCGCCGAAACGCCGCATCGGAACAAATCGGGGTGCGGTGCATCGCGTCAGGCAACTCCGTAACGCAAATGGGGATGGGAAGAAACATCGTATGGCGCGGCGGCCCGATGGTCGCGAACATCGTGGACAGGACATCGGGATATTCCCGGTTGATTTCCAGTGTGCTAGCGGAATTGGTCTTCTTGTTGCAGACGCCGCACTTGTTATCCGAATCCGGCATGCTGGTATTGCGGGAAATAGCCCAGATGTCCTGACAGGCGATTTTCCCGCCGTTGACAGCCAGGGCGCGGTTCAGCATGGAATAGACCTGAAGCTCGCGGATGCAGCTGTTCATGTGCCCTGCCGGCGTATTGACCGAGTACCGCGCCATGTCGGGGTTGTGCCAAATATTGGCGCGCAGGCAATAGCCATGGTCAAAACATGCAGGGGAGCAGAAATGCGCTGAACATTCGGCAATATATCCCTCCCGAGTGTCCATGAGCAGGAAAATCGAACCGCTCTCGCCATGGCTGTATTGTCCCGCCTTCAACATATTCCGGAATTTATCCAATGCTTCGACTGCCGTATGGCAGCTTCCCAGCAGGTGCATTAGGATTTTCGGGGTTCCCCACTCGTTGGAGGGATTGTTGTCAATGCATGGTTCGCCACTGTTGACAACAATGGCCAGGCCTTTTTCATTCAACCCCATGGTCGCCATCTGGTCGGGAATGGTGCCCAGCCCAATCCATCGGCATTCAGACTGTTCCGGGCTGGTCAATACACCAATGTGCCGAACGGATGAATCGCGGTTCTTATGCAGAATATTGGCATTCTGGTCAGTCAAGTCGCCAAACACCATCCAGCTGGTGCATTCATGCTGTAGTTCTTCTGGAAAATCCGCTGCATTCATATCTGTTTTCACGGGTGCTGTTCCTTATTTTATGGGACGCCAAGAATATGAGACCATATCAGAAATAATGTTTTCTAAAATAAAAACCAGAACCTGCTTTTACACAGGTTCGGGTTGGAAAAGGGCCTACTCGGCGGACAGCTTGCAGCTATAACTTGGCAGTAGTTATTGATTTAGAATGACTTGTGAATACGGCAGTGAAAGGGTTTTCGGGGGTTCAGACGCCGTTTCCGTCGCCTGACCCTGCCCAGCCGAAGTCTGAATCCCGACGGCATCACTGTCTTCACGCCCCCTTTCGAAGATTATGTTTGCTTGCATTCCAGTCGCAATGAAGCAAGAGCTTTGACACAGTCAAATGTTTTTATTTTGTCGGCTTCCCTTGACTGTTAACAGTCCTGGCGGTGACAAGTACATAGATAACTTCCTTGTCATCAGCTTTTATGTTCATACCGCCTCCGCAGAGAACGGTAATGCCGTTTTCAACGGTTATACTGGTGGTGATGCAACGCGAGGAGAAAATCGGTTGTTCCATCTTAACCTGTTGCTGGCGTCCGGAAGCATCAATATACGTAATGCCATAATCTTTCCAAACAGGTTCATAAACGATTTGAGGCAATAAGACCAGATCGATATGTTTGAAATCTGGTGCCAGTGTCGACGTCACGTTTAGGATGACGCCCGTGTCTCGTGTTTGAAAAGCTGTCGGCACCACGATGGATTTCTCACATTGCGTGGTCGCATTGGTTGCAGAGACGGGAAGGGAAAGTTCTGCGGTCTCAAATTTGGTTGGATAAATGCACTCAGTTACAGCCTTGACTTCGGCATTAGCCCCTGATTTGGTTATGAGTCGGGGAGCGAAAAGGATCCGCGCTTTGCCATCTTTAATTAATCCCTGCAGGGCCTCAACGGAGACAAATTCGCCGGAATCCTTTTGCATCAGATTGTCAATATGACTCTTTGTAAAAGCAACGAACTTTACTTCCACTTCAATTTGAAGTTCTGGTAGAGATTTCATCGCTACTTCTTTTTTCTCTTCTGATTGAGCGCCCCCCGGCACTGCCATAAGTGCCACCATCAGCACAGCAAAGAATAATGATATGTTTTGACGATTCATAAGCGATACAACCTCCTATAAGGTGTTTGATCTCTGTTAAAGGATAGGCACGTTGACCATTTTAATTCTTATCCACAGCAGAAGGGGACAAAAAACGCAATTCTGCTTCGTTCCGCCCGCCGAAACCACCGTAGGACAAACTGTCTCCCGATGTTTGAAATTTTATTTGCGTCACCGTGGTCAGTCAAGAGTTTTGCGGGGAATCCCCTCATTATTCTTATCCTAAACACTGCTTATTACCAAGGTGGCAGGCTATTTTCCCCGGCGTGGCTCATTCGCACCTGTTCAACAAGTCCCTGAATCAACCACAACCCCTGTAATTTTCCACTGCCGGACAGTGGAAAATATGGCAGTGGATGGATGTTGCGGGGCTTAAAGCCTATTTAATTAATATTTTAGTATTTTTTGGTGGGCATTTGTATCTACGATAAATGCATTTACATAAAATGGATTTGTTATTTCCGAGGTATTGACCCATCTGCCAGCACCTGAAACGAAAACCATATTGCCGCCTTTTCCTTTATGATTGCCTCCCCACCCGTTTGCCGTGGGGCTTGGTATTGTATTAAATCCATTCATGTCGCAAATGAAAATTTTATTACCATCGTTGTTATATCGTCTTGCAAATACAACATAACAGCTATTCGTTTCCGTAATATTAGTCAAACTGTTAGCAGGTTTAACAATATTGGCCATTGAAGGGCATATAAACATATTGGGCGATATATTCGTGCTATCATTCAACCAACCATTTTCACGGTATACAGCTGGCCGATTCATTGGATACGATTGACCTACGAAGTGCCCATAAGGAAGGTCAGGATGAAATGAATCACAGGGCTGTCCCCCTATGTATTGAGCAGTTTCCCATATTGCCTTCTGGTTTGAAAGACACTTAACACGCCGTGATTGTTCACGAGCGGAATTCATAAGGTAGGCAATCAATCCTGCCAGTAACACTATTATGACTATCACGACAATCAATTCCACCAATGTAAAACCATGATGCGCATTCATTTTCGTCGTTTTATTCATTGTCGCTCTCGCATTGAAAGATAAGCTTTGTTTATGCAGTATGGCTCAATCCCAGACATGGGACTGAAGGGTCTCCCGAAGAATTAGTTTGAGACCTTTCCGTCCAGCCGTTGTCTTCAGATACATTTCACGGCGTTCGGCGTCTTGCTTGGAGAAAAAGTACTCGCAGAAAATAAGACGGAATGGACGACGGGGAGCGGTGGCCTTTGACTCACCGTGAAAATGTTCAGTCAGACGGCGCTGCAAGTCAGTGGTGAAGCCCACGTACAAGTCGCCGTCGTGCATGGAGAGAAGGACATAGACACAGTATTGCAATTTAGCAGGCATACCCAAAACCATACGTCTGGACTGGGTAAAAGGCAACCTTGATTCTAGCGAAGCGGAGAAAGAGAGAAACAAGGAAGGCAGTGCAGTAGAACAGAGTTCACTGCACCGCCCAGTAGTGAACTCCGTTCTACTACTGGGCTCCTCGGGCAGGGCTCGAACCTGCGACCTAGTGGTTAACAGCCACCCGCTCTACCATTGAGCTACCGAGGAATACGTCGGTCAAAACCAGCTGAACAATAGCAAGAAATCAAAACGTGTCAATTCTTGTTGTCGGCCGATTGTTGCTCCGGCTCTGCACCTGCTTGCCGGACGGCAGGAGTGGAAATGACGATCAAGCCGAAACGATGCGGGCGAAGGCGCGCTTGCCGGCCTGAATGACGCTGCCATCCGGAACGGCCAGTTCGGTGGCGATATCGGTTATTTTTTTCTCGCCAATTTTGACGGCGCCTTGCTGGATAAGCCGGCGGGCGGCGCCATTGCTTTCCGCCAGTCCGGCGGCGACCAGGAGCGCCACGATGCCCAGTTTGCCGTCTTTCCTCTGGGCCATGGGAATTGCGACGGTAGGGATCTCGTCCGGCTGCTTGTGTTCCGAAAACACGCGCTCGAACTCGGCGGAAGCGGCGGCGGCGTCAGCCGGGCTGTGAAAACGCGCCACAATGGCTTGGGCCAGTTCGTCCTTTATCTTGCGCGGGTGCCGCTCGTCTTTGGCCCCGGCCTGTGCCGGCCGGCCGAGAACCAAGGACGCATAGCGCCCCATCAGGGCATCCGGGATGGACATGATTTTGCCGAACATTTCGCGCGGGCTTTCGGTAACGCCCACGTAATTGCCCAAACTCTTGCTCATCTTGCGCACGCCATCCAGACCTTCCAGCAGGGGCAGGGTCAGCACCACCTGCTGTTCCTTGCCAAAAGCCTTTTGCAGGTCGCGCCCGACGAGCAGGTTGAACAATTGGTCGGTGCCGCCAATCTCGATATCCGCCTCCACCTTGACCGAATCGTAGCCCTGGATGATCGGGGCGACCGCCGAG